>DIUL01000200.1 GCA_002422345.1 Acetobacteraceae bacterium UBA6159
GTGATTGACCGGACAGCAGTGTTTGTGGCTCTCAGTGCAAATCAGCATACCCGGCGGTTGGGAAGACCGCCAGACAAGTTATTTATATTAGAGTGAAATAATACTTTAATACGATTTGCCCGGACACTGGCGGCTCGCGCCAATGTCCGGGTGTTTCGGTTCCGGCTACTGCCCCGAGGCGCCGGCGGCTTTCAGGATCGGCGTCCAGCGCGCCACTTCGGAGGTCACCAGTTCGGCCAGGGCCTCGGGCGTGCGGCCCTTCTGGTCGGGGATGACGCTGCCCAGGTCGAGCAGGCGCTTGCGGGTCGCCGGGTCATCCAGCGCGGCGCTCAGCGCGGCGTTCAGCTTGGCCACGATCTCCTTGGGCGTGCCCTTGGGGGCGAAGACGGCGTTCCAGGCGCTGACCTGATACTCCGGCATGCCGGCTTCCTTGGTCGTCGGCACGTTCGGCAGGACAGGGGAGCGTTCGGCCGTCGCGATGGCATAGGCCTTGATCGCGCCGCCGTTGATCTGCTCGACCAGGTTCACGATCTGGTCGCACATGTAGTCGACCTGCCCGCCCACCAGGTCGTTCAGAGCCGGGCCGGTGCCGCGATAGGCGACGGCGGTCGGCTTGATGCCAAGCTGGGCCGACAGCAGCAGGCAGGTGGTGAAGGACACGGAGCCGACGCCGGCATGCGCTTGGTTCACCTTGGCGGTGCTGGCCTTCACATAGGCCATGAACTCCTTGAGGTTCGCGGCGGGGAAGTCCTTCTTCGCCACGATGACGATCGGCGTGCCGGCGGCGAGGCCGATCTGCTCGAAGTCCTTTGCCGGGTCATAGCGCAGGTTCGGATACAGGGCAGGGGCCGCGCCATGGGTGCCCATGTGGCCCATCATGATCGTATAGCCGTCGGGCGCGGCCTGCTTGCCGCGGGTGATGCCCGTGGTGCCGCCGGCGCCGGCGACGTTCTCGATCACCACCTGCTGGCCGAGGGTCTTGGACATGTGTTCGCCCACGATACGGGCGACGATGTCGGTCGGGCCGCCGGCGGCGAAGGGAACGATCATGGTGACGGGCTTGGTCGGATAGGCCTGGGCCCAGGCCGCCGAGATCGGCAATACCAGGGCCGCGGCCAGCAACCACGCGAAACGCTTCATCATTCAACTCCTGTTCTGGGTCCGGACATGCGTGCCCTGGACTGGCATCGAGTTCAATAGCTGGGGACGCCGGCTATTCCTGGAAGGCGTCTTCCCGCCCGCGGCGCACGGCGGGCAGCAGGGCGATCACCAGGATGACGGCGGCGGCCAGCAGCAGTCCGGCCGAGACCGGACGTTCGACAAAGGTCATCAGGCTGCCGCGCGACAGCACCAGGGCCTGGCGCATCTTCTCCTCCAGCAGCCGGCCGAGGACGAAGCCCAGCAGCATCGGCGCCGGTTCCAGGCCGAACTTGATCAGCGCGTAGCCGACGAAGCCGAAGAAGGCGGTGAAGAACACATCGGCCGGGTTGTTGTTGATGGAGTAGATGCCGATGCAGCAGAACAGCAGGATGGCTGGGAACATCAGCCGGTAGGGCACGCGCAGGAGCCTCACCCACAGGCCGACCAGCGGCAGGTTGATGACCAGCAGCATCAGGTTGCCGATCCACATCGACGCGATCATGCCCCAGAACAGGCTGGGGTTCTTGGTCATCACCTGAGGGCCCGGAATGACGCCATGGATCGTCATCGCGCCAACCATCAGCGCCATCACGGCATTGGGCGGGATGCCCAGCGTCAGCAGCGGGATGAAGGCGGTCTGCGCGCCGGCATTGTTCGCGGCTTCCGGCCCCGCCACGCCCTCGATCGCGCCCTTGCCGAAGCGGCGGGGGTCGTCGGCCAGCTTCTTTTCCAGCGTATAGGACGCAAACGGCGCTAGCACCGCGCCGTTGCCCGGCAGGATGCCCAGCGCGGCGCCCAGGCCGGTGCCGCGCAGCATTGGGCCGGCACAGCGCCGCAGATCGGCCCAGGAGGGCAGCAGCCGCCCGATGGACGCACGCACGACGTCGCGGGTCTCGGGCGCATCGAGGTTCCGCATCACCTCGGCGATGCCGAACACGCCCATCGCCAGCACGGCGAAGTCGATCCCGTCCGAAAGCGAATCAAGGCCCAGGGTCAGCCGGTCCTCTCCGGTCTCCAGGTCGGTGCCGACGGTGGCCAGCAGGACGCCGAACACGATCATGATGATCGCCTTCAGCACCGATCCCCGCGCCAGCACGACCGCGAGAGTCAGGCCCAGCAGCATCAGCCCGAAATACTCCGCCGGACCGAACAGCAGCGCGAGCTTGGTCAGCGGCGCGCCGATCGCGGCGATCACCAGCGTGGCCACGGTGCCGGCGAGGAAGGACGCGATCGCCGCGGTGCCCAGCGCCACGCCGGCCTGCCCGCGCTTGGCCATCTCGTGCCCATCGAGCGCCGTGACGACGGATGTCGCCTCCCCGGGGATGTTGATCAGGATCGCGGTCGTGGAGCCGCCGTACTGCGCGCCGTAGTAGATGCCGGCGAGCATGATCAGCGCGCCGGTCGGATCGACCTTGAAGGTCAGCGGCATGAGCATGGCAATCGTGGCGATCGGGCCGACGCCGGGCAGCACGCCGATCAGCGTGCCGACCAGGCAGCCGGTGAAGCACAGCGCGAGATTGATCGGGGAAAAGGCCGTCGCGAAGCCCAGGCCGAGGTTGGCAACCAGGTCCATCATGGCCCTAGTACCCCACCAGCCAGGGCGCCAGCGGGATCGCCAGGCCCAGGGCGAACTTGAACAGCAGGACGCAGAAGGTTGTCATGACGACGCTGAAGATCAGCGTCTCCGACCATCGGGTCTCGGGGCTGGCGGCGGCGCCGACGATCACCGTCAGCGGGCCGGCGACGGCGAGGCCGACGGGCCGCACGCTCAGGCCGAAGGTGATCACGGCGGCGAGGATCATGATCGGGCCACGCAGGCTCCAGCGTTGCAGGCGTTCCCCGTCGGTTGTCATGGCCGTGACCAGCAGCACCAGGCCCAGCCCGCCGAACAGGATCGCCAGCGCGCGGGGCAGCATGCCGGCGCCGATGGCTCCCAGGCTGCCGGCGGTCAGGGCCGCCCCCTGCCACAGCGCGAAGGCGGCGACGGCGATCACGACAAGGCCGGCGGCGGTGTCCTGCCGGAGCCAGGGGGGCGTTGGTTCCGCTGGTGGCGCGCTTGCTTCGGTCATCGGCCCTTCCTGCTTCCTCAGCCTCATTATCCCACGTTCGTATCGGACGGTAGACAGGGCATGACGTGGCGGCAATCTGGGGCGGGTCCGCCCTTTGCCGTGGCCATTCCCAGGCGGTAACGTCGGGGTCAGAGAGGATACACCCATGCCCGCCACCGCCATCACCGCCCTTACGCCCTTGCTCGACCGCATCCGCGCCGTTGTCGGGGATCGCGGCATCCTGACCGATCCGACTGACACCGCGCCGTATTCCGAAGACTGGCGGCGCCTGTACAAGGGGAAGACCTCGGCCGTCATCCGGCCGGCCAACACCCAGGAACTGGCCGACGTCGTGCGGCTCTGCGCCGAGGCCGGGACGCCGATCGTACCCCAGGGCGGCAATACCTCGATGGTGGGCGGCGCGGTGCCGAACGAAGACGGGTCGGAACTGGTCCTGTCCACCGCTCGCCTGAACCGTATCCATGCAATCGACCCGGTCGACCTGACCATGACCATCGAGTCCGGGGTCACCCTGAAGGCCGCCCAGAACGCGGCGCTGGAAGCCGGGTGCCTGCTGCCGTTGTCGATCTCGTCAGAAGGATCGGCGCAGATCGGCGGCGTGCTGGCGGTGAATGCCGGAGGCAACAACACGGTTCGCTATGGCAATGCCCGCGACTTGGTGTTGGGGCTGGAGGTCGTGCTGCCCGACGGCACCATCTGGAACGGGCTGCGCCGGCTGCGGAAGGACAACACGGGCTATTGCCTCCGCCAGCTATTCGTTGGTTCCGAGGGCACCCTGGGCATCATCACGACCGCGATCCTCAAACTGGCACCGAAGCCGCGCGAGATCGCGGTCGCCTTCTGCGCCTTGCCGCATGCCGAGGCCGCGCTGGACCTGTTTGCCCGCATCCAGGCCCACGACGCCGCCGCGATCAGCGCCTTCGAACTGATGTCCGGCCTGGGCACCGAATTCGTCCTCAAGCACATCCCCGGCGCCGTCTTGCCGCTGTCCCAGCCCGCGCCGTTCTACGCCCTGGTGGAACTCGCGACCCCCCGCCCCAACGCCGGCCTGCGGGAGTCACTCGAAAGCGTCCTGGAAGCGGCGATGGAGGCCGGGTCCGTCACCGATGCCGCCATCGCGGAATCCGACGCCCAGCGCGCCGCGATCTGGCGCCTGCGGGAAGAACACTCCGAAGCCCAGAAGCGGGAAGGGGCGAGCGTGAAGAACGACGTCTCGGTCCCCGTATCGAAAGTCCCGGCCTTCATCCGCAAGGCCACCGAGGCCTGTGAGAAACTGATCCCCGACGTTCGCTGCGTGCCGTTCGGCCACATGGGCGACGGCAACATCCACTTCAATCTCGAACAGCCCGTGGGTGCCGATCCGAAATGGTTCCTCGAACAGGACCACGCGATCATGGATGTCGTGAACGAGGTGGTCCGTGAGTACGACGGCAGCTTCTCGGCCGAACACGGGATCGGCAAGCTCAAGCCCTATATGATGCCGGACTGGCGCGGTGGCGCCGAACTTGCAATCATGCAACGGATCAAGGCCGCGCTCGATCCGCTCGGCATCATGAATCCGGGGAAGGTCTTGCCATGATGCGTCGTTTCCTGACCGCTCTGACTGTCTTCGCGCTGGCGGTGACGCCCGCGCTGGCGCAGGGAACCAAATGGCCCGAGCGACCGGTGAAGGTCGTCGTCCCCTTCGCCGCCGGTGGCCCCAACGATGTCGTCGCCAGACTTTGGGTCGATCGGCTGTCCATGGCGATGGGACAGCAGTTCATCGTCGACAACCGCGGCGGTGCCTCCGGCATGATCGGGTCGGAGGCCGCGGCCCGTGCCGCCCCGGATGGCTATACGCTGTTGCTCGCGTCCAGCAGCACGCTGGGGCTGGTGCCGGTGGTGGCGAAGGTGAACTTCGATCCGCTGAAGGACTTCACCCCGATGGCCCGCGTGGGCGACCTGATCCAGGGCCTGGCGGTCAATCCGGGCCTGAAGGCGACAACGGTCGCGGAACTGGTCGCGCTGGCCAAGGCGACCCCCGGCAAGATCGCCTGGGGCACGCCCGGATCGGGCACTGGGTCCCATCTGATGGTCGTGAATTTCAACCGCATGGCCGAGGTCGACATCCTGCACGTGCCGTATCGGGGCAGCGCGGATGTGTTGAATGACCTGATCGCCGGCCATGTCCAGGTGATGTCCGACATCGTCGTCCTGCCGCATGTCCGTGCCGGCAAGCTGCGTTTGCTGGCGATGGTGGGTGACGAACGGCATCCGGGCTTTCCCGACACACCCACGCTCGCGGAACAGGGCTTCCCCAACATCACGCCGACGACGTTCTATGGCATCTACGGCCCCGCCGGCGTCTCCCGCGACATCGTCGACAAGGTCAACGCCAAGGTGGCCGAGATCATGAAGGACTCGGAGATGATCCAACGCTCCCTGGAACGCGGGGTGCTGCTGCGGCCGATGGATGGGCCGGCCACTGGCAAGGCCCTGGCGGCTCAGACCGAGATCAACCGCGAACTGGTGAAGATCGCCGGCCTGAAGATGGAGTAGGTCAGAAGATCAGGTTCTGCAGATAGATGATGCCCGGGGTGAGCGTGTTGCCGATGCCGCAGCCGGCGATGAAGCCGGCGGTCATTGTCGGAATCAGCAAGGCCGGGTTCACATAACCGCTGATCGCGACCATCAGGATATCGTTGTAGACATAGACGCTGGCCGCCCCGATGGTGCCGAACATCAGGCAGTTCAGCCCTCCCAACGCCTGGGGTGAGGGCGGTTGCCGGCTCGGGGGCGCGATCGCGCTTTCCTGCGGCGGTATGGTCGCGGTTGGTTGCACCGCCGCTGACGTCATCGGCGTCGATGGCGGCGTGACCGATTGCGCGCGTGCCGGGGCGGCGGCACCCGCGAGCGCCATGGCAAGGATCGCGACGGAGACGAGGCGTCCAAAGTGCGGAGATACGTGCATTGCGGCTACTCCAGCCCAGGAATCCGAAAAGGCTACCGTAGATGGGCGGCAAAGGCGAACCACATTTCGCGGCCGGATCGCTACTTGCACGACGCCCCGATCCGCGTGTCATTGAAACGGTCCGCCCCGCCGGGCAGGTAGGCCGGCAGGTTCACGACGCAGCCCGGTTTGAACGCATAGACGTTCGACCGCGTCATGATCGGCACGATCGCCGCGTTGTTCGACACCAGCGTCACGACATCGCGCAACACTGTCAGGCGCGCGGGATCGCGGCTGTCCATGACCTTGGCTTTGCCGAGGAGGGCGTCGATCTCGGGTGTCACCGCACCTCCCGGAGAGAACGGGCCGCCGGTGCCAACCAGCTCGAACAGCATCTGCACCGGCTCACTGCGCCCGCCATAACGGCCGAGCATCATGTCGCCGCGGGATGGCTTCTGGAAGAATAGCGGGAACTGGGAGACATCGACGGTGTCGTACTTGAACCGAATGCCAGATTCCGCGACCATCGCCTGCAAGGCCTCGGCCAACTGGCGGAACTCGGTGTTGTTCAGCAGCAGGACGCTGATTTCCAGCCCATCCTTCAGCCCCGCCTCGGCCAACAGGGCCCGCGCCTTGGCGGGATCGTAGGGGTAGCGATTGTCCAGGGCCTTGACGTTCAGCGGGGACGCGCCGGCGAAAATCTGTTCCGTCGCCCTTGTGCTGCCATAACCCAGGGCGGCGGACAGCGCCTCCCGATCAATCGCATGCATCAACGCCCGCCGTATCCTCCCATCCGCCAGCCCCGCTCGGCTTGAGTTGAAATACATCGTCCAGAACGCGTTCTTCTCGTTGACCTGGACGGTCATGCCGGCCGTCTTCGCCTCATTGATCTGGCGCGGGTCCAGCAAGACGACCGTCGCCTGGCCCGAGCGTAGCGCGTTCAGCCGAGCGCGCCCGTCGGGAACGTAGTGGAGCTCGAAGGCGGCGGGTCGATCGGCGGTGCCGCCCCAATAGGTATCGTTCCGGGTCAGCGCGGTTTTTGTGTTTGAATCGAAGCTGCGGACCCGATACGGGCCGGCACCGATCGGCTTGATCGTGCCGCCGGCCGCGCCATCCGCATAGGCGGCGGGGGCGAGGATCATGCCGGCGGTGCCACCGAGCCAGGATTCGATCTGTCCGCTTGGTGTCTTGAGTTTCAGGCGGATGGTGCGTTCGTCCAGCACGTCAATCGACGCGATCAGGCCCATGGCCTCCCGGATGGAACTGCCCGCCCGTTTGTCGAGCGCGGTGTTGCGTTCGAGGCTCTGCGCGACCGTGGCCGCGGTGACCGGGGTGCCGTCGTGGAAGGTCGCGCCGCGCCGTAGGGTCAGCGTGATCTCGTCAAGGGCGGCGGAGCGTGTCCAGGATTCGGCGAGGCCCGGGCCGGGATTGCCGGCGTCGTCCAGCCGGATCAGCGGGTCGAAGATCGCCAGCAGGGAGTCGTGGGCGTAGCTGCTGTTGTTCTGCGGATCGGCCGGGTCGAGCGTCTGATTGCCCGCGAGGTTGTAGTAGACCAGCGTGTTCGGATCGGCGGCCAAAGCGGGGACGCTGGCGGACAGGGCCAGCGTGGCGCATAGCAGGCGGAATTGTTTGATCATTCGGCGGCCTCCCGGTCTTGCGGGGCCATTGCGTTTGTCAGGCCCCTTATGTTGTTGATGCCCTCGATCCCGCGCAGCGTCGACAGCAGGGCGTGCGATGATCCGGCGGGCAGGGTGCGTTGCGCGCAGTTGATAAATTTCATTTCCAACAGATCGGATGGCAGCGGTACCTCCGGTCCACGGCCGAGTGGACGGGGGACGTGGCGGGTGAGGACGCGGCCGTCGGTGAGTGTGACCTGGACATCAGCGCCGAAATGCAACGACAGGTCGACATCGACCGCCGCCTGCGGGGTCGCGAGGATGCGCGGCAGCAGGCTCCTTATGGCGGGATCGCGGTAGGATTCGACTTCGAAATGTTCAATGCCGATCTGGCGGCTGACCAAGGCGCGGGCGAGGCAGTATTGCACGCTGAATTTGGCATCCAGTTCGCTTTGCGGGTCCGGGCGGTTGGTATGGGCGAGGCGGCGGGCATGGGTCTGCGCCTCTATCCGGGCCACCTGGCTGGGCTTGAGGTCGTGCTCGCGCACCAGCATCAGCATGGCGTCGATCGCGGGGTGGGTGCTTCCGCAGCAGGGGTATTGCTTGATCGCCAGGCCGGGGCTGACGATGTCCCACGGGTCGCCCCAGCCATCGGTGATCCGGTCGGCGTCGTAGTTACCGGCACCGTTGAAGACGTTCAGGAAGCCTTGCTTGTGCTCGAACGCGTCGGCGCGGGCGGTGAAGTCGTCGCTGGCCAGCAGGGCGGCGAGCAAGCCGTTGCGGGCCGCGTGGCCGACATGCAGCGGTTTCGTCATCGTGCCGAAATTGGCCTTGATGCCGGATGAGAACGTTGCCGCCAGAGCCAGCGCGCGGGCGATTTGCTCGGGTGGCAGGCCCATCAGGCGGGCACAGGCCGCGGCGGCGCCGAAGACTCCGATCGTGGCTGTGGGGTGCCAGCCCTTCTCGTAGTGATGGAAGTTGATGCCGCGCGCGATGCGGGTTTCCGCTTCCCACCCCGTGACATAGGCGGCGATGAAGTCGCGCCCGTTGCTGCCTCGGGTTTCCGCCAGGGCGAACAGGGCCGGCAGGATGGGGGCGGAGGGATGCCCGCCCAGTGTGTCGGAACAATCATCATAATCGAGCGCATGGGCCGCGGTGCCGTTGATCAGCGCGGCCTCCAGCGGGCCGACGCGGCGGTCATGGCCGAACACCAGGCAATCGCCGCCGGTCGTGCCGATCGTCGCCTGCCGGCCGATGATCTGCGCGCAGGGCTCGTTGGCGCCGGCGAGGATGCAGCCCACGGTGTCGAGGATTGCCACCTTCGCCCAATGCACGGCGTCGGGCGGCAGGCTTTCGAACGTGACGGCTGCGATTCGTTCGGCCAGTGTTTCGGCGATGGTCATGCTTGGTCCTCCCGCCTGCTTGTCGTTGCAGCATAGCGTGTCGGGGACGGAAGGCGACTCCGGCGCCTTGCCGTCCCGCGCCGGGTGGGGTTCGATCAGGGCCGTCATCGCCCTCGGAGACCCCGCGACATGAGCACGACTGCCGCCCTGTGTGAGAAGATCGTTGCGACGACCTGGGACTCCCTGACGCCTGAGGCGATCGCGGCGGCGAAACGACTGGTGCTGGACGGGTTGGCAATCGCGCTGGCGGGCACCGAGGAGGAGGCGATCCGCATCCTTGCCGACCACTACCGGGGCTTCGGCGCGCGGGAGGATGCGACGGCGATCGGCTTTGGGTTCAAGACGGCGCCCACTCTGGCCGCGGCGCTGAACGGGGCGGCGATGCACGTGCTGGATTTCGAGCCGATGTGGACTCCGTCGAACCACGCGCTGTCGACGAACCTGCCGGCGATCCTGGCGCTGGCGGAAATCCGGGAGGTCTCGGGCCGTGATCTGATCACGGCTTTGGTCAAGGGGATCGAGTTGCAGACCTGGATCCGCCACGCCGGGCGTGTCTATGAGCATGGCGGCGTGAAGTTTCATCCGCCTGGCCTGACGGGTCCGATGGGTTCGGCGGTGGCGGCAGGGCATGTGCTGGGCCTCAAAGCCGAACAGCAGGCGCATGCGCTGGGCATGGCGTCCTCGCGGTGCGGGACGGTGCACGCCAATATCGGCAGCATGACGAAATCGACCCATTGTGGGCTTGCCGCGATGCATGGGTTGGAATCGGCGCTGCTGGCGTCGAGGGGTTTCACCGCCAACCCGGAACCGTTCGACTCCCATAACGGCTACGCGCGCCAGATGTTTGGCGAGTCGTTTGAGCCGGCCGATCTGCTGAACTTCGGCCCGCCATTCCGGATCGTGCAGCCGGGCTATGCGATGAAGATGTTTCCGTCCCAGTACGGCACGCACTTCGCGATCACGGCGGGGATGACGCTGCATCCGGAGGTGCCCGATCCCTCCGTGATCCGAGCGGTGCGGCTGACGACGCCGGTGATGCAGTATGTGAACCGCCCGCACCCGGCGACGGGGTTGGAGGGGAAGTTCAGCCTGCAATACACGTTTGCCTCCGGCCTGCTGCGCGGTGGTGCCAGGATCGACACCTTCACGGACCACGAAATCGCTCGGCCTGACATGGTTGCGCTGCTGGACCGGATCACAATGACGATGTCGCCCGACATTCCGGCCCGGTTCGACCGGATGTGGCTGGAGGCGGAGGTCGAACTGACCGACGGCCGTGTCCTGCGAACCCGCTGCAACGGCCCGCGCGGCATCTGGGGTGCCCCGCCGATCAGTGACGAAGACCATCTGGTGAAGGTGCGCGACTGCCTGTCGCGCAAGCTGCCAGTGGATCGGGCGGAGGCGTTGATTGCCCTGGCGAGCAGGGTGGAGACGCTGGATGCTGGTGGGGTGCGGGCGATGATCGGGATGGTTGCCTGACGTTCACTGCCACACCCCTTCCCCTCCGCCCCCCGCCCGTCGCAAACTCCCGCCAAAGGAGGCCCCTCATGACCCTCGCCCATCAGATCGCCGAACGCATCCATGCCCTGCGGTATGAGGACATCACCCCGACCTCCCGCGAATGGACGCGCCACGCCTTCATCGACACGATCGGCTGCGCCCTCGCCGGCATGGCCGAGGAAGCGCCGAACATCGTCCTCCGCATCCCCGGCGTCGCGCAGGGGCCGGGGCCGGCGCTGATCTGGGCGACCAACACGCGGACCAGCGCGATGGATGCCACGCTGGTGAATGGCGTCGCCTCCCACGCGCTGGACTACGACGACGTGGCCGGGGTGATGGGCGGCCATCCCTCCGCCATGCTGGTCCCCCCGCTGCTGGCTTTGGCCGAGGGCACAGGCGCCACCGGGCGCGACCTCGCCCTGGCCTACGTGGTCGGGTTCGAAACCGAGTGCCGCATCGCCCGCGGCGTCCATTTCCATCACTACGACAAGGGCTGGCACCCGACCGCCACGCTGGGCATCTTCGGCACCGTCGCCGCCTGCGCCCGCCTCTTGCGCCTCGACATCGACACCACGGCCGTCGCGCTCGGCATGGCGGCGTCCTTCGCTTCAGGCCTGAAGTCCAACTTCGGCACCATGACCAAGCCGCTGCATGTCGGCCACGGCACCCGCAACGGCATCTTCGCCGTGCTCATGGCCCAGGCCGGCTACACCGCCAACCCGGCAACCTTCGAGCATAAGCAGGGCTTCCTCGACGTCTTCAACGGACCAGGCACCTACGACACGGCGAAGATCCTCGCCAACTGGTACGCACCGCTGGAAACCGACGGGCCGGCGGAGCCGAACCTCAAGCCCTATCCCTGCTGCGGCAGCACCCATGCCTCGATCGGCCGCATGCTGGAACTGACCCGCACCCACGACCTCCGCCCCGGCGATGTCGCGCGGATCGAGGTCATGCCGCACGCCCGCCGCCTGCCGCACACCGACAACCCGGACCCGCGAAACCCGCTGGCGGCCAAGTTCAGCATCCAGTACTGCGTCGCCCGCGCCCTGGCGGATCGGGCCGTGAAGCTGGTCCATTTCGAGGGCGACGCCCATCTCGACCCCGACATCCGTACCCTCATGCAGCGGGTCGAAGCCAAGCCGAACCCCGATATGCCCCTGGATGGCGCCCTGCAATGGGGGGCCGAGGTCGTCGTCCACCTGAAGGATGGCCGTCGTCTCGCCTCGCGGGAGGATGACTACAAAAGCCGCGGCCCCGCCGGCATCCCGATGACGCATGACGAGTTGTGGACCAAGTTCTCCGACTGCGCCGGCCGAGCCTTGCCGGCCGCACAGGTCGCGCCGTTGTTTGAGAAGCTGGCGGCGATCGAGACGGTCCCCAGCGCCGATGCCGTGACCGCCCTGATGCAGACCCAAGCCCCGCGTGCCAAGGCGGCGGAATAAGGAACCAACCCCATGAGCGCGACTGAACGCCTGAAGGCCCTCGGCCTGACGCTGCCGCCACCGCCGGCCCCGATCGGCAATTACGTGCCCTATCGCATCGGCGGTGGGCTGCTGTTTCTCTCCGGCGTCGGGCCACGCAAGCACGATGGCGGCATGATCACCGGCAAGGTCGGTGCCACCGTGTCGATCGAGGAAGGCTACGAAGCCGCCAAGCTCTGCGGCCTGAACCTGTTGACCAATATCCAGACCGCGCTTGGGTCCCTCGACCGGGTGGACACGATCCTCAAGGTGCTGGGGATGGTCAACGCGGTGCCCGATTTCGGCCAGCACCCCAAGGTGATCGACGGCTGCACCGACCTGTTCGTGGCGGTGTTCGGAGAGAACGGCCGCCCGGCCCGTTCGGCGGTCGGCATGGGCAGCCTGCCGCGCGACATCTCGGTGGAGGTCGAGGCGGTCGTTTTGGTGAAAAACTGAGGCCGCGTTAACCCTTTCTTAACCTCGGCGGCTTAGGGTCATGGCGTTGTCGGTGCCAGAACGGCGCATCATCGCGGTGTTCCCACCATGTCGAATGAACTGACCATCCCACCCGTCCGAACCACAGCCACCACGACGGATGCCCCGAAAGCGCCCCCCACCCGCCCCGCGCGGGTGGAGCCGCCGACCGCGGCCGCCAAGCCCTATGTCAATCCGTCGCTCCGCCTGGATGCGGAACTCGGCCTTGTCGTGATCGAATTCCGTGGCGAAGACGGCGCCCTGACCGCGACAATCCCCAGCGAACGGCAGATCCAGGCCTATCGCGTCCACCAGGAGCCGCGCCAACGGGAAATCACGAGGGAAGCCCCCGCGGACGCTCCCTCGGAGACCCGGACCGAAGCCCCAGCGGAAGCCGCCCGGAAAACCCCGAGGAGACCCGAACAGGACGGCCCCCGCGAACCGCAGGGCGAGGCCACGGACCGACCCCACCGGGCCGCCAGGGACTCCCGTCCCCGGCCCGAACCCGCGCGCGCCGAGGCGCCGGAACGCCACGACGTGCCCAGGGCCGAAGCCCGGGAAGCCCGCCCGCCGCCACCCAAACCCGAAAGCCGCCCCGCATGACCCGCCTGCTGCTCGCCGATCGGGTGAAGACCCGCCAGGACAGCTTCCTGGCCCCGCTGATCCCGGCGCTGGAGCAGCATTACGAGACGCGTTTCGTCAGCCTCCCGCCCGGCCCCGCTTTGGCCGAGGCGATTGCCTGGGCCGATATTGTCTGGCTCGAATGGTGCTGGGATCACGCCGTCTGGGCGACACGGAACGATGTGCTGGCTGGCCGCCCCTGCGTGCTGCGCCTGCACTCGATCGAGGCGTTGCAGACCGAGCATCCCGCCCGCGTCGACTGGTCGCGGGTCGATCGCCTGGTGACGGTGGGCGGCGATATCGCCGATGTGATCGCCGAGTCCTTCCCCCAGGCCGCCGTCGCCCGCCCGGTCATCGTGCCGAACGGCATCGACACGGCGCGCTTCCGGCCGGGCCAGCCCGACCGCCGCCGGATCGCCTGGGTCGGCCATGTCGAACCGAAGAAGAACCCCATGCTGCTGGTGCAGGTCGCGCATCGCCTGCGCCAGGTCGATCCCGCATGCTCCTTCCACGTTGCCGGGGCGCTGACCGATCTCCGCACCGCCCGGTATCTGCACCGCATGATCGGCGCTCTGGGCCTGGGGGACGCGATCCGCTTCGACGGGCACGTGCCCGACATGCCGGCATGGTACGCCGACAAGGGCGTCCTGCTCTCGACGTCGATGTATGAGAGCTTCGGCCTGAATATAGGCGAGGCGATGGCCGTCGGCGCCTTCCCGGTCGTGCATGCCTTCCCCGGCGCCGACCGCCTCTGGCCGACCGAGTGCCTGTTCGCCAGCATCGACGACGCCGTTGCCCTGATCCGGTCCGCCCAGCCGAACCTGTACCGGGAGTGGGTGGCCGACCGCTATGGGCTGGATCGGCAGGTGCAGGCGGTGCTGGCCGTGTTGGCCGACCTGCCCAGACGCACGTAATGCATCAGACAAGGGCGTGACATCCGCCGCGCCCCCAGGTTGAATAGGCGGATGGACGTGCCCGCCGCCCCCGCCGACCAGGACAACGCCACCGCGGTGGACGATACCCCTCCGCTGCGCGTCACCAGGCCCATCACCCAGACGGCGCCGGTGATCTTCACCTCCCCCCATTCCGGCCGCCACTACAGCGCGGGCTTCATCGCATCCTCGCGGCTCGACCCGCTGAGTCTGCGCCGCAGCGAGGACAGTTTCGTCGACGAACTGTTCGCCGCCGCCCCGTCCCATGGGGCGCCCCTCCTGGCCGCCACCTTCCCGCGCGCCTTCTGCGACGTGAACCGCGAACCGTGGGAGCTTGATCCGGGCATGTTCGCCGATCCGCTGCCGTCATGGGTCAACACCACAAGCTCCCGCGTGACCGCCGGGCTGGGCACCGTGGCCCGCATCGTTGCCTCGGGGGAGGGGATCTACCGCGACAAGCTGTCCTTCGCGGAGGCGGAACAGCGGGTGACCGATCTCTGGCGTCCGTATCATGACATGCTGGGCGCGCTGATCGGCGGGACCCTGTCGCTGTTCGGTCATTGCCTGCTGATCGACTGCCACTCGATGCCCTCGCAGGGCCAGCCGGCGCGGACCGGTATCCGCGGCGCGGATTTCATCCTGGGGGATGCCCATGGCACCGCCTGCACTCCGCGCGTGACCCGCTTCGTGGAACGCACGCTGTCCGACCTGGGCTACATGGTTCGCCGCAACGACCCCTATGCCGGCGGCTACATCACCCGCCATTACGGCCGTCCCCGCACGCGGGTCCATGCCTTGCAGATCGAGGTCTCCCGTGAATTGTACATGGACGAGACGCGGATCGAGCGGCTGGCGCATTTCGGTGGCGTCCAGAAGGACCTGACCCGCCTGATCGAAGCGCTGGTCCGCGAAACCCCCCATCTGATCGGCGAGTGAACGCCGGCCCGGGTTCCTGGCGAAAAAGACGCCGGACAAAAAAATGGCGGTGCCATAAAGCACCGCCAAGTTTAGGGAGGAAACGTCCAAGAAAGCAGACAGACCGGTCAAGGACCGCGTTGCTGCTGAACGAGAACATAGGTGATCAAACGTTCGTGTGCAAGCGACATATCGCATCGCAGCAATGCATTTTTTCGAGTGATCCAACCCCGCGGTAAGGGTCTGTTCATACCTCGGCGTTACCCTGCCGGCATGCGACGCCTTGTCCCGCTCCTGCTGTGCCTGCTGCTGTCCGCCCCCGCCGCCTGGGCGCAGGCGGGCGTTTTCCTGGGCGGGCTGCCGCCTTCACGGCTGTGCCGGCCGGCGCTGGACCTGGCGGAACGCCGCCACGCGATCCCCGCCCGCCTGCTGCACGCGATCGCCCGGGTCGAGTCCGGCCGAGCCGATCCGGCCACCGGACAGGTCAATCCGTGGCCCTGGACGGCGAATGCCGAGGGGCAGGGGTTCTATTTCGACTCCAAGCCCCAGGCCCTGGCGGCGATCGGGGCGATGCGGACCAAGGGCGTCCGCTCGATCGACGTGGGTTGCATGCAGGTCAACCTGATGCACCACCCGGACGCCTTCGCCAGCCTGGACCAGGCCTTCGACCCGATGGCCAACGCTGACTACGCCGCCCGCTTCCTGCGCCGGCTGTTCGAGCAGACCGGTAGTTGGGACAAGGCGGCGGCCTGGTACCACTCCGCCACCCCGGCTTTGGGGGAGGCCTATCAGAAGCGGGTCATGGCGGTCTGGCCCGAGGAGCAGAAACGCCCCGGCGCCCCCGGTGGAGCCTTGGGCGCCGGCGGCATGGCCGCGGCCTGGGGCGCGACGATGCCAGGAGGACACCAGACCGGACGGATCGTCCCGGCGCCCACGGCGGCCCCCGGGGGCGGGGCGGTGCCGCCCGGGCGGTCACTCGATGCCTATCGCGCCGCGCCCATCACCTGGGCGTTTCAGGCGCCACCCCGCGCGCCGCCATCGAGCGCGAAGCCGGCGAACCCCGCGCCGCGGCCGAGCGTGCATTTCCTGCGTTAGGCGGCGAATTCGGCGCGGATGGCGTCGCTGTGGTCACCAATCCCCGGGACCGGCCCCAGTTCCCGCAGGCCGTCCGACAGCAGCACGGGCGGTGCCGCGATCGCGACCGGCCCGCCGGGCGTCTGCACCGTCACCCGCCGCAGGGCGGGGTGGTGGGAGAAAGCGGCGACGTCGTTCACGAACCCGAAGGCGGTATTGGCCGCCCGCAGCTTCGCCGCTGCCTCATCACGGGTCAGCGTGGCGAAGGTTGCCCCGACATGGGCATCCACCGCCGGCCGGTTGGCCACGCGGATGACGTTCGTCTCAAACCCAGGCTTCTTCGGCAGGTCCGGCTCATCCAGGAACTTCGCGCAGAATTCCACCCACTCCCGCTCATTCTGGATCGAGATCAGGACCAAGGCGCCATCGCTGGTCGGGAAGGCGCCATAGGGGCAGATGGAGGGATGCGCGAGGCCCATGCGCTCGGGCGCCTTGCCCGTGCCCTCGAAATACAGCAGGGGGACGTTCATCCAGTCGGCCATGCCGTCGAACAGGCTGACGGCCAGGCCCTTGCCTCGGCCTGTGATCCCACGCTCGATCAAGGCCTCCAGCACACCCGCATGGGCCGCCATGCCGCAGGCGATGTCGCAGGCCGAAACGCCGACCCGTCCCGGCCCCGCCGGATGGCCGGTGATCATGGCCAGCCCCGATTCCGCCTGCACCAGCAGGTCATAGGCCTTCATCGTCGCGTATTCCCCGGAATCGCCATAGCCGGAGATATCGACCGTGATCAGTCGTGGATACTTCGCGCGCAGGTCCTCCGACCCGAAGCCCGACCGCGCGGCGGCCCCTGGGGCCAGGTTCTGGATGAACACATCCGCCCCCGCCAGGATCCGATGCAGCAACGCGGCATCCGCCGGTGCCTTGATGTCGGCGACCAGGCTTTCCTTGCCGCGGTTCAGCCAGACGAAATAGCTGGAAAGCCCCTTCGCCGCCTTGTCGTAGCCGCGGGCGAAGTCACCCTCCGGCCGCTCGATCTTGATGACGCGCGCGCCTGCGTCGGCCAGCCGGGAGGAGCAGTACGGCGCCGCGACGGCCTGTTCGAGCGTCACGACGGTCAGGCCCTTGAGAGGGCGCGAGGCGGGGCTTGATTGGGTCATGCCGTTTCAGTCGCATGGAGCGCGATCGGGTTCAAGCAACGGCACGCCATTCCCTGTTCACCGCTGTTCGATCTGTATACCGTAGCGGGACGATCGCAGGAGGCTTCCCCCAAAATGAATCTCAAATCCCTTCTCACCCTCACGCTTGGCATGGCCGTCGCCGCGCTGCCCGCCGCCGCGCAGAAATCCGCCGATACGCTGCGGATCGTTGAGCGCAACGCGGTCACCAATGTCGATCCCTATTACAATCAGCTTCGTTCCGGGCTCGTGCTCGCGCACCAGGCGTGGGATGGACTGGTCTATCGCGATCCCGACACGTTCCAACCGAAGCCCCTGCTCGCGACCGAGTGGAAGATCGTCGACGACCTGACCATCGAGTTCAAGCTGCGCCAGGGCGTGAAGTTCCACAACGGCGACCCCTTCACCGCCGACGACGTGGTCTACACGCTGAACACGGTCAGCGCCGCGGACTCCAAGGTCTCCACCCCCTCCAACTCCAACTGGATCGACAAGGTCGAGAAGATCGACGACTTTGCCGTCCGGGTGAAGCTGAAGAAGCCGACGCCCGCCGCGCTCGAATACTTCGCGATGGTCCTGCCGATCTATCCGAAGGCCTATCGGGAGAAAGTGGGGGCGGAAGGCTATGCCAAGGCGCCGGTCGGGGCCGGCCCGTACAAGATCACCAAGGTCGATGCCGGCCAGGTCGATTTCGTCCGCTTCGACGACTACTGGGCCGGCAGCCCGCGCGGCAAGCCGGCGATCGGCAAGCTCCAGGTCCGTTTCGTGCCCGACGCCGCGACCGAAATGACCGAGTTGCTGGCCGGGCGCGCCGACTTCATCTGGGGCTTCAATCCGGATCAGTTCGACGGCGTCAACCGCATGCCCCCCCTGAAGGCCTCCCGCCAGGAGTCCATGCGCGTGGGCTTCCTGCGGCTGGAAACCGGCGGAACGTCGGATGCGGCCAAGCCACTCGCGAACGTGAAGGTGCGCCAGGCGATTTTCCATGCGATCGACCGCCAGCAGATCGCCGACCTGTTGGTGCAGGGCGGATCGCGCGTGCCGGCCGCCCCCTGCTTCCCGAGCCAGTTCGGCTGCGACGCCGATGCCGCCGTCCGCTACCCCTACGATCCCGCCAAGGCGAAGGCGCTTCTGGCCGAGGCCGGCTATCCGAACGGGTTCGAGACGGAGATCGCCAGCTATGTCCTGCCGCAGTGGGGCGCCTCGGTGCAGGCGTTCCTCGGTGCCGTCGGGATCAAGGCGAAGCTGACGCAGTTGCAGGTCCAGGCTTTGATCCAGCGTTGCGGGATCAAGGGTGAATGCCCGATGGATCTCGGAAGCTGGGGCTCCTACTCGATCAACGACGTCTCGGCCATGCTGCCGGTCTATTTCGGCGGCCAGCCCGCCACCGACCACGCCCGTGACCCCGAGATCATCAAGCTGGTCGAGGCCGGTGGCACGACCATGGACCCGGAGAAGCGGAAGGTGGCCTATTCCACCGCCATCAAGCTGGCGATGGAGCGGGCGTACTGGGTGCCGCTGCACACCTATGTCACGACCTACGGCATGTCCAAGACGCTCGACCTGAAGACCCAGGCCGACGAACTGCCGCGGTTCTGGCTGGCCAAGTGGCAGTAACCCAGACCTGACCAACCCCCCGTCGTGGCGGACCCGATCCGCCACGACGGATCGGGCCTCCCCGGCGAGGGACGGCCTTGGTTGCTATGCGCGGGGAACACCCGCCGAGGCCATCAGCCCGCCATCGACCGGAATGAAGGCGCCGTTCACGTAGCTCGCCTCGGGGGAGGCCAGGAACGCCACGACCGCGGCCACTTCCTCGGGCCTGGCGAAGCGGGCGGCCGGGATGCGCGTTTCCATCGCCTGGCGGTAATTGGCGAAGGGGGCCATCATCTCGGTGTCGACGAAGCCGGGCGCCACGTAGTTCACCGTCACGCCACGCCGAGCGCTCTCAACCGCGAGGGTCTTGATGTAGGCGAGGAGGGCGGCCTTGGTCGCGCCATAGGCGGCGTTGCCCTGGCTTGCGACCTGCCCGATGACCGAGCCGATGGCGACGACCCGGCCTTTCCGCGCCCGCATCATCTGGCGGACGACGCTGCGGGCGATCCGGGCGAAGCTGAAGTAGTTCACCTGCATCACGGCCTCGGCCTTGTCCTGGTCCATCATGACCGTCAGGGCGTCGTAGGTCGTGCCGCCGACCTGCACCAGCACGTCCCAGGCCGGACCGGCCTCAAGCTCGGCCGCGAAGGCGTTCACCGCGGCCTTGTCGGCCAGGTCGAGCGGCTTGCCCACGATCCCCTCGGGGAACGTGCCGGCGTCGGTGCGGTAAGTGTAGGTGACCGCATAGCCGCGTTCGGCCAGGGCGGTGACGACGGCGGCGCCGATACCACGGCGGCCGCCGATGACGAGGGCTGTAGGTTTGCTCATTTAAGGTGCGGCTCCCAATACCACGCAGACGTTTTGCCCGCCGAAGCCGAACGAGTTGGAGATCGCGTGCTTCACCTTGGCGGGGCGGGCGACGTTGGGCACGCAGTCGATGGGGACGGTCGGATCGGGCGTGTCGTAGTTGATCGTCGGCGGCAGGACGCCGCGGCTGATCGACATCAGGGTGAAGATCGCCTCGATCGCGCCGGCGGCGGTCAAGGTATGGCCGATCATCGACTTGTTGGAGGAAACCGGGATCGATCCAGCCCGTTCGCCGAACACGGCGGAGACGCCGACCCATTCCATCTTGTCGTTTTCCGGCGTGCCCGTGCCATGCGCGTTGACATAGCCGATGTCGTCCGGCGACAGCCCGGCGTCGGCCAAAGCGTTCCGCATGCAGGCGATGATCGGCTTGCCGTCGGGCGAGGAACGGGTGCGGTGGAAGCCGTCCGCGGCCTCTCCGCAGCCTTCGATCACGCCCAGGATCGTCGCACCGCGGGCGCGGGCGGATTCAAGGCTTTCCAGCACCAGCGCGCCGGCGCCTTCCGCCATCACGAACCCGTCGCGGTCCTTGCTGAACGGGCGGGCGGAGGCGGATGGCGGGTCATTCCGGGTGGACAGGGCGGACAGCAGCGAAAACCGGATGATGCTTTCCTGATTGATCGAGGCATCGGTGCCGACGACCAGGGCCGCGTTGGACTCGCCGCGCCGGATCGCCTCGACCCCGAGTTGGATGGCCGTGCCGCCGGACGCGCAGGCGGTGGAGGTGGCGACCGGGGAGCCCTTGGTGCCGAAGCGGTCGGCCAGATGTTCGGCAACCGAGCCGAACAGGAAGCGTTCGTAGTAGGCGCCGAACTGGCCGGTGCCGGCGGCGCGCAGCAGGTCGTCGTAGGCCACGGTCTCGTTGGCGCCGGATGCGGCGGCGAGCGCTTGGCGCTGCGGCCATTCCATCTCGACCGGGGGCAAAGCGAGGAACAGGGGGCCGGGGAAGTCGCCCTTGGCACCGATGCCCGATTCCGAGATCGCTTCCTGGATGACCAGGTCGGCGAGGCGTTCCGAGAGGGCCGGGGCGGACATGTCATCCACCGAGACGAAATCGACGGTGGCGGCAATGGTGGTCCGCATGCCGGCGGTGGGGAAGCGGGTGATGCGGTGGATGCCGGAGACGCCGCTGGTCAGCGCGGTCCAGTTGGCTTCCTTGCCTTGGCCGAGGGACGTCAGCACGCCGATGCCCGTCACCACGACGATGGGACGACCCAGATGATCCGTGTTCTTCGTCATGCGGTCTCCTGTCCCCGGTCGGTTCGGGACGTTTGGTCTGCCTGATCCTCACCGGACATGGGGTAGGACCGTGTGGAAAATCTCAACCTACCCCCCTCTCCCCTTGCGGGAGAGGGTTGGGGTGAGGGGTTGAACCCCCCAGTCCGTGCCGGGAGGACCCCCTACCCAACCCTCCTCCGCAAGGGGGGAGGGGGCGTTGGGCTCACCGGACATGGGGTAGGACCATGCGGAAATTTGTGTCGCGCCCCCTCTCCCCTTGTGGGCTTGGGCCGCGAAGCGGACCAAGGTTGGGGTGAGGGGGGATACCCCCCAGTCCGTGCCGCGATGACCCCCCACCCCAGCCCTCCCCCTCAAGGGGGGAGGGGGTGTTGTGTTCAGCATTCGTTCCTGCATACCCCAGGCCGCCGGGTTGAGGCAATCGACGAAACGGCCCGGGGTCCGGTGCCGTGGCGCTTCCATCAGGCCCCGGTCACCAGCGCCATCGCCTCACCGCGCCAATGGCCCCAGGACGTCACCAGCGCCTGGCGCAGCGGGCCGGCCATCGGGGTCTCGGCGGATTCCAGCGGGTCGAACAACCGGCCCTGGTCCAGCGCGGCGGCGGCCAGGGCAACATGAGCGATGAAGGCCGGCTCCATCCCGTGCCCGATGGCCGTCGCAAGGCCCCGGACCGGCAAGCCCAGGGAGTCCAGGAACGCCCGTTCCTCAACGGTCGCCGCGGCGACGCCGCTGGCGCCCGAGATCACGGCCGCCGTCGCGCGATCCAGATCGGGGGCCACCTTGGCGAGCTGCCGTGTCGCGTTGGCGGTGGCCTGGCCGGGATCACGCCGGCAGCGATCGGTCTCGACCGCCGCGATGCGGGCCAGCACCTTGGCCCCGCGCGCGGTGGCATGCTCGCGGCTTTCGATCACGAGGAAGCAGCCCAGGGAGCCCGGGATCATCCCGCCGCCGCCGGACTGCCGGCTCCAGACGCCCTCGAACGGCTTGTGCCAGAGCTTCCCGCCCATCTCATAATGCAGAAGGATATCCGGCCGCTCGGCGTTGTAGGACCCGCCAACCAGGGCCAGGTCCCCCTGGCCGGAGTGGATGCGGTTCACCGCGATCCGCAGCGCGTCGGTCCCCGCCGCTTCCTCGCCCATGAAGGTCCGGGACGACCCGATCACCCCATGCACGAGCGAGATATTACCCGCCAACAGGTTGGACAATTGCGCCAGAAACAGCGTGGGCCGGATGTCGCTGAGCAGGTGTTCGTTCAGATAGGCGCCCGGATCGGCGGCCTTGGGCAGCGCCGACAGGATCTGCATATCGACGGCATAGTCCCGCTCGCCGCCGCCGGCGGCGACGATCATCTCCATCCGGTTGAGCAGGTCGGTGTTGCCCTTGACCCCGGCGGAATCCAGCGCGAGGCCGGCGGCATAGACGCCGATGCGCTGCCACGCCTCCATCTGCCGCTGGTCGCGCTTGGGGATCTGGGTGTCCAGGGTCAGCGGCGTCATCGGATGCACCGCGAAGCCCGGATGGACGTCGGTTTCCAGGATGGGCTGCAATCCGTCCGGGTTGGTCAGCGCGGTCCAATGGGCCTCGACCCCCTCACCGAGGCAGGAGATCAGGCCGATCCCGGTGATCAGCGCGTCACGGCTGTTGGGCATGGAAAAACGCCTCCGGCACCGCGATGCGGCGGGCTGTTTCCAGCATCTGCCCCCGCAGTGTCTCATTCGGGAAGGGAACCACGCGATAGCGGATTTCGGTGTCCGCGACCTTCTTGCCACCCGAGGTGATCGACGCCTCGACCACCGCGAAGCCCGATCCGTCGTGGATCAGGCGCGCCTCGGCCTCCAGCTTCTGGCCGGGGAGGACGACGCTCCGCATCTTCGCCTCCTTGACGTGGATCAGGAAGGGCATCGAGGCGAAACGGAGGGTGGCCAGCACCAGCCAGCCGCCGATCTGCGCCATCGTCTCGATCATCAGGACGCCGGGCAGCAGGGGGTAGCCGGGAAAGTGACCCTCGAAGACCGGGCTGGCGTCCGGCACCAGGCAGTCGGCGCGCGCGATTCGTGCGTCCGGATCCAACAGCGTGATCCGGTCGACCATCTGGAAGTATTCGAGTTGCATGGTCTAGGCGGTTTTCGCCGCCACCAGCTTGTCGATCGCGGCGCACAGGTTCTTCATGACGAAGTAGTCGTCGGAGGTCGCCCGACCTTCGTTGACGTCCTGGGTCCATTGTTCCAGCGGCATCTTGATGCCGAAGGACTTGTCGATCGCGAAGGCAACGTCGAGGAAATCCAGGCTGTCGATGCCCAGGTCGTTGATCGCATGGCTCTCGGGCGTGATCGTATCACGCTCCAGATCGCAGGTTTCCGCGATGATTCCGGCCACGGTCTCGAAGGTTGACGCCATCCGCTTGCCCCTATGAATGCGCGCGGCACTAACATCCACGGGGCTGAGTCGCAAGGGCGCGGGTCATATCCGGCGGGAAACAGGCCCCGCCGGGGGGCCGCTACATTGCCCAGCCCGCGGGCTTCCACACATAGGCGCCGCCGCTTTGGACCCAGTGCCCCGGCATCCAGTGCGTGCCGGCCGTGGACTGCGGGACATACTCCCCACCCGTCCAGGTGTAGCCGGTGCCGGACCAGGTCCAGTAGCCCGGACGCCAGCGCAGCGGTTCGGCCGACACGGGCGGCTTGGGCAGCGTTTCCACGATCGGCGCGGGCGGCGGCGGATAGGGCCCGGTGGCGGCGCACCCCGCCAGGACCCCAAGGCCGAGCGCGAGGGGTGCGGCGAGGAGGAGGGTGCGACGGTGGTTGGTCATGCCATGAATGAGTGCCATTGGGTAGATGTGGGGAGCCTACGCCCCTCTGTCCAGTTAAAGCGACAAAAGGGCGCCCGTGCGGACGCCCCTTTGCCCGTTGGTCAGGCGATATACTCGCACTTGAACCCGTCGCCCCAGCGCTTCACGTAGCCCTTGGACGGGGACGGGAAATGCGCGAAGCAGCACACGGTGTTGGTGTCGCAATAGGTTTCCAGGAACTTCCGGCGTGACGCCGCGCCCTGGGCCGGGTTGTAGTCCACCCGCATCGTCAGGTCCGGATAGCGCGCCTGCAGCGGGCTGTGGATCAGGTCGCCGGTGAACACCGCGTCCGCGCCCGACTTGCCGACCTTCACGCCGTAATGGTCGATCGTATGCCCAGGCGAGGGGAACACGCTGACCAGGTCATTCAGCGAATAGTCGCTGGTGATGATGTCGCAGGCCTTCGCCTCGACGATCGGCACCACGCTGTCGGCGATCGGGGCGACCTCGGCCTTGGCGTTCTCGGCCAACCAGAAATCGAGTTCCGTCTTCGCGAACAGATACCGCGCCTTGGGGAAGGTCGGCACCCAGCGGCCGTTTTCGAGCTTGGTGTTCCAGCCGACATGGTCGACATGCAGGTGGGTGCACATGACATAGTCGATGTCATCGGGCCCGATGCCGGCGCGCTTGAGGCCGGACATGAAGGCGTTGTCCTTCTTCCGGTGCCACAGCGGGCGGGCGGCGCGGTCCTTGTCGTTGCCGACGCAGCTATCGACCAGGATGTTCTGGCCGGCGATCTGCACCAGGTAGGACTGGAAGCACAGCACCAGGTTGTCGTTGGCATCCAGCGCGGCCGGCGACAGCCAGGACCGGTTCTCGTCCAACTGCTCCTTCGTCAGGTTCGGCAGGAATTCGAGCGCGGGGGTAAACCCGCATTCCATCTCGATGATGCGATGGATGGTCGCGTCACCCACCTTGAACGTAAGGCTCATTGTTCTCTCTCCCCGACAGGGTCGTCCGGCGCGGGGCGGTTTCCCCGCCGCTGAGGGGATGTTACCCATGCAGGGGCCGCCCGACAAACGGGGGCATGCAGGGGAGACGAAGAATGGCCGAGGCAGCCGCGCTCAGTCCCGAGACCGTGATGCGCGAGATGAAGAAGAACGGCGTCACCGACATCGTGTGGCTGCCGGACAGCGAAACCAACTGGCTGTACCTGCTGATGCAGGCCGATCCCGATCTGCGTCTGGTGGGCGTGACGCGGGAAGGGCATGGCTGCTCGATCGCCGCGGGCCTGTTCGCGGGCGGGCGCAAGCCGATGCTGCTGATCCAGAACACCGGGATGATGGAATCGGGCGATTCCATCCGCGGCTGGCTGATGGGGCTGAACGTGCCGATCGTGCTGATGGTCGGCTATCGCGGCTACACAAGGCATGGCGTCAACACCGACACCGCCGCGACCTATACCGAACGCTTTCTGATGGCCTTTGGGCTGGAGTTCTTCCTGGTTGAGAACGACGGCGATTCCGACCGCATCTCCACCGCCTTCGCGCTGGCCGAGAAGACCCAGCGCCCCGTCGTCGTCCTGGTGGGCGACGAGTATCACGGCTTCAACCGGTAAGGATCGCGCGCCATGATGCACACAGCCGATCTTCTGAAGGTGTTCGCGGCCCATCGCGGCGACGCCATCGTCATCTCCGGCCGCGGCGGGAAGCACTGGATCGAGATTTCCGACACGGTGATGGACATCCCCCTCGGCGATCCGGCCATGGGCGGGCATGCGGGCTTTGGCCTGGGCCTGGCTCTGGCCCAGCCTAACAAGCGCGTCGTCCTGTTCGACTCCGAAGGCGACATCCTCATGTCGCTCGGCCAGTTGCCGACGATCGCGGAGCAGGCGCCGGCGAATTTCTATCACTTCATCCTGGACAACGAGGTCTATGCGACGACGGGCGGGCAGCCGGTGCCGGGGTCCAAGCTGGTGGACTATGCCGGTTTCGCGAAGGCCGCGGGCTATCCGACGGCCGTGAACATCGCGGAACTGGATGATTTCAAGCGGCAACTGCCGGGGCTGCTGGCGACGCAGGGGCCGGTGTTCGCGTCCCTGAAAGTGTTCCCGGAAGTCGAGAACACCCCGATCGGACAGCGCGTGCGCTGGCGCAAGCGTGGCGCGGACAAGGTTGTCCGCGATCTGCGGGGCGCGCTCGGCGCACAATGACCCGGCAGGGGCTCCTTCTTGGCTTGATCGCGCGCATCCCGGAAGACGGAATCGCCGCGTTCAACGCCTATGAAGCGCTGGTTCTGCCGCTGATCGCCGAACACGGGGGCGTTCTGCAACGGCGGCTGCGGACGGACGACGGACAAACGGAAATCCACCTGGTGTGGTTTCCGTCCGAGGCGGCCTTCGCGGCCTTCCGCGAAGACCCGCGCCGAACCCGGCATGCGGCCTTGATGACAGAGGCCGGCGCCGCAACCGAACTGCTCCGCCTGCAGGCCGTCGCCGATCTGCCTGCGGCGACGTCCTGATCCAACGGCCACCGGCGAGCGATGTGCTTCGCCGGTGGCGGCCAGAATGGCTATTGCAGCATCGAGCGCAGCATCCACGCGGTCTTCTCATGGATTTGCATGCGCTGGGTGAGCAGGTCGGCGGTCGGCTCATCGGCCGCGGCCTCGACATGCGGGAACATCTTGCGGGCGGTGCGGACCACGGCTTCCTGGCCCTTCACGAGGTCGGCGATCATCTCCATCGCCGGCGGCACCGTCTCACTCTCCTTGATGACAGACAGCTTGGCGTACTGGGTGTAGCTGCCCGGCGCGGGATAGCCCAGCGCACGGATGCGTTCGGCGATCAGGTCGACGGCCAAAGCGAGTTCATTGTACTGGGTCTCGAACATCAGGTGCAATGTGTTGAACATTGGGCCCGTGACGTTCCAGTGATAGTTGTGGGTCTTCAAGTACAGCGTGTACGTGTCGGCCAGCAGATGTGACAGCCCGTCCGCGATTGCCTTGCGCTGGGCATCGTCGATGCCGATGTCGATCGTGGTCGAGGGGGTGTGCTGGGGGGATGCCATATGTCGTTCTCCAATGGTTTCCTTGGGCAAAGGCCCACGCCCGATCCTGTCACGCGGTCGCACGCCGAACGGCGCCTTCAGCGTGGCTGGGACGCGGCCGAGAGGCCCCGGGCGTGGGGTTTCTCGGCGCTCCGTGACGACCTTGCACTGCTGTTGGATATATGTCCCCGATCGCGCGTAACAACCGGCACCGACCATCCCGCCCACCCTGTTAGTCCTTGAGCCAGCCGCCGATCCCTGCCCATCATGCGGGCCGCAACCCCTTGGCCGGCGGGACCCATGCATTTCGATCTGAAGCTGTGGAGCATGACGCGCGGCATGCGCGGGCGGATGGTGTCCTCGGTCATCCTGGGCCTGCTGGCTCTTGGCGTCGGGATCGCCCGCTTTGCCTTTCTGGGCCTGTTCATCGCCGGCGTGTTCCGGGGCGATCCCGCCGCCACGCTGGCCTGGCCGCTGGGCGGCGCGGCGGCGGCCATCCTGCTGCGCGGCGTGCTCGACCATGCCCGTACCATGATCGCCCATCGCGTCGCGGCCGAGGTGCAGCAATCCCTGCGCGGTCGCCTGTTCGACCAGATCACCGCCCTCGGCCCCGCCTGGTTCGGAGCCGAACGGACCGGCGGTGTGATGCTGTCGATGGTCGATGGGGTGGAGCAGCTTCAGACCTTCTTCGGCCAATATCTCCCCCAGGTTGCCATCGCCATCTGCGCGCCCGTCGCGATCTTCGCCTTCATCGCCTGGTGGGACCTGCCGGTCGCCGCGATCATGCTGGCCGCCGCTTTGTTCACCCTGGTCATGCCCGCCGCCGTCCATCGCCGGACCGCGCGTGCCTCCCGCGGGCGGCAGTCGGCGTTCAAGTCGTTCGGGGAGGAGTTCCTGGATGCCGTCCAGGGCCTGCCCACGCTCAAGGCCTTCGGGCAGAGCGCTTCCTACGGCCGGATGCTCGCCGCCAAGGCGCGGGCGCTGTCGGATTCCACCTTCTGGGTGCTGGCGCTGAACGTGATGACGCGGGGCTTCACGGACCTGGGCACCGCGTTGGGCGCGGCGCTCGCGCTGGTGGTCGGCGCCTGGCGGGTGTCGGAGGGGCACATGAGCCTCGATGCCCTGCTGATCGTGCTGATGGCGGGGACCGAGATATTCCGCCCGCTGCGCGACCTGCGGTCCGTGCTTCACCAGGGGATGAACGGGCAGGCGGCGGCGGCGGGCATCAATACGCTGCTGGACACGAGCGTGACGGCGCCGGCCGCACCCGCCCACCCCTTGGCAGTGGCGGGGCTGTCCCCCTCCATCACCTTCAAGGACGTCGGCTTCGCCTATTCCGGCGGCCGCCTGGCGGCGCACCAGGGGCTGGATTTCACCGTCGCGGCGGGGGAGCGTGTGGGGATCGTCGGCCCCTCCGGCTCCGGCAAGTCGACCATCGTCCGGCTGCTGCTGCGGCTGCATGATCCGCAGACGGGAGCGATCCGCATCGGCGGGCAGGACCTCCGCGTGCTCGACCCGCGTGACCTGCGCAGCCTGATCGCCGTCGTGGCGCAGGACACCTACCTGTTCCACGGGACGGTGGAGGAAAACCTCCGCCTCGGCCGCCCCGACGCGTCGGAGGCCGACCTGGTCGCCGCCGCCACCGCCGCCAATGCCCATGGGTTCATCAACGCCCTGCCGGACGGCTACCAGACCATCATCGGAGAACGTGGGGCGAGGCTGTCCGGCGGGCAGCGCCAGCGCCTGGCCATCGCGCGCGCTTTGCTGCGCGACGGCCCGATCCTGGTGCTGGATGAGGCTCTGTCATCGGTCGATGCCGAGAATGAGCAGGTGATCCAGCAGGCGCTCGACCGGCTGATGGCGGGGCGGACAACGCTGATCCTGGCGCATCGCCTGTCCAGCGTGATCGGCGCCGACCGCATCCTGGTGCTGGAGGACGGGCACGTCGCCCAGTCCGGCACGCATGCCGAGATGATCACCGTCGACGGCCCCTATCGCCGCCTGATGGGGCCGCAGCTTTCCGAACGCCAGGCGCGCGACGCCGATCTGCGCGCCCTCCTGCCGGCCGAGGCCGCGACCGCCGAGGGGCCCGCCCGCGGCGCCGTCGTCCGCCCGTTGTCGGAAGACGCGGCCGAGGTCGGCTGGCCGGCCACCATCCGCACGCTGCTCGGCTTCGTCCACCCCTATCGCGGCCAGATGGCGATCACCATGGCGGCGGGGATCGGGCGGGTCATCGCCTTCATCTCGGTCGGTATCCTGGGCGCCTTCCTGCTGGCCGCGGTCCGGGCACAGGCCCCCACCGCGACGCTGGTCGTGGCCCTGCTGATCGCCGCCCCGGTCGCGGCGCTGCTGCATTGGCTGGAATCCTGGATCGCGCATGCCATGGCCTATGGGCTGCTGGCCGAGATGCGGATCGATCTGTTCCGCAAGCTCGACGCGCTGGCGCCGGCCTATCTGCTGCGCCGCCGCTCGGGCGACCTGGTCGCATTGGCCACGCAGGACGTCGAAACCGTCGAGTATTTCTTCGCCCACACCGTCGCCCCCGCGATCGTCGCGGCCCTGGTGCCGGCCGCGGTGCTGATCGGCCTGACCTGGATCGCCTGGCCGCTGGCATTGGTCCTGGCGCCGTTCCTGATCTACGCCGGGCTGTCGCCCGTGCTCGGCCGGCGGCGGATCGACGCGCTGGCGTCATCGGCTCGCGGCGCGTTGGGCGGCATGGGCGCGCATGTCACCGAGACCATCCAGGGCCTGGCCGAACTGGAAGCCTTCAGCGCCACCGGCCGCCGCCGCACCGGTTTCATGGAAACCGTCCGGCGCTACCAGTCGATGCGCCTGTCGTTGCTGGCCGACCTGACCCTGCAATCGAGCCTGTTGGAGATCGCCACCGGCCTCGGCGGCCTGGCCGTCGCGGCGACCGGCGCGGTGCTGGTCACGCAAGGCACCATGGCACCGGCGATGCTGCCCTTGGTCGTGCTCGTCTCGGTCGCGGCGTTCCTGCCGGTGTCGGAGATCGCGCAGGTCGGGCGGCAGCTCGCGGACACGATCTCCTCCACCCGTCGCCTGCATGTGGTCCATGCCGAACCGGTGGTGATCACCGACGGTCCCCGTGAACCCGCGGCGCCCGCCGGCGGTGCTGCCCTGCGGTTCGAGGACGTGCGCTTCACCTATCCCGGCCGTTCCGACCCCGCGCTGGATGGGATGTCGTTCGATGTGCCAGCGGGCGCCACGGTCGCGCTGGTCGGCCCCTCCGGCGCCGGCAAGACCACGGTCGCCAACTTGCTGCTCCGTTTCTGGGACCCCGATTCGGGTGCCATCCGCCTCGATGGCGTCGACCTGCGGGAACTGACCCTGGACGGGCTGCGCGGGCGCATCGCGCTGGTCGCCCAGGACACCTATCTGTTCAACGACACGCTGGAGGCAAACGTCCGCCTCGCCCGCCCCGACGCCACCCAGGATCAGATCGCGCTGGCCCTGTCCCGCGCCGCTTTGTCCGACTTCGTGGCCGGCCTGCCGGAGGGCCTGGCCACCCGTGTCGGCGAACGCGGCGTCCAACTCTCGGGCGGGCAACGCCAGCGCATCGCCATCGCCCGCGCCTTCCTGAAGGACGCGCCTTTGCTGGTCCTCGACGAGGCAACCTCCCACCTCGACACCATCAGCGAACAGGCGGTCCGTGCGGCGCTGGACGCGCTGATGGTGGATCGCACCACGATCGTCGTGGCCCATCGTCTGTCGACGATCCAGGCCGCCGACCTGATCCTGGTGCTGCGCGACGGCCAGGTGGTGGAATCCGGCAATCACGCGCAACTCCTGGCCCAACGCGGCGCCTACGCCCGCCTGGTCGAGCAGCAGATGGCCGGCGTGGCGGAGCGTGTGTAGGGCGGGGCTCCGCCCCGGGACCCCGCCAGGAGGGCGCTGCCCTCCTGGACCTCCCGCCAAGGGCACAGCCCTTGGAACCGTGAGTTGGTGGGATCAGGGATGGGGCCTACACGGACCCATCACGGTCCGTGTAGGCCCCATCCCTGATCCCACCAAAACCAATGGTTTCCAAAGGCCTGAGGCCTTTGGTGGGGGTCAAGGGGGCAAAGCCCCCTTGTGGGGTCCGGGGCAAAGCCCCGCCCTACCGCACCCCCGCCCTGCGTCCGTGCGCGGTTGCGCCCCTGGGCGGGTCGGGTTACCGCTATCCTGAACGGACCGTGCCGTGTGCGTCATGGGTCGATAAACGGGAGGGATGTGCCTTGAGGCTTGGAGTCGTCGTTATTCCGCGGCGCCTGTCGGAGACCGACAAGCGCCCGTTCATTGAGCAGTTTGTCGAAGTCGCCCAGAACATCGAGAAGCTCGGCTTTCACGGCCTGTGGACGACCGATGCCTTCGCGCGCGGCTGGACCACGCTCGATCCGCTGATTGCCTTGAGCGCCGCGGCCGCCGTCACGAAAAAGATCGAGCTGGGCACTTGCGTTGTCCAGTTGCCCCTGCGTCATCCGGTGGAGCATGCCCATCGCGTGCAGGGCCTGAACCTTCTGGCGAACGGGCGGCTGCGGTTCGGAATCGGCAGCGGCTCCACGAAGCATGATTTCGACGCCGTGCAGCAGGATTACGAGCGTCGGTTCAAGACCCTGACCGCGCATCTGGACGTTATGCAGAAGGTCTGGAACGGCGAACCCGTCTATGGGCCGGCGATTTCCGTATGGCCAGGCACGGAAGGCGGGCCGGAGGTGTTCCTGGGTGCCTGGCGCAGCCAGCGCTGGATCAACCTGGCCGCCAGCATCGATGGTTGGATCGCCTCGGGCATTCATGGCTCGCCGGAGGATCTGACGCTGGGCGTGAAGATGTTCCGGGAGGCGAAGGGCAAGCGCTCGATCCTCGCGAATGTGTTCGTCGACATGCGGCCCGAGGACAAGCGCGGCCCGGTCAACGACCATGCCAAGATCACCCTGTATTGCAGCCCGTCCGAGGCGAAGGACCGGATCAAGCGGATCGAGGATTTCGGTTTCGACGACGTGCTGCTGGTGTGTCCGGACGGCGACCCGGCGCAGCTGGAGGCGATGCGCGCCCTGGTCTGACGTTTGATGTGATGCAACCGATTCCGCCGTCAATGCCGAACCTGGGCGACCGTTGAAACGATCATGAAGCAGCGGTCCGCCTTTTTCGCTCCGTTCCAGGTGCGTTCGTTTCGATTCCAGTGGTTGGCAGATTTGCTGACCTCCTGGGCGATCGAGATGGAGGTCCTGATCCTGGGCTGGTTCATCCTGGTCGAGACGGGGTCGGTCCTGCTGCTGACGCTGTTCGGGTCGTTGCAGTATTTCGGCACGCTGATTTCCCCGCTGTTCGGTATGGCGGGGGATCGGTTCGGGCACCGCAACGTGCTGTGCGTGATGCGCGCGAGCTATGCGACGCTCGCGGCGTTCATCGCCGTGCTGGCCTTCATGGGCGTGCTGGAACCGCTGCACGCGCTGATGATCACGGCGGTGGCGGGGATGGTGCGGCCGTCGGACCTGGCGATGCGGAGTGCTCTGGTCAGCCAGATCGTGCCCCCGGATCGGCTGATGGGCGCGATGGGGGTGTCGCGGACGACCTCTGATTCCGCGCGGGTGATCGGTGCCCTGGCGGGTGCGGGGATTTTCGCCGCGCTCGGGATGGCGGTGGCTTATGTGGCGATCACGGCGTTCTATCTGGCCGGGCTGGCGCTGAACCTGTTCTTCGTGCCGGCGGGGATGCGGTTCGGACATAGCGGAACGGCAAAGCCCAGCTTCCTGCGGGAAGTGCTGGAGGGCATGAAATATGTCCGCCGCACGCCCGTGCTGCTGGCCGCCATGGCCCTGGCGTTCCTGGTCAACCTGACCGCGTTCCCGACCACGCTTGGCTTGCTGCCTTACGTGGCGCGGGAGGTCTATCACATCGACCAGACCGGCCTGGGCACGCTGATCGCGGCGTTCAGCCTGGGCGCCTTGGCGGGTTCGCTGACGGTGGGGTTCGTCGCCAACCGATTGCAGCCGGCGCGCGTCATGATGGTGACCGCGGTCGCCTGGTATCTGATGGTTCTGCTGTTCGTCTACATGCCGGACCCGACGACGGGGCGGATCGTGCTGGCGGCGGCCGGGTTCTGCCAGAGCCTCAGCATGGTGCCGCTGGCCGCGATGCTGATGCGCGTGTCCGAGGAACGCTACCGTGGCCGTGTCATGGGGGTTCGCATGCTGGCGATCTACGGGTTGCCGATCGGGCTGATGGCCTATGGCGGGATCATGAAGGGGATCGGCTTCGTCGGTACCGCCACGGCCTATTGCCTGGTCGGGCTGGTGCTGACCCTGGCGATCGCGGTGTGGTGGCGAAAAGAGCTTTGGCCGGCGGATGCCGCGGGGAACCGGCGATGACCGAACTGGCTCCTCGCGCTCCTCGCACGAAATTCTTCGCCCCCTTCAAGGTGCGCGGGTTCCTGTTCCAGTGGCCGGCGGACCTGCTGACCAACTGGGGGATCGAGATGGAGATCCTGATCCTTGGCTGGTACGTGCTGGTGGAAACCGAGTCGGTGCTGCTGCTCGCCCTGTTCGGGTCATTGCGCTACCTGGGGACGCTGATCGCACCGGTCTTCGGGATGTCCGGCGACAAGTTCGGCCATCGCAGCGTGCTGTGCGGCATGCGGGCGGTCTATACCGGGCTGTCGGTGGTCATGACGGTACTGGCCTTCACCGACATGCTGGTGCCTTGGCACGTGTTCGTGGTGTCGACCCTGTCGGGGCTGGTGCGGCCGTCGGACCTGGCGATGCGGAACGCGCTGATCGCGGCGATCATGCCGCCGAACCTGCTGATGGGCTCGATGGGCGTCGCCCGCACGACCGCCGATTTCGCCCGCATCTTCGGCCCCGTTACCGGCGCGGCGATGATCGCGACGATGGGGATGGGGCCGGTCTATCTGTCGGTTACCATCGTCTATGGGCTGGGGCTGATCCTCACGGCCATGGGCGGCGCCGGCCTCGCGCACCGGCGGTCGGCCAAGGTGGGCCAGGCTTCCTTCACGCGGGAGGTGTTCGAGGGCCTGGTCTTCGTCTGGCGCACCCCCTGCCTGCATGCCGGGATGTGGCTGGCCTTCCTGGTCAACATGACCGCCTTTCCGATCACCGGGAACCTGCTGCCCTACATCGCGCGGGAGGTCTATAAGACCGACCAGACCGGCCTGGGCATGCTGACCGCCTGTTTCGCCATCGGGGCCTTGTGTGGGTCCATCGTGCTCAGCCTGATTGGCCAGCACTGGCCGACGGGGCGGACGATGATCGTCGCCTCGGTCGTCTGGTATGTCCTGGTGCTGATCTTCGTCTTGATGCCCGATGCGATCAGCGGCGGCGCCATGCTGATCGCGTCCGGCTTCGCGCAGAGTTTCAGCATGGTCCCCCTGGCCGTGATGCTGCTGCGGGTGTCGGGGGAACAGTACCGCGGCCGCATCATGGGCGTGCGGATGCTGGCGATCTATGGGCTGCCGGTGGGGCTCATGGCCTCGGGCTTCCTGATCGAGTGGTACGGCTACCTGCTGACCGCCGCCAGCTATTGCATCTTCGGGATTGTCGCGACTCTGGCGATCGCGCTTTGGTGGCGCTCCGCGCTCTGGCCGTTGGATGCTCCAGGGAACGCGCGATGATCGGGGGGTTCCAACGATGGACCAACAACTGACCGACACGCCCGTCCTGCCGCGGGTCGAGAAATCCGTCCTCGCTCGGCCGGTCCATGTCTCCGGCTACGCGCGGGAAGGACGGGATTTCTATGCGACACCCGCCTGGGTGACCGAAGCGCTGCTGCACCACGTCAAGCTGCGCGGCCCGGTGTGGGAGCCGTGCTGCGGCACTGGCGCCATGTCTCGGGTGATCGAGGCGGCCGGCTACCAGGTCCATTCCACCGACATCACCGATCGCGGCTATGGCCAGGCTGGGGTGGACTTCCTGGCGTGCCGGACGGTGCCTGCCGGATGCCAGTCGATCATCACCAATCCGCCCTACGGCGAAACCGGGGTGCATGTCGGGCAGAGCCGGTCGCCCTCCGCCATGCTGCGATTCCTGCGCCATTCCCTGGCGCTGATGGAATCAGTGCAGGGGCAATTGGCGCTGCTGGTGCGGCTGCAATGGATTCCCGGCCAGCGCGCCGCGGGGATCATGACGGCCGCGCCGTTCTCCGCCGTGATCATGCTGAAGGACCGCATCCAGTGGTTCGACATGGGCGAGGAAACCAACCGCGCCCAGCATCACCATGCCTGGGTCGTGTTCGACCACCAACACCCGAAAGACCAGCCCCCCGCCTTGTTGTTCGCCTGACGCAGGCCGGGCTATAGTCGCAACGGTTGCAAACAGGAGGAGACAGGACATGGCATTCTTCGAAATCCGCCAATACAAGGTCCATCCCGGTAAGATGGATGGCTGGGTCAAGGTCATGGAGGAGGAAATCATCCCCTTCCAGGTGTCCCAGGGCATGATCATCTGCGGCAGCTACCGCCACGAAACCGACGAATCCGTCTACTTCTGGATCCGCCGGTTCGAGAGCGAGGAGCAGCGCGTCGCCCAGTACAAGGCCGTCTACGAGTCCGACTACTGGAAGACCAAGATCGCGCCGCGTGTGCCGGAATACCTCGACCGGGCCGCGATCAACGTGAACCGCGTGGTGCCGACGCCGCGCTCTCCGATGCAGTAACTACTTCTGCCGCCACGGCAGGCCGTCGGCTTTCCAGCCGGCGGCCTGTCCGCGGTGGCCGTCGCTGTTGACCGGGCCTTCAAACCCGTCCGCCACGTTGTAGACATTGGCGAATCCAGCTGCCAGGGCAGCCTGCGCGGCGGCAAGGCTGCGGACTCCGCTGCGGCAGAGGAAGTGGATGTGGTGGTCCGGGGTGAACCCGGCCTTCTTCAGGTTCTCGGCGAAGGCGGTATTCACCTCCATCGTCGGGTAAAGCTGCCACGGAATCAAAACAACCTGCTTGCCGGCACTGGCAAGATCGGGAACACCCACGAAATTCCATTCGGCATCCGTCCGGACATCGACCAACTGGGCCGCCGGATCGCTTTGCAGGGCTTCCCAGGTCTGCCTGGGTGGCACATTGTCTACCATTGATGAGTCGCCTTCGCGGGGAATGAGATGACCGAGATGTATCACGGTTCGGGTGTGGCAAGCGACCTTTGCGCCGCGATCGGCAATACGCCGCTGATCCGCCTGAAAGGCGCGTCGGAGGAAACCGGCTGCACCATCCTGGGCAAGGCGGAGTTCATGAACCCCGGCGGCTCGGTCAAGGACCGCGCCGGGCTTTACATCATCCGTGATGCCGAGGCGCGCGGCGTGCTGAAACCTGGCGGCACGATCGTCGAGGGCACCGCCGGCAACACCGGCATCGGGTTGACGTTGGTCGGCAACGCGCTCGGCTATCGCTGCGTGATCGTGATGCCTGAGACGCAGAGCCAGGAGAAGATCGACTTCCTGCGCATGATCGGCGCCGATCTGCGCCTGGTGCCTGCCAAGCCGTTCCGCGATCCGGGCAACTATGTCCATGTCTCTCGCCGCCTGGCAGAGGAAACGGGCGCGGTCTGGGCGAACCAGTTTGATAATTTGGCGAACCGGGAGGGGCATCGGCTGTCCACCGGGCCGGAGATCTGGGCGCAGACGGGCGGGCGCATCGATGCGTTCACGTGTGCCTGCGGGACTGGCGGCACGCTGGCTGGAACGGCGATGGCGCTGAAAGAGCGGCGGGGGGATGTGCGGATCGTGCTGGCGGACCCGGAGGGGAGCTCGCTTTACGGTTGGGTGCAGAACGGGGACATGACGGTGACGGGGTCCTCGATCACCGAGGGGATCGGGCAGTCACGCGTCCCGGCGAACCTGGAAGGGGCGCCGATCGATGACTCGGTGCGGATCACGGATGCCGAGGCGCTGCGCTATATCTACGACGTGCTGATCCATGAGGGGCTGTCGGTCGGGACCTCGGCCGGCATCAACATCGCCGCGGCGGTGCGGGTGGCGAAGCAGATGGGGCCGGGGCATACGGTGGTTACGATCCTTTGTGATGGGGGGTCACGGTATCAGTCGAAGTTGTTTAATCCGGGGTTTTTGAAGGAGAAGGGGTTGGTGGGGCCTTCTTGGATGTAGGAGGAGGCTGGAGGACGCGATCACAGACCCTTCTCGCTCAGCAAGAATTCATAACGCTTGTCCAGGGCCCCCATCAGCCGCTCATTGATGACGGTCAGCTTTCTTGGATCATAGGTCATTGCCATGAATGCGCCTGCCATCATGTAGACAGAAGAAAAGGAAGATAAATCGCTTGGTGTCCATGAGGCGGCGTCGGTGACAAATAGTCTCGCGATTTCCCGTGCGTTTTCCTCTTTGGTGTTATCCCAAGGCATCAGTTCCGCTATGCAGCGGCACCCGAGCATTGGTAGCCTGACAGACGCGAGGTGACGACCAATTATTCTGGCATCTGCAGTCAGTGGCTCGATGGGATACCTGAAAGCTATTTCCCCTGCGCTGCCTTCGATCACAGCTACATGGGTCTGGCCACCGCTGGCGCCCTCAATCAGTTCGTCAATTGTGGCGATGTAGCTGTCACGTGTGCTCTCATCGGTAATGAGCCATTTAAGCGCTCCGGCCAGAATGTGCAGTCGAATCAAATTTGGGGGATGTTCCGAGATAGAGCCGTCGTTCAGCCAAATGAAGTTTGTCAATTCGCCTAACTTGTTCGTTGGCAGAGCGTTGCTAGCGGCGTTGGTTGTGGATAGCCAGGCCGCCATGCCGACAGCGAACATGGGCCCCATGACAATGAGTCCATATACATCGGCAATTGCTTCCTCAAGCCAAGCCTTCCAGACTTCTTCCCACCCGGGTGTGATAGTTGGGCTGATTCTATCGAACGAGGCCATAAGTTCCAGAAACAGCTTTGAATCGCCGTCAGAACTCTGATCAAAGGCACGGACGACATCATGCCCACAGATTTCATGTGCCAACGCCACCCATAGAACCGGGAAGTCAGCGTATGCGGCTGGCATGCTGATCAGGCCAACAGGTATGTTCGCCATGCGATCCATCACGTCCGGGCTGATCGTATGAATACCCAGGGTCTGAGTGTCCGAGAATGTGACGATCGGATAACTCGTGGTTGGAAGGCTCTGTCCTGATTTGAGACTGACGATCAGCTTGGCGAGCGGGGTAACATAGAAATCTTCCACGATGACCCGAAAACGTTTCAAGGCAGGGCGCTTGTGATCATCCGCCCAATCCGTCCACGCCCCAATTATTGCATCGGTCAGACGGGCTAACTTGATGTCCAGGAATGCATCCTCGCCATGCTGTAAGATCTCACGATCATACTCTTTCTGTAAGACTGATCCCAGTCCACCCATAGCATCCCTGATGATACTCAGGTTCGTTTTGATATCGTGTGGCATAGCTGGTGCCGTAATGCTCATGGTCTCCTGAATTCTCTTACCATCGACGCCATGGTGTCGTGGGAGGGCGTTTCCTTGTTCTTCGCTATTACTGATGGCGATGATAGGAGCGAGATTCGCGAGCGCCGCGCAGATTTCGAGAAGTGGGACCATCGGTTCATCCACCATAATTCATAGCGTTGGATCGAGGTAAAATGCTCAGAGGATGCCACACTTATATGGCGTCAAGGCGTGGCCTGAATCGGCTGGAAGCCAGCGAGTTCTTCTCTGGCCGTCAGAACCAGCTGACGGTACAGATCGCTCTCTTTCAGCTTTGGCAGGATACACTTCGCGATCAACTGACTGGCGTCACGATCAGTCTTGTAGTGCAAACCAGCGATCTCTCGATTGGCGCCGATCCTTAGGGCCAAGGCGTCGAGAACTGGCGCCAAGTTAGTGCAGGCATCGGCCAGCGCTCCGGCGATCACGAAGGATTGCAGGGCATGTCCGTTGGGATAGGACGAGTGCGGCGGCGTGGATAGCGGAGGCAACAACGCCGGATAGACTTGAAACGGTCTTGCCCTATTATATTTGTATTTGTAATGCATCACTACTGTCCGGTTGACGG
>DIUL01000132.1:0-4663 GCA_002422345.1 Acetobacteraceae bacterium UBA6159
TGGCATCCATCGTGATCCGCACCAGACGGTCGGCGAGCTTGGGGTGTATCGGGTTCGTCTGCTCCCGATCCGCGCGCATCAGTTGCTGGCCGCGGGCGATGAAGCGGGTTTTCTGCGTGGTCGTGCGGCTGCCTTCGACCAATAGCCACGGCTCGACGTTCGGCTGTCCGCCGATCAGCCCCGTCAGGTCGGAGCCCGCCTGGTCGTCGCCGACGACCGAGATGAAGGCTGTCGCGGCCCCCAGGGCGGTCAGGTTGCGGACCACATTGCCGGCGCCGCCGGGGCGGGCTTCCTCCCGCTCGATCGCCAGGATCGGAACGGGGGCCTCCACGCTCACGCGGTGGATGTCGCCATAGGTGGATCGATCCAACATCACGTCGCCCACCACCAGCACGCTGGCGGTCTTGAGCCGGCGGACGGCATCCGCGAGGTCGGGCGCAGGTTCATCCGGCCGCTGGGGTTGGCCTGGGGTGATCTGGTTCATCCGGCGTGCCGTACCGCGATGGGCAGGCCGGTGCAAGATATTCCTGTTACGTTTGGACGAGACACGCAAAACCCGGCCTTGCCCGGGGCGGCCCGCGGACCCAATTGGAGGCGGCCATGAAGCCAACCCTCCTTGTCCTGCTGTCCGCCCTTGTCGCTTTGCCGCTGGCCCCGCCCGCCCGGGCGCAGACGCGCATCGACGAAATATCCACCACGTTCAGGCTGTTGGGACCGAACGACAAGATCATCGTCGAACGGTACGACGACCCGAAGGTCCCGAACGTCTCCTGCTATCTCTCCCGCGCCGAGACCGGTGGGGTGAAGGGCGGGCTTGGCTTGGCGGAGGACCCGAGCCGGTTCTCGATCGCCTGTCGAGCGGTGGGGCCGGTGACGATTCCCGAGGGGTTGGGGAAGACGGAGATCATCGGGTTTGCCTCGGCGTCCTTGTTCTTCAAGACGTTCCAGATCCATCGGGCGGTCGACAAGGAGAAGGCCGTGCTTGTCTATACGGTGATCAGCACGAAGATCATCGAGGGATCGCCGTTCAACAGCATCAGCGTTGTGCCAACAAGGACGAACTGACCACTGATTTTATTGCTTTGATTTCGGCCTGAGATAGATCGCCCAGTAGACCCCGCCCACCAGCAGGCCGCCGCCGACGATATTGCCCAGAGTGACCGGGATCAGGTTGGCCAGCATGCCTGCCACCCCGACTTTCTCGGCGCCGAGGAGCATGCCGAGGGGCAGGAAGAACATGTTGGCGATCGAATGCTCGAAGCCCAGCGCCACGAAGGCGGCGATCGGCAGGGGGATGACCAGGACCTTGTCGGCGACGGTGCGGGCGGCAAAGCACAGCCAGACCGCGAGGCAGACCAGCACGTTGCACAGCACGCCGCGGCTGAAGGCGGCGATGGGGTCGAGGCCGATCTTGGCCTCGGCGATGCGGATCGCCGTCGCGGTGACGGCCGGGTGGGACAGGGCGCCGGTCCAGGCAACCGCGAAGGCGGTGGCGACCGCGCCGGCGAAGTTGGCGACGAACACCAGGCCCCAGTTCCGCAGCAGCGCCGCCAGGGTGATCCGGCGTTGGGCAAGGGCCATGACGATCAGGCTGTTGCCGGTGAACAACTCCGCCCCACCGACGATGACCAGGATCAGGCCGAGGGAGAAGGCGAGGCCGCCCATCAGCCGTGTCGGGCCGTAGCCAAGGGCGCTCTCGCTGATGACGATCGTATAGAACAGCGCCCCGAAACTGATGAAGGCCCCGGCCAGCAGCCCCAGCATGAGGGTTGGCACGGTCGGCAGGTTGGCCTTGCGGACGCCCACCTCCTCCACGAGGCGCGCCATCTGGGCGGGCGGGTAGGCGTCGAGCGGGCTAGGGGTGACAGGCGCGTCAGGCATCGTGGCTCAGTCCCGGAGGAAGGGCGCCGCCCGGGCGGCGATGTCGGTTGCACGCTCCCAGCTCATGCAGAAGCGGCCGTTGGGGATGATCTCGTGGCGCAGGTCGCGGATGCGGGCGGCCATCTCGTCCACGAACCGGGCGTAGTAGAAATGCTCCCCCAGCAGCAGCAGCGTGGGCTGGGCCAGGCGGCGCAGGGCGTCGTCCATGTCGAAGTTCGCCAGCGCGGTGACGGCCTGCCAGCGGTTGCGTCCGACCTCCATGACGGCGGTGTTGAGCCGGTCCATCCAGTCCTGGGTCGGCTGCATCGGGGAATGGGTCGGGTCCTTCTCCAGCAGGAAGCGGATGGTGCGGGTGAGGGGGAAGCCGGTCTCGTCCTCGGGCCGCAGGCCGCTTTGCAGTTCCCGCACATGGGTCGCGGTGCGGCCGCGATCGGGGGAAAAGGGGCAGTTGATCAGCACAACGCGGCTGATGCGATCCGGATGGGCGTTGGCGAGCGCGGCGGAGACTCCGGCGCCCACGGCCTCCCCCATCGCGGCGGCGGTCCGAATGCCCAGATGGTCCATGACGCCGACCGCGCACTCCACGTAGTCGGCATAGTCGGGCTGGAAGTCGATCGGGTCGGAGTGGCCGTGGCTCGGGTAATCCATGGCGACGACGCGGAAGGATGGGGCGAGGGCCTGCATCAGCTCCCGCATCAGGGCCGAGGATTGCTGGTTGATATGGAACAGCATGACGGCGGGGCCGGCGCCGAGGGCGCGGAAATGGATATGCCCCAGCCGTGTGCGGACGAGTCCGCGTTCGAAATCCATGGTCCGTCTCCCCGTCATGGTCGTTCGAGGCAGCCTACCATACCACGGATTTCGGCGGGATGCCTTCAGCGGCCGGGGGCGGAGAGGGTCTGCTCCTGGATCGGCCCGCGGGTACCGGGGACGTAGTTCTGCGGGGGCGCGGTGATCGGGGGAGCGGCCCCCATGGGAGCGCCGCCCATCGGGGGAGCCGCTCCCATGGGCGGTGCCGACATGGTCTGCGGCGGCTGGGCGGCGGGGGCCGGGCCGCCCATGCCGTGCCGGGTCAGCACCTGGCGCAGCGGATCGGCGCCGGGGTTCACGCCCTGCATCTGCACGACGATCTGGCGCGCGCCGAAGGGCTGGCCGTAGTAGCCCTGGTTCCACTCGGTGCGGGTGGACATGATGCTGCCCTCCAGCGCAATCCCGCCGAACAGGCCGCGGGACATGGCGAAGGCCACGATGTCGGCGCCGACGGCCGCGGTGGTGGAACCCTGGATCTCGGCGCCGACTGTCGCGACGGCGATCGAGGCGTTGGCGCCGACCTTGAACTGGCTGTCCAGCAGCGCGTCGAGGCCCTTCTGTGTGAGGATCAGCAGGATCAACTGGGCATCCTGCACGCCGAACTGAAAGCCGAAGCTGCCGCTGCCGAGGGCATAGAAGGCGGGATAGGACCAGGTGCCGTTGCCCGAGCGGGTGAGCAGGACGCAGCCCCCGCCCTCGGCACCGGCGAAGAAGCCAGCCTTGAACACGCGGGGGCAGACCATGGCGGCACGGGACTTGCGGAGCATGTCGCGGGGAGCGTCGCCCAGGGAGGTCATCATCTCCTGCACCGAGAGCGTGGCGCGGTCGACGAGGGCCTGCTCGTCGCCCGGTTCGCGGGTGCAGGCGGTGGCGAGCAGGGGCAGTGCTGCGATCGCGGCAAGCATCAGACGGCGCATCGCGGGTCCTCCCGTTTGGTCACAGTTGCCCCTGCATAACGTGGCAGGGGCGATTCGTACCGAGAGGACAGGGCAAGGGTGGCGAATTCGGGGCGGGAATGGGACGATTCTGGCCGAATCGCCAGCCCGCGAGGCGCTCAACAGGAAAAGAAACGGCTTCCAGCGGGCCTTACCTTCTCCCTCCCCCCTTGAGGGGGAGGGCCGGGGTGGGGGGAGGCACCAGCACGAATCCTCCCGCCGATTCGAGGCAGCGGCGGCCCGGTGCCAGCTGGCTTTGACCGTGACCCTTGCGGTCGCCCCCGCGTCCCGGTGTCCCCATCGACGACTTTCCTGAGTTCAGAACACCGAAGTCGTGGAGGGCCCGCCTGCGCGGGCCACGACGAGGTGGCACCGGCCATGGGTCATGATCGAGGGTGGCGGCCTACCCCGCCTTCGCTTCCCGCCGGCGGCGGTGCAGCACGAACTCCGTATACCCGTTCGGCTGGGCGCGCCCGTCGAACACCAGGTCGCAGGCGGCGGCGAAGGCCGGGCCCTGGAAGGCCGGTGCCATCGGGCGATAGGCCGTGTCACCCGCGTTCTGCCGGTCCACGACGGTGGCCATGCGCTTCATCGTCTCCATCACCTGGTCCTTGGTCACGACCCCGTGATGCAGCCAGTTCGCCAGATGCTGCGACGAAATCCGCAGCGTCGCCCGATCCTCCATCAGCCCGACATCATGGATGTCCGGCACCTTGGAGCAGCCNNCCCTGGTCGATCCAGCGCACCACATACCCAAGAATGCCCTGGCAGTTGTTGTCGAGTTCCTGACGGATATCCTCGGGCGACCAGTTCGGCCGGTCGGCCACGGGGATCGTCAGCAGGTCGCCCAAGGGCGCGCGGGCTCGGGAGGCAAGCTCGGTCTGCCGGTCCGCCACGCTCACTTGGTGGTAGTGCAGCGCGTGCAGCGTCGCGGCGGTGGGGGACGGCACCCAGGCCGTATTGGCGCCGGCCATCGGGTGGCCGATCTTCTGCGCCAGCATGTCCGCCATCCGGTCGGGCGCCGCCCACATGCCCTT
>DIUL01000132.1:4680-33905 GCA_002422345.1 Acetobacteraceae bacterium UBA6159
CTTGCGGATCATCGGGCCGGCTTCCATCGAGGTGTGCATCTCGTCCCCGGTGCGATCGAGGAACCCGGTGTTGATGAACACCACCCGGTCCCTGGCTGCATGGATGCAGGCCTTGAGGTTGGCGGAGGTCCGCCGTTCCTCATCCATGATGCCCATTTTCAGCGTGTTGCGGGTCAGGCCCAGGATATCCTCGACCCGGCCGAACAGGTCGGCGGTCAGGGCGACTTCCTCCGGCCCATGCATCTTCGGCTTGACGATATAGACCGACCCGGCGCGCGAGTTCTTGATCGGCCCCTTCGACTTCAGGTCATGCATGGCGATGGCCGAGGTCACGGCGGCATCGAGGAAGCCTTCCGGCGTTTCCTGGCCGGCGGCGTCCAGCACGGCGTCGGTATACATGTGGTGCCCGACATTGCGGACCAGCATGACGCTGCGCCCCGACAGCCACAGCGTCCCGCCGGCCGGCTTCGTATAGGACCGGTCGGCGTTCAGCTTGCGGGTCATCATCTGCCCGCCCTTCTCGAACGTATCGGCCAGCGTGCCGTTCATCAGGCCGAGCCAGTTGCGGTAGGCAACGATCTTGTCCTCGGCGTCGACCGCGGTGATCGAGTCCTCGCAGTCCTGGATGGTCGTCAGAGCCGCTTCCATCACGACATCGGCGACACCGGCGGGATCGTCCTTACCGATCGGGTGGGCGCGGTTGACGATGATTTCCAGGTGCAGGCCGTTATGGCGCAGCAGGACCAAGGACGGTTCGGCCGCATCGCCCTGGTAGCCCACGCACTGGGCTGGGTCCTTCAGGCCGGTCGTCGCGCCGGATTTCAGGGTGACGGCCAGCGCGCCGCTCACGATCGCATAGCCCGCCGCGTCGGCATGGCTGCCGGAGGCCAAGGGCGCCGCCTGGTCCAGGATCGCGCGCGCGCGAGCGATCACCAGGTCGCCGCGGACCTTGTTGTAGCCGCCGGCGCGGGTGGCGCCATTGTCCTCGGGGATCGCATCGGTGCCGTACAGCGCGTCATACAGGCTGCCCCAGCGGGCATTCGCCGCGTTCAGGCTGTAGCGGGCGTTGGTCACCGGCACGACCAACTGCGGGCCAGCCAGGGACGCGATCTCCGGATCCACGTTCGTCGTCGCCACGGCAAAATCAGCCGGTTCATCCAGCAGGTAGCCGATGGAGCGGAGGAAGCCCTGATACTCGGCCTGGTCGATAGCCTTGCCCCGGTTGGCCAAATGCCAGCCGTCGATCTGCTTCTGCAGCGAATCGCGCTTGTCGAGCAGTGTCTGACAGCGCGGGGCCAGGTCGCGGATCAGCGCGCCATAGCCGGCCCAGAACGCGGCGGGCTCGACGCCGGTGCCGGGAAGCGCCTCATCGTTCACGAAGTCGTACAAAGCGCGGGCGACGCGCAGGCCACCGGTCTCGACGTGATCCATCCAGGGTCTCCTTGCTCTTTTAGGTGGCGGCGGGCGCCAGGCGGTATCGATCCCTTTAGACCATCCCGTTACGGTGGTCACGACGGTTGCGCACGCGAAAGCGCCCGCTTGGCCAGAGCGATGACGCGCTCAGGTCGTCGTGCGCTCGACAACCTCGTACGGCACCGCCACGTGGTCGCGCGCCGGTCCGCGGTCCCCGGCCAGGCGAGCCAGCAGCATCTCCGCCGCGGTGCGCCCCGTGGTCACGCCGGCCACGTTCACCGTCGTGAACGGAGGCTCACTGGCGGCCGAGAGCTCGAAATTGCCGAAGCCGCAGACCGCGAGCGTGTCGGGGATCGGCACGCCGTGGATCCGCGCCTCGGTGATCGCGCCGAAGGCGAGCTGGTCGGAACTGCAGAAGACGGCGGTGCGCCCGGTCAGGCGGGGCAGCATGTTCCGCAGCGCGTCCCGCCCGGCCTGGATCGTGCTGGGGGCAGGGGTGACGGTGGAGACGATGACGGTGCCGCCCTTTTCCCGTGCCCGGTCGGTGAAGCCCCGCGTCCGCGCCAGCGCGCGGGAATCGGCGGCGGTGAAGGCGGCGAACCGGTCATGCCCCTTGGCCAGGAAATAATCCGCGACCGAGGCCCCGAGTTCGGCGTGATCAAACCCGATCAGCATGTCGATGGGCCGCGACGTCCGCTCCCACACCTCGACGATCGGGATATGGGCCTCCATCAGCAACTGCCAGGCCTGCGGGGTATAGGCCGCGCCCGTGATCAGCATCGCGTCCGGCCGACGGCCGAGCAGGGTGCGGACGAGGGCTTCGTCACCGTCATTGTCGTAGCCGCTGAGGGCCAGCATCACCTGGTATCCGGCCTCTCGCATCCCATCGGTGAAGGACTGGACCAGGCCGGCGAACATCGGATGGGCGATCGTCGGCACAATGGCGGCGACCATGCGGGACCGGCGGGACGAGAGGCCACCGGCGATCAGGTTGGGCACATAGCCCAGCTTCTCGATCGCGGCGCGGACCCGGGCGGTCGTCTCGGGGGATACTCGATCCGGGGTGTTGATGACGCGGGAGACGGTCATCGGGGCAACGCCCGCCGCCGCGGCGACATCCGTGATCTTGACCTGCGATGGTCCGCCGCGCACCCCGTTACCCACGATCGATCCCTGTCCCGCACGGACCCGGCCCCGAACGGCCGGCATTCGTGCTGTCTTTGCAGCAACCGGCGCGGCGGGGCAACGACCAAGGGGCCGTTCGGCGCGCAATCCGTGATGTCCGGGCCGGGCGCGCGATGGGGAATTGGCCTGGGCACGCGGGTGGCGTAACGTGAAGGGAAGTCGACCCCTCATTGAGACCACGAGACGCCAGTGACAAACATCGCGATTACCCGGACGACCCAACCGAAGCAGCAGCCGGCGGATGAGACGCTGACCTTCGGCAAGGTCTTCACCGACCACATGTTCATGATGAACTACGATGAGGGGAAGGGCTGGCACTCCCCGCGGATCGAGCCGTATCACAACTTCTCCCTCGATCCCGCGACCTGCGTGCTGCATTACGGCCAAGCGATCTTCGACGGGCTGAAGGCGTTCCGCGGCAAGGATGGGATCATCCGCACCTTCCGCGTCGGCGACCACGCCCGCCGGCTCAACCGCTCGGCCCATTACCTCTGCATCCCCGAACTGCCGGTCGATGTCGTCGAGGAATCGATCCGCGCTTTGGTTGAGGTCGACCAGCGCTGGGTGCCGTCGCTGGCGGGGACGTCGCTGTATATCCGCCCGACCGTGATCGCGACCGAGACGTTCCTGGGTGTGCATCCGTCGCACAGCTACCTTTACTACGTGATCGTCGGGCCGGTCGGCGCCTACTACAAGGAAGGCATGAACCCGGTGAAGATCATGGCCTCGGACAAGTACGTCCGCGCCGTGCAGGGCGGCCTCGGCGCCGCCAAGACCGCCGGCAACTACGCCGCCAGCCTGTATGGGGCCGAGGAAGCGCAGAAGGCCGGCTTTACCCAGGTGCTGTGGCTTGATGGCGTCGAGCACAAATACCTCGATGAGGTCGGCACGATGAACATCATGCTGAAGATCGGGGATGAGGTGATCACCCCGCCGCTCAACGGCGCGATCCTGGCCGGCATCACCCGTGATTCGGTGCTGACCCTGCTGCGCGACTGGGGCCTGCGGGTCAGCGAACGGCCGATCTCGATCGATGAGGTCCTGGCCGCCGCACGCGCTGGCACGCTGGAGATGTGGGGGACGGGCACCGCCGCCGTGATCTCTCCGGTGGGTGAGCTTGGCTACAAGGGCGAACGCTATGTGATCGGCGACGGCAAGACCGGTGCCCTGACGCAGAGGCTGTACGACACCATCGTCGGCATCCAGTACGGCACCGACCCCGACCCCCACGGTTGGGCCCGTCCGCTCGGCAATCGGCTGGGGGGTTAGGTCATGGCGGGCCGGGAGACTCTGAAAGGCAAGGTCCAGACCGTCCTGGGCCTGATTGAACCGGATGCCCTCGGCCCGACCCTGATGCACGAACACATCCTGTGGGACATCCGCACGCCCGCGATGCGCGATGAAGCCGACCAGGGGCCCGAGATCGACCTCTGCAACTGCTGGAAGATCAACTACGGGCAGATCAAGGCGCCCCGGAACTACCAGTTGAACTGCGAAGCCGTGGCCGCAACCGAAGTGGCCGAGGTCGTGGCCTTCGGCGGCCGCTCGATCGTCGAACTGAGCTGCGGCGGCCTCGCGCCCAATCCCGGTGGGCTGGCGGCCGTCGCGCGCCAGTCGGGCGTGAACATCGTGATGGGCTGCGGGCACTACGTCGACGAATACCAGGACCCGGCGAACTGCGCCCGCACGCCAGATGACTTCGCCGCCGAGATGGTGGCACAGGTCTTCCAGGGCGCCTGGGGGACGGATATCCGCGCGGGCATCATCGGGGAAATCGGCTGCCAGTCCCCCTGGACCGAGCTGGAACGCCGCGTGATGCAGGGCGCGCTGCTGGCGCAGGCCGAGACCGGGGCGACGGTGAACGTCCATCCTGGCCGGCACGAGGACCAGCCGCAGGAGGTCGCCGATTTCATCCGCGCCCAGGGCGGCCGGATCGACCGCGTGGTGATCAGCCATATCGACCGCACGATCTTCGACACCGACCGGCTGCTGCGGCTCGCCGATACCGGCTGCGTGCTGGAGTTCGACCTGTTCGGCACCGAGCAGGCGTATTACCGCCTGTCGGACATCGATATGCCGAACGATGCCATAAGGTTACGGATGATACGGTCGCTGATCGACCACGGTCATCTGGACCGTGTTGTCATCAGTCATGACATCTGCTCCCGCACCAGGCTGTCATCGTTCGGCGGTCACGGCTACGGGCATATCTTCGCCAATATCCTGCCGATGATGCGCCGGCGTGGTTTCACGCAGCAGGAAATCGACACGATCATGATCCGCAATCCGCGGCGTCTGCTCACCTTCATCTGACAGTTCATTTTCAAACTTGCGTTTTGTCCGGCGTGGTTGTCAAAACAACCACCAGCCGGCCCCGTCAATTTCGTGTGATCCCTTGAATGCTGCGAGCAAACGAATGGTTGCGCCTGCGATTGATCGGTATCATCGTCTGCCTGCTCGTGGCCGGTTTCGGGCTGACCAACATCGTCAGCTACCGCAACGCGGTTTCCATCCTCAAATCCACAATCCTGCACAATGAACTGCCGCTGACCGGCAGCAACATCTACTCGGAGGTGCAGGCCGACCTGATCCGCCCGGTCTTCGTCTCATCGGTGATGGCAAATGATACTTTTCTGAAGGACTGGCTGCTCGCCGGAGAGAATGGAACCGAGCAGGTCGTCCGATATCTTGATACAATTCGCGAAAAATACGGCGTTTTCACCAGTTTCCTGATCTCAGAGAAATCCCGCAGATATTATCATTTCAGCGGTAAGGATCGGTTCATCCTGGATGATGAACCCGATGACGCCTGGTTCTTCCGGGTCCGCCAGATGGCCGACCCGTATGAGATCAACATCGACCATGATCAGTCTTCCAACCGCACGCTGACGATCTTCGTGAACTACCGGCTGCTGGACTACAACGGGAACTTCCTCGCGGTTACCGGCGTCGGGCTGAACATCGAATCGGTGCGCCGCATCGTCGAGCGCTATCGCAATAACTTCCAGCGCAATGTCTACTTCGTCGCCAAGGACGGAGAGGTCACCGTCACCTCCGACGGCGGCCCAACGCCGGGCAGCCGGCTGACAGCGCTGACGGGCCTCAAGAATATCGCGCCCGACATGCTGTCCAAGCCCGAGGGCCAGTACGAGTATGAGCGGGAAGGGGAGGCCTATCTGGTCGACACCCGGTTCATCCCGGAACTCGGCTGGTACGTGGTGGTGGAGCAGCGCCAGGCAGACGCCACGCAGGGGTTGTGGCAGAGCTTCGTTATCAACCTGTGGATCGGGTTCGGGATCATCTTCATCACCGCGGGCGTGATCGCCTGGGCGGTGACGCTGTATCACCGCCGCCTGACCCTGCTGGCGACGACCGATAAGCTGACCGGCATCGCCAACCGGCAGGCCTTCGATGAGACAATGCGGCGCCTCGGCCGCGGGCAGCGCCGCTTCGCCGTCCTGCTGATCGACATCGATGACTTCAAGCACATCAACGACACCAAGGGGCATCTGCGCGGGGACGAGGTGATCCGCGCCATCGCCACGCGGATCGTCGACAACCTGCCGAAATCCGACCTGGTCTGCCGGTGGGGCGGGGAGGAGTTCATCGTTGTCGCCTATGACCGCGACCGGGAGCAGGCGCGTGCCCTGGGGGAGACCCTGCGCGCGGATATCGAGAACGCGGCGATCGAAATGCTGGAGGACGGTTCTCCGGTCACGGTCAGCGTCGGCATCACCACCTGGCGGGATCGTGACACCGTCGACGGGATGCTGCTGCGGGTCGACCAGGCGATGTATCAGGCCAAGCGGGACGGGCGGAACCGCGTCCGCGTCGCAGCCGCCGTTCCCCCCGTGCCAGTGCCTGTGGCCGGCTGACGTCCCGGCCTGGAACCGCGACGGCTAGAGCGTGATCGGCCTGAGCGTAAACGTCACAGGCCGTGAATCATGCGATCAAACAAAGAGCTAGTGCGCGTTCTCCGTTTCCGGTCAGGGTGAAGGTGCTCTAGCTGAACCGGGGAGGCCGGGGGAAGCCGTTCGGCGGGTTGCGCCCGCTCTGGCCCCGCTCACCCAGCCACTCGCGCAGGTCCTTTTCCGTCCGTTCCCGCTCACCTTGGGGCCAGGACAGCCCATCGGCCAGCCGGATCACTTTGGCGTCCGCCATCCCGCCATCCTTGTAGCGTTGCAGGATCACGCCGGCCCCGCGCTGCATGTCCGGGATCTGGTCCAGCGGGAAGACCAGCAGCTTCCGGTTCTCGCCCACGATGATCACGTGATCGCCCTCGGCCGGGACGCAGAGCTTCGCTTCCTCCCCCGGTTTCAGGTTCAGGATCTGCTTGCCGGTCCGCTTTTCCGCCAGCAACTCGGCCGCCGCGACGATGAAGCCGCGTCCGGCGGTGGAGGCCACCAGATACCGCCCGCCCTCGGTCGCGACGAACAACGTGACCACGTCGTCCTCGTTCGTCATCTCGGCCAGCAGGCGCAAAGGCTGCCCGTCACCCCGCCCACGTGGCAGTTCGGCCGCCTTCAGCGTGAACACCTTGCCGTTGGTCGCGAACAGGGTCAGCCGGTCCGTCGTGTGGCAGGGCAGCAGAAGTCGGAGCTTATCGCCTTCCTTGAACTTCAGGTCCTCGGGTTGCGCCACCGCCCCCTTGACCGCGCGCACCCAGCCCTTGTCGGACAGGATGACGGTGATCGCCTCCCGCTCGATGAAGGCCTCGTTGGACACCTCGATCACCGCCGGCGGCGCGCCAAGGTCGGACCGCCGGTCGCCCAGGGGGCCGGAGCCGAATTTCTCCTTGGTTTCCGCGATCTCCTCGCCGATCCGTTTCCAGCGCAGCTTGTCGCTGCCCAGCAGGGATTGCAGGTCCTTGCGTTCCTTCGACAGGCCCTTGTGTTCCTTGCGGAGTTCCATCTCCTCCAGCCGGCGCAGGCTGCGCAGGCGCATGTTCAGGATGGCTTCCGCCTGGGTATCGGTCAGCTCGAACCGCTTCATCAGGCTGGGCTTGGGCTGGTCTTCCTCGCGGATGATACGGATCACCTCATCGGTATTGAGGTAGACGATCAGATAGCCGTCGAGGATTTCCAGCCGCCGCTCGATCGCCGCCAGCCGGTGGTTGGACCGGCGGACCAGCACCTCATGCCGGTGATCCAGCCAGGCGCGCAGCACTTCCTTGAGCGTCATCACCCGCGGCGTGCGGGTCGCGTCGAGGACGTTCATGTTCAGGGAGAACCGTGTTTCCAGCGCGCTGGCGCGGAACAGCGTCTCCATCAGCACCTCGGGTTCGACCCCGCGCGTCTTCGGTTCCAGCACCAGCCTGACGACATCGGTGCTTTCATCGCGCACGTCACCCAGCAAAGGGAGCTTCTTGTCCTCCATCAACTGCGCGATCTGCTCGATCAGGCGGGATTTCTGCACCTGATAGGGGATTTCGGTGACCACGATCTTCCAGGCGCCGAGCTTGCCGCGCTCGACGGACCAGCGGGCGCGGAGACGGAAGCCGCCGCGGCCGGTTTCGTAGGCGGAGCGGATCGAGGCCGCGTCTTCGACGATCGTGCCGCCGGTCGGGAAGTCGGGGCCGGGCATGTGGGCGAGCAGGTCGGCGACCGAGGCGTCCGGGTTCTCGATCAGATGGATCGCCGCGGAGCAGACCTCCCCGGCGTTGTGCGGCGGGATGGATGTCGCCATGCCCACCGCGATGCCGGCCGATCCGTTCGCCAGCAGGTTGGGGAAGGCGCCTGGCAGGACGATGGGTTCGGATTCCTCGCCATCATAGGTCGGGCGGAAATCGACCGCGTCTTCATCGATGCCGGCGAGCATCGCCTTCGCGACCTCGGTCAGGCGGGCTTCGGTGTATCGCATGGCGGCGGGGTTATCGCCGTCGATGTTGCCGAAATTGCCCTGGCCCTCGACGATCGGGTAGCGGACGGCGAAGTCCTGTGCGAGGCGGACGAGGGCTTCGTAGACCGCGACGTCGCCGTGCGGATGGTATTTACCGATGACGTCGCCGACGACGCGGGCGCATTTCTTGAAGCCGGCCGTGGGGTCGAGGCGCAGTTGGTGCATCGCGTAGATCAGGCGGCGGTGCACGGGTTTCAGACCGTCGCGCACATCCGGCAGCGAGCGCGACATGATCGTGGACAGCGCATAGGCGAGGTACCGCTCCGCGAGAGCGTCCTTCAGCAGCGTGTCCTCGATGTGACCGCTATGGTCATCCGGCATTCTGGGTCTCCGATTCCGCCGCCAGTGCGGCGACGCGGTCGTATAGCATCTGTCGCGCCTGGGGCAGCGGGCGATGACGCTGCCCGAAGGCATCGCGGGTGAGGAAATGCCCGGTCAGGCGCAGGCCGTCGAGGATGTCGGTGGGGGTGGGGGAGGGGGTCTTCTCCCCCTCCCCTTGAGGGCTTGGGCCGTGAAGCGGACCAAGGTTGGGGGGAGGGGTGCTACCCCCCGGGCCGGTGCCGCTGGCCCCCCCACCCCGGCCCTCCCCCTCAAGGGGGGAGGGGGTTTCTTTTGTCCCTGGCGGCAGCAGGAAGCTGGGCAACCGCAGCAACCTGGCCGTCCACACACCGGCCGCCGCCGCGGTCACGGCGCGACCCGTCCTTGGGGACACGAACGCCAGGCCGGTTGTCTCCCCGGTCACCGCACAGGACGACAGATCCAGCCCATAGCCCAGTTCCGCCAGCAGCACCGTCTCCCACCGCACCAGATCCGCCAGCACGGCCGCCCCCAACGGCAGATGGGCGATCAGGCGCAGCAGGCCGTCGAAGACCTGGGGGTGGGGTTCACGCTCGGGCAAGGCGCCCTCGGCCACGGCGCAGGCGGCGGTCAGCATTGCCAGCGCCATCGGATCGTCCATCACATGGGCCGCATTCGCGTGCAGAGTCTCCCCCACGAAGTTGCCCAACTGGTCGGACAGCCTCGCGGTCCAGCGGATCTGGACGAAGTTGCCGACCTGCCAGGTGGGGCTGTGGGCGCGGGCCGCTCCACCGCGGACCATGCCGCGATGGGCGCCGTGTTCCTCGGTCATGACGGTGACGATCGCGTCGCCCTCGCCATAGGGACGGGCGTCGAGGACGATGGCCGGCGCGTCCCATTCCATCGGCGTTCTCCCAGGAAATTCCGAACGACGCGCACCGGAGTAGCCCAAACGGGCCTGGTACGCCTATCTTCCCCGCATGTCCGACACACCTGCCTTTCTGGACGGCGGCCGGCCGCCGGTGCCCGATATCGTTGTCTCGCGCGGCGTCCTGCCGTTCTTCCTGCCCCGCCGCCCCGTCCGAGGACGGCTGGTGCGGCTGGGGCCGCTCGCCGACTCGCTGCTGACGCGGCATGACACCCACCCCGTGGTCACCCGCCTGGCGGGGGAGGCGCTGGCCCTTGTGGCCGCCTTGTCCACCGCGTTGAAGTTCCGCGGGTCATTCAGTCTGCAAGCCAAGGGCGACGGGCCGATCGCCATGCTGCTGGCCGACTGCACCGACACGGGCGAGTTGCGCGGCTATGCCCGCGCCGACGCGGAGAAGCTGGACGCCCTGCTGAGCGACAACCCGACCCCCGATGCCGCCGCCCTGCTGGGGCGGGGGTATCTCGCCTTCACCATCGACCAGGCGGACGCGGAAAACCGCCACCAGGGCATCGTCGCGATCGCCGGCGAGTCGCTGGCCGAAATGGCGCTGCACTACTTCGACACCAGCGAGCAGTTGCGCTGCCAGGTCCGCCTCGCCTGCGAGAAGACCGAAGCCGGCTGGCGCGCGAGCGCCCTGGTGCTGGAAAAGATCGCCGGCGCCGGCGGGATCGACCCGGCTCTGGACGCCGAGGCGCAGGAGGAAAGCTGGCACACCGCCGCAGTCCTGGCCGGGACGCTGACGGACCGGGAGATGCTGGACGACGACCTGCCGCCCGAACAACTGCTGTACCGGCTGTTCCATACCGAGGGCGTGGCCGTCGATCGCGCCCGCGCGCTATCCTTCGGCTGCCGCTGCTCCCGCGCCCGCCTCGCCGGCATCCTGGAAGGGTTTCCGGCCGAGGACCTGGACCACATGGTCGTCGACGGCGACATCGTCATGACGTGTGAGTTCTGCAACCACGATTTTCGTTTCCCGCGGCAGGAGGTCCATGGCTCCGCCGCGTCCGACCGGAGCCCGACATGAGTGTTTCGCGCCTGACCCGCCGATCCTCCCTGCTGCTGCCGTTGGCCTTCGCGGCCTGCGGGGCCCCCGACCAGACGACGTTCGATCCGTTGCGCTGGGACTACCTGCCGCCGATCCAGTTGAACGTGCTGACGGTGGATATCGAGCAGCGGTTCTTTCCGTCCGGCAGCGGCGACCTGACGGCGCAGGCCCCGGTGCGGCCGGCCGATGCCCTGAAGACGATGGGGGAAGACCGGCTGCGGCCCTTCGGCAATGCAGGGCGGGCGGTCATGGCGATCCAGGACGCGTCCTTGATCAAGCGGGATGGCGCGATCGTGGCATCCATGGCGGTCACCGTGTCGCTCTACCGGGAGACGGGGGAGCGCGGCGGCTTCATCGAGGCGCGGGTGTCCCGGCGGGAAACCGGCGGCAGCGGGTCGATGCGGTCACAGCTTTACCAGCTCGTGAAGTCCATGATGGACCAGATGAATGTCGAGCTGGAATTCCAGATCCGGCGCAACCTGAAGGAATTCCTGGTCGAGGCGACGGCGGCGCCGACGGCGGTGGAACAGGCGCCGCTGAGTGCCCCGAAGGGGACGCCCTTGGCGCCGCCCTCCGGTGGCACGTTGCGGCGGCCGTAGTCAGACCCGGCGGATATTCCACATATAGGCCGCGCCCCCCTCGATCAGGCCGGTGAGGTATTTCCGGTAGGCGGTGCGGATCTGGAACTGGCCGCACAGCACGTAGGGCACCTGCTCGAAGGCACGGGCCTGGATTTCGGCGGCGATGCGGGTCTGGTCGGCGGCCGACGTGGCCACCGTCCAGTCGCGGGTCATGGTCTCCATCGCCTCGTCCTCATACCAGCCGGCCCACCCCTTCGCACCCAGGCCGCGCATCGGGAAATGCTCGACCGGGGTGCTGATGATCAGCGATGGCGACCAGGTGTGGAAGATCGACCAGCCGCCCTTTTCGACGGGTTCCTTGCTCGCCCGCCGCTGGGTCAGCGTCGCCCAGTCGACCGCGGCGAGTTCGACGTTCAGCCCCATCTGCTTGAGCAGGTCGTAGGTGACATCGCCCATCGGCCCGATCGTGGGCACGTCGGCGGGGCTGAGGATCACGATCTTCTCGTTGTTGTAGCCCGCTTCCTTGACCATCGCCTTGGCGCGGGCGAGGTCGCCGGCCATCAGAGCCTTGCCGGTTTCCAGGCCATAGGCGGTGCCGCAGGGGAACATCGCCTTGCAGTCGTTGAACGCCGTCGGGTCGTTGCCGGTGATCGAGGCCATGTAGTCCGACTGGTTCACGGCCATCATGACCGCGCGCCGCAGCTTTACGTTGTTGAACGGGGCCTGGAGGTGGTTGAAGCGCAGGATGCCGTTGAAGCCGGTCGGGTTGGCGCTGCCGATCGTCACGTCGCCGCGCCGGAGCTGCGGGATCAGGTCGGGCTGCACCTGCTCATACCAGTCGATCTCCCCGGCCAGCAGGGCGGCGGCGGCGGTCGCGGGTTCGGGGATCGCGCGCCATTCCACGCGGTCGAAATGCGCGACCTTGCCGCCGGAGGTCCATTCCGCCGGCTCCGACCGCGGCACATAATCCGTGTTCCTGGCATAGGCGGCGAAGCTGCCGGCCGAGAACTCCCCAGGCAGCCACTTGAACGGGCCGGAGCCGATGGCTTCGGTGATCTGCTTGAACGGGTCGGTCTTGGCGATGTGCTCGGGCATGATGAAGGGGACCGAGGCGCTGCCGCGGCCGATCGCTTCAAGGAAGATGGGCACCGGGCGGGTCAGCTTGATTTCCAGCGTGCGGTCGTCCTTGACGCCCCAGACATCGACGAACTGCGCGACGGTCTGGCCAAAGGTCTCGCGGCCGGCCCAGCGCTTGAGGCTCTGGATGCAGTCCTGTGCGCGGACGGGTTCGCCGTTATGGAACTTCAGACCCTCGCGCAGCCGGATCGTATAGACGCGGCCGTCGTCGGAGACAGTGTGGCCCTCGGCCATCTGCGGCTTGATCTCACGCTTGTTGTTGAGGCCGAACAGCGTGTCGTAGACCGCATAGCCGTGGTTGGTCGTTACCAGGGACGTGTTGAAGACCGTATCGAGTGAAAACAGCGCGGTCAGCGGCACGACGCGCAGGGTTTTCGCGCGGGCGGTCTGGGCGTTGACCTGCGGGGCGGCCAGGGTCGCGGCGGCGGCGCCTGATGCTTGCAGGAAATGACGGCGTTTCATGTTGGTTCTCCTCCGTTTGTGGTTGGTCTTTTGTCGTTGGATGCCTGGACGTTGAACAGTGCCATCACGTCATGCTGGGCCCCCGGGTCCGGCGAAGAGCCGGCCCGAGGACAGGCTCCGGTTCGGCACCCACGATTTTCCCTGTTTGGAAAGCCGTGGATGGTGGCCCTTCGGCCACCACGACGGGGTGGAGACCGCGAGGGTCATCGCCAGGTTCGGCTGGTGTTACAGGCGGGCCAGTACGTGTTTTTCAAAGTCCCGCAGGATGTCCGGCACGGGGCCGGTGACCTGCGGTGTCAGGATGACGCGGTCGATCGCTGGATGATCCAGCAGGCGGGCCAGATTGTCCCGGACCTCGGCCGGATCGCCCGCGAGTGCATAGTCGGGGATCAGCCGGTCGGGCACCAAGGCGGCGTGGTCGGGGGCCGAACTGGCGTGGCCGGCGATGTCGTAGGCGGCTTTCAGGCGAGCGACGGCGTCGCGGTCGGCGCCGTCAAACCAGTCCAGCCGAGCGGTGGCGAGGGCGCTGGCGACGCGGGGGCGGACGTGGTCGTAGGCCTCGGCCCGGGTGGCGGCGAGGCTGTAGGGCGCCCAGCACGACACCTCGGGTTTGGCGCCATCCAGCCAGCCCATCGCGCGATCGATGGCGGCCGAGGCGACGCCCTGGTGGACGATCACCCCATCCGCGATGCGCCCGGCCAGGCCCGTGATCCGGGGGCCGGAGGCGGCAATCACGATCGGCACGTTGGTCGGTGCGTTGACCCAGGACAGGCGGCCTTGAACGCCGGCGTCGAAGGTCGCGTCCTGGCCGGCCAGCAGCGCGCGGGTCGTGCCGACGAAGGCCTCCACATTCGCGATGCGGGCCTGCGGCTTGCCGATCGTGCCCAGCGAGGAAAACCCCGTGCCGACGCCCAGGATCGCGCGCCCGCCGGACAGTTCTTGCAGGCTGGCCATCGCGCCGGCGACGACGCTGGGATGGCGCGTCATCGGCTGGGTCACGCCGGTGGCCGCCCGCAACGTCGTCGTGCGTGACAGGATCGCTGTCAGCGTCACGAAGACATCGCGGCACAGCAACTGCGAATCGATCACCCAGACGCTGTCGAAACCGATACGCTCCGCCAGCGCCGCGTGTTCCGCCATGACGGGGACCGGCTCGGTGGCCCATAGGGCAAGACCGAGCCGCTTGCCTCGGAAGCGGATGGGGCTATTCCGCGGCGAGGGAGGGGTTGAAGGCGGGAACCTCCGCGCGTCCGGACGTGTCCATCGGCTGCGGCCACCACTTGTCTTCCCACTCGGCGAACAGCGGCTTCAGCTTGGGCATCACCTTTTCCGCGAACAGCTTGGTGTTGTACTTCGCGAGCCCCTTGCTCATGTTCCCGAACTGCAACAGCAGCATCAGGTGGGCGACGTTCAGCTCGGTCGCGACTTCGGTCAGTTGCTCCACGACCTCATCGGGGGAGCCGACGATGATGTAGCCCTTGTCGACGATGTCGGCCATTTCGGTCGCCCGGGCCTGGGTGCGGGCGCTTTGCGTTGCCGCGCGTCCCACCTGGCTGGTGAGGCCGGCGCGCTGCGTCGCCTCCGTAACGTAGCCGGGCGGGGAGGCCCACATCGGGTCGGTGAACAGGCAGCGGCCATAAAAATACTCGGCCGGTTCGCGATAGAGTTCGAGCGCCTTCTCACGCGTCTCGGCGACGCCCACGAATTGCAGGAAGGCGGCGCGGTTCGGGTTGCGGTCCTTGCCGATGCGCGCCATTTCGCGCCAGAACCCGTCCATCGTTTCCTTGCCGTCCTTGTAGCCGAAATAGGACAGGTAGGCGTAGACGTAGTCCATCTGGGCGCACCACTGCCAGGTCTCGACCGAGCCGCCGCCGGGGATCCAGACGGGCGGGTGCGGGGTCTGCACCGGGCGGGGCCAGATATTCACATAGCGCTGCTGGTTGAACCGTCCGTTGAACGCGAATGTGTCCTTGTCGGTCCAGGCGCGCATCACGAGGTCATGCGCCTCATAGTAACGATCGCGGAGCTGGCTCGGGTTCGTGCCATAGGCGTAGCAGTCGTCCATCGGCGTGCCGACGGGGAAGCCCGCGATCAGGCGGCCGCCAGAGATGCAGTCGATCATCGCGAATTCTTCCGCGACGCGCGTCGGCGGGTTGTACAGCGCGAGCGAATTGCCCATCACGCAAATCGCCGTATTGGTCGTGCGGCGGGCGAGGGAGGAGGCGATCAGGTTGGGTGACGGCATCAGGCCGTAGCCGTTGGAATGATGCTCATTCACGCAGACGGCATCGAACCCGACCTCGGCCGCGTATTCGAGTTCGTCCATGAAGTCATTGTACATCAAGTGGGCGCGCTTCGGGTCGAACAGCGACGAATGGATATCGACCCAGACCGAGCGATGCTTCTGGCGGAAATCATCCGGCAGCTCGGTATACGGCATCAGATGGAACCACATGAGGCGCATGGCGGCGTTTCCTGACGTTTGCTACCGGTGAGTATGCAAGGACGACAGGTGGGTTCGTCAAGGGCGGCGGCGGGTGGTGCGACGCTCCGTGAAAATCTGTGTTAAAATCTGTGTTAATCTGTGTCTTAAGCGGTCTTTGACGCGCCCGTGGCCATCGGCTTCGAGCAGGACGCCCGTGCCGCGATCCTGGCTGCGGTAGACACGGATTTACACGGATTTTAACACAGATTTTCACGGAGCGTGGTCGCACCGCCCGTGGGAACCGGTGGGCGGCAGGACCACAACGCCCGCCGCCCGCCCGGATCAGCCCTCCATCACGAAGCCTTCGTAGCCGTTCGCCGCGATCGCGTCGCAGCGCTTCTTGTAGCCCGAGAACCCGCCCACATAGGGCATGAACACCCGCGGCTTGCCCGGGATGTTCGCCCCCACGTACCAGGAATTCGCCAGCGGGTACAAGGTGCTGTCCGCCACGTCGTTGACATGCTGCACCCAGCCTTGTTCGGCCTCCGCCGTCGGCTCCACCCGCTTCTTCCCGTTCACCCGCATCTGCGCGAGGCAGCCGGAAATCCAGTCCATGTGCTGCTCGATCGCGACAATCATCTGCGTCTTCACCGACGGGCTGCCAGGCCCGGTGATGATGAACATGTTCGGGAAGCCCGAGACCATGATCCCCAGATAGGTCATCGGCCCGCCATGCCATTTGTCGGCCAGGGTCGGGCCATTGCCAACGCGGATGTCGATCTCCCGCAGCGCGCCCGTCATCGCGTCGAACCCTGTCGCGAACACGATCGCGTCGAGTTCGTATTCCGCGTCCGCCGTGCGCACGCCCTTTTCGGTGATCTCCTGGATCGGCGCCGACCGCACATCGACCAGCGTCACGTTGGGGCGGTTGTAGGTCTGGTAGTAGTTCGTATCCAGGCAGAGACGTTTCGTCCCTATCGGATGATCCTTCGGCGCCAGCAGTTCCGCCGTCTTCTGGTCCTTCACGATCGAGCGGATCTTGTTCCGCACGAACTCCGAAGCCGTATCATTCGACTCCTTGTTCACCAGCAGGTCGTTGTAGGCATAGAGAAAGCTTATGCTGCCGCCTTCCCGCCACTTCGCCTCATAGGCTGCGTTGCGTTCGGCCTCCGACACCTCCAGCGCGGACTTGGTGGGCGGGGGGAAGCCCGCGATCCCGAACGGCGTTTCGAACGCGGCGGCGCGGCGGGCGGTGTATTCGGTCTTGTGCTTCGTCTCGGTGGCCGCATCCATCGGCCGGTTCTCGGCCGGCAGGCTGTAGTTCGCGGTGCGCTGGAACACGTGCAGGTGCTTCGCCTGCTGCGCGATCAGCGGGATCATCTGCACGCCGGACGACCCGGTCCCGATCACGCCGACGCGCAGGCCGGTGAAGTCCACGCCCTCATGCGGCCACAGGCCCGAGTGGTACCACTTGCCCTTGAAATCATGGATGCCCTTGAAGTCCGGCACCCGCGGGGTCGAGAGGTTACCCGTCGCCATGATGCAGAACGGCGCCGTCACGACCTGGCCCTGGTCCGTCCGCACCGTCCATTTGTTCGTCGCCGGATCGAACAGCGCCGACTTCACCCGCGTGTTGAACCGCACATCGCGGCGCAGGTCGAAGCGGTCGGCCACATGGTTGATGTAGCGCAGGATTTCCTTCTGCGTGCCATACCGCTCCGGCCAGTGCCATTCCTGCTGGAGGTTGTTGTCGAACGCATAGGAGTATTCCAGGCTCTCCACATCGCAGCGCGCGCCGGGATAGCGGTTCCAGAACCAGGTGCCGCCGACGCCACTCCCGGCCTCGAACGCCAAGGCGCGCATGCCCAGGCCGCGCAGGCGATACAGCGCGTATAGACCGCCCAGGCCCGCGCCGACCACGATCGCGTCGAGCTCGATGGTTTCGGTGGAAGTTGTTGGCTTTTCCTGAACGTCCGACATGGTGTCACTCTTCTGGCTTGGCGTGATGGGCCGGATTAAACGCCCCCCACCGCCCCGGGGCAACCCGGACGGACCCCCGCGGTTTCGGGGGCTGGCCATACCGGGATGGGCAAGCTAGGAGTCTGCCCAGTGCCGGTTGTGCCCGACCGGTCCGCGTGGGAGGAGGCCTGCCATGACCGACGCCCTGCCGTTTCCGCGTCGGCGCGCCGTGCTGACGCTGCTCGCCGGCTTGCCCCTGATCGGGCGGGCGGCGATGGCAACGCCTGTACCAAGACCCGTCTCAACCATCCCCGAGGCCGTGGTCCTGATCGCCGGCCCCGATGGCGGGCTGCTGGATCGATGGAGCAGGGTGGTCCAACCCGCCCTCGCGCAGGCCCTGCCGCCCGAGACCATGCTGACGCGCAACGCCGTCGGCGGCCCGGATGGCGTGACCGGCGCCAACCAGTTCGCCACGCGCGGAGACCCCGACGGGCGCACCGTCCTGCTAGCCCCCGGTGACGCCGCGATCGCCTGGCTGGTCGGCGATCCGCGCGCGAAATACGACCTCAGCCGCTGGACGTCCGTGATGGCATGCCTCACGCCCGGGGTGCTGGTGGTGCGGCCCGGCGCCCTGCGCGCCCGGAAAGCCGTGCGAATCGCGTTGCCGAACCTTGCCTCCACCGGATTGGCCGGGCTGCTGGCGCTGGAAATCCTGGGCGTCACCGCCGAACCTGTCCTGACCGTGCCGGCCGATGGAGTCGCTGCCGCCTTCGGGCGTGGCGCGATCGACGCAGCCTTCGCCCGCGGCCACAAGGTCGACCGGCAGGTGGCCGAACTGGTCGCCGCCGGCGGGCATCCGCTGCTGGCCCTGGGGGGACGCGACGAAACCGGCCGCCCGGTGCGGGATGAGGCGTTTCCGACCCTGCCGGTGCTGACCGAACTGACCCAGGCCAACGGCCCGCTCCTCGACTCCTTCCTCGCCGCCGCCACTGCCGCTCGGCTTGAGTGCACCCTGGTGCTGCCGCAACTGACGCCGGCCGCGCGGGTCGCGCTGTGGCGGCAGGCCGCGATCGAGGCCACCGCCGCGCTGGATGTCCAGGCCCTTGCCCTCGCGGTCGGCGCCCGCGTCGTCGGCGGGGCCGAGGCCAGCGCCGCCGCGCCCGCGACCTCTCCGCCCGCGCTGCTGGCGCTGCGGCAATGGCTGGTCGCCCGCCACAAGTGGCGCCCGGCCTGAGGCTGCTTGCCGGCCGCCGAACCCGGTGACAGGCTGGCCGATCACAGGAGGAAACAACCATGTCCGAACTGCGCGCGATCCTGCGCAACCACATGAAGGAAAAGCTCGCCCGCGATGAGGTCGTTGCCTCGATGACGGTGCGGCTGTCACGCTCGATCGAGATCGCGCAGATCGCCCAGACCGCCGGGTTCGATACGATCTATGTGGATATGGAGCACAACACGCTGTCGATCGACACGGTGTGCCAGATCTGCATCTCGGCCCAGCAGATCGGCATCACGCCGCTGGTCCGCGTGCCGGCGAACACGCCCGAGTATATCTGCCGCGTGCTGGATGGCGGGGCGATGGGGGTGATCACGCCGCATGTGCGCTCCGCCGCCGAGGCGAAAGCGATGGTCGACCTGGTGAAGTTCCCCCCGATCGGGCACCGGTCCGCCGGTGGGGCGCTGTCGCAGTACCAGTATCGTAGCTTCCCGATCGCCGAGACGAACGCGGCGATGAACGACGCGACGACTCTGTGCGTGATGGTGGAGACGCTGGCCGCGGTCGAGAATATCGACGAGATCGCCGGCACCAACGGCGTCGACCTACTGCTGATCGGCAGCAACGACCTGTGCGGCGAGATGGGGATCACCGGCCAATACGATCACCCGCGTCTGGCCGAGGCGTTCGAGAAGGTGATCGCCGCCGCGAAGAAGCACGGCAAGCATGTCGGCGTTGGCGGCCTGGCCGCGCGCGATGACCTGATGGCGAAGTTCGTGAAGATGGGCGCGCGGTATGTGTCCACCGGCACGGACATGGCGTTCCTGATGTCCGCCTGCCGGCAACGCGCGGCGTTCGTGAAGGGGTTGGGGTAGGAGTCTTCTTCTCCCTCCCCCCTTGAGGGGGAGGGTCGGGGTGGGGGGTAAGCAGCGGCACAGGACTGGGGGGTATCCACCCCTCCCCCCGGCCCCCTCCCTCAAGGGGAGGGGGAGCGTGTGTGGTTACCGCCTGGGTCCCTGAACGGCGTCACCACCTGGGGCGGAGCGACTATCCCCCCACGCACCCCCGAACCAAATCCTCCAGCGACGCGTAGACCCGCGCCCCGGCCGCCTCCAGGCGGCGCTTTTTCGAGTCCAGCGTCCCGCTCTCCCCATGCACCAGCGCCCCCGCGTGGCCCATGGAGACGCCTTCCTTTGCCTCCCGCCCGGCGATCAGCGCGTGCAGGGGCTTGCGACGGCCGAGGCGGGCATAGGCCTCGGCGCATTCCTCTTCCTCGGTACCGCCGACCTCACCCACCAGGACGATGGCCTCGGTGCGGGGGTCTTCGAAGAACATCGGCAGCAGGTCGGCGAAGCGCAGGCCCTTGACCGGGTCGCCGCCGACGCCGACCCAGATGCTCTGGCCCAGGCCTTCACGGGCGAGGCGGTACCCGACCTCATAGGACAGCGTCCCGCTCTTGGTCATGATCGCCAGCGGTCCGGGCCGCAGGCAGACATCCGGCAGGAAGCCGAGTTTCGTCTCCCCCGGGATCGCCAGCCCGGGGGTGGAGGCGCCGACCCAGAACGCGCCGGCCTGGTTCACCGCCCGTCCGATGGCGATGGCGTCATGCAATGGCACACCCTCCGCCACGGTCACGACCAGCTTGATGCCGGCGGCCAGGGCCTCCCGCACCGCGGCCTCGGTTTCCAGCGGCGGGGCCATGAAGACCGAGGCAATGGCCCCGGTCGCGGCCACGGCTTCCGCGCAATCAGCGAAGACGGGCACGCCGGCGGCTTCCTTGATGTCGGTTCGGGTGGAGGTTCCGCCGACGATGTTGGTTCCATAGGCGCGCATGAGGCCAGCATGGGTGCGGCCCATGCGGCCGGTGATGCCCTGGACGATGACGGGGGTTTCGCGGGAGAGGGTGTGGATCATGGGTGGGTCTCCCGACGGGGGGTGGTGACCCCCTCACCCCGGTCCTTTCCCCCACGGGGGAGAGGGGAAAGAAATGAGTCACAATCCGGAAATGGGCGGGTCATGCCGGCCTCCCCCGGACGATCGACTCGATCCGGGCCAGGGCTTCCTCCAGGTCCTCGGTCACCAGCATGGATGGCTGGCGTTCGGCGAGGATGGCGCGGGCCTCGGGGGCGCCGCGGCCGACCAGGCGGGCGACGACGGGGACCTGCAGGCCGGGGGTGCTCTCGATCGCGGTGGCCAGCAGGCCGGCGAACTCACCCAGGTCGGTGATCCCGGCGAAGATGTTGACCAGCACGGCTTTCAGGGAGCCGCGGGCCGTGATCCATTCCAGCACGCGCATCAGCCGAGCCGGGCTGCCGCGCATCTGGCCGGTGCGGATATCGCAGAAGTTCAGCGGCTTGGCGCCGCGGGCTGTCAGCTCATCGATCAGCATCATCGACAGGCCGGCGCCCGTCGTGACCAGCCCGATCTCCCCCCGCGGATCGAGTTCGACGTAATCGAACCCTTCCTCCAGCTTGCGGTTCGCATCGGCATAGATGCTCGGCCGCACTCGGATCATGTCGGCGAGCAAAGGCTGGCGCTCGACGGCATTCAGGTCGACGACCACCTTGGCATCGCCCGCGACGCACCCGGAGTCCGAGACGAACAGCGGATTGATCTCGGCCAAAGCGAGTTCGCGTTCCACCAGCATCCTGGCCAGCCGGTGCCCGATATCGGCGACGGTCGACCGCCAAGCATCCGGTTCGTCCGCGATCATCTCGGCCAGGGCGGCGGCGACCGCGTCCGGATCGGGCGGGCAGAGCCTGCCTTGCGCGGTGCCGGACTGTTCGATCTCCACCCCGCCGGCCGCGGACCAGATCACCCGGAACCCGTAGCCGGCCGCGTCGACCATGACGGACAGGTACCGTTCCTGACCGGTGGCTGCCTGCTCGATCAGGCAGGCATCGACCTGGTGCCCCTTCAGGCGGGACCCCAGCATCCGACCGGTCGCGGCGGTGACCTCGGCGGCGGAGGCGCAGCGGGCAATCCCGCCCGCCTTGCCGCGCCCGCCCACCGGCACCTGCGCCTTGACCATCCACGGACCGGCGCCGGGCGGCAGCACCCCCGCGTCGGTCGCGACAACGCCCACCGGGACGGGGATGCCGTGTTCAGCGAACAGGGATTTTCCATCCGCCTCGATCAGCAGCACGTCAGAAGGTTCCCAGGCCCATGATGCCGTCGGTCACGTCGAAGTCGCCGACGATCTTCTTGCCGATCAGGTCGCGCAATGTCTCCGACGCGCCGCCGCCGATCGAGCCGTAGCGCGCGCCGCGATACAGGCGGGAGACCGGGTATTCATCGGTGAAGCCGAACCCGCCATGCACCTGCACGGCCTCGGACGTGACCCGCAACGACATCTCATTGTTGAAGATCTTGGCCGACGCCGCGAGGAACGGGTCCGGGAAGGGGTTGGCGGACAGGCAGGCGCGATACAGCAGGCCGCGCCCGGCCTCGATGTCCTTGTACATGTCGGCCAGCTTCCACCGGATGCCCTGGAAATCGGCGATCGGCTTGTTGAACACGGTGCGCTCGCGGACATAGTTCACCGCTTCGTCGAACGCGCCTTCGGCCAGGCCCAGGGAGATCGAGGGGTTGAGGCAGCGCTGCGTGTTGAAGGCGGACAGCAGCTTGCGGAACCCGTCGTCGCGGATCACCAGGTTCTCGATCGGCAATTCGCAGTCGTTGAACTGGATCTCGTGCAGGTTTTCCCCGCCCATCGTGTGGTAGGTGCCGGTGACCTCGAAGCCCGGCGTGCCGGCTTCCAGCAGGACGCAGCCGATGCCCTCGCGGCCCGGCTTGCCGTCGATGCGGGTGAAGATCACGAACATCCCGGCTTCCTTCGCGCGGGAGATCAGGGTCTTGGTGCCCTTCAGGATGACGCGGTCGCCGACGATGCGGGCATTGGTGCGGTAGTTCGCGACATCGGTGCCGGCATGCGGCTCCGTCATGCAGACCGCCAGGATGCAGTCGCCCGAGACGACGCGGGGCAGGATGCGGTCGCGGATTGACGGCGGGGCGTAGCGGGCGATCACCCGGGTCTGCACCCCGGCCTCACCCAGCACGGCCATCGCGGTCACGTAGTCGACCTTGGCGATTTCTTCCAAAATCAAGGCGGTATCCAGGATCGGCAAACCAAGGCCGCCATATTCCTCGGGCACCGACATGCCCAGCACGCCCAGCGCGGCGAGCTTCTTCATGTTCTCCCACGGGAAGGTGCCGTCCATCCAGCGTTGCGCGATCGGCTTGAATTCCCGTTGCGCGAGATCGCGCACGGATTGGATCATTTCGCGCTGCTGCGGTGCGAGGTGGAAATCCATCTTGTCGTTCCCCTGGGTCTGATCGGTGCCGGAGTGTAGCCAGGGGGGGCGAAAGGGGAAAGGCCAACGGGCGCGCCCGCCGCATGGGGGACGCCGAATAACCCAGCTTGACGGTCGGGAATTTTCCCGGCTGTATGGCGCGGTCATATTGAACGTCAAACCCATGCCCGTCCTGCTCTCCGTACCCGCCGAAACCCGCGACCTTGAGGCCTTCGTCACCCTGGTGGGACGGCCGCGCTGGTCCCGGCGAATCGCGGAGATTCGTGACCGCACGACGGGCGGCCCTCGCGCGGGCCAAGCGTTGCGGCAGCGCCATGCGATCGAGCTGACGATCGAGCGCCTGCGCCATCCGGGCCGGCCGCCGTCCGGCGCTGAGACCATGATCGCCGGATTCGCCGCCGCGACCGTGCGCCTGTCCCGCACCCTGGCACCCGCCGGCCGCGAACGGCTGCGCGCCGCGCTGACCGAGGCCTTCACGGGCACGGGCACGCTGATCGGGCTGTTTCATCAGGTCCGCACCGCCATGCTGCACCAGTCGCGCGGCTTCGACGTGATCCATGCGGGGCTGGAGGAGGGCGCGCCGTTCGATCTGCTGCTGTCACGGGACGGCATGCTGGCCGAGGTCGTCTGCGACGTCGTCTCGGCCGAGGAGGGCAGGGGGGTGCATCGCAGCGCCTGGTTCCGCCTCGCCGACCGGATCGACCCTGATTTGCAGACCTGGCTCGCCGAACATCCCGGCCGCTATCTGCTGAAGATGACGCTGCCCGCGGGCCTGCGCGGAGACGCCGCGGACGCGGACGCCGACACCAGCGCCCTGGCGACCCTGCATGCGCGGATACGGGGGATGCTGGCCTCCCGCGTGCGGCAGGAACATGACGAGGCGATCGTGCTGCGGCTTGATCCGCTTCTGCTGGCGGGGGCGCAGGCGCAGGAGCTGGGGCTGATGAACTCCCTGCGCCAGGAATTCGGGCCGGAGGCGCACCTGGCCGTCACCACGGCCCGGAACAGCGTCTTCGTGATGGCGGCCCGCGCGGGGCAGGAGAACGACATCGCCGCCGCCATGCGCCGGCGGATGGCGGCGGTCGCCCCGGCCCGCCTGACCGGCGAACGGCCAGGCATCCTGGCCATGTTCATGGAGGACACCGACCGGGAGGAATGGCGCCGCCTGCGCGACCGGCTGGAACTGGAAGGCGAGGCCCGCCGCTTCCTGACCGACCCCGAGGCGCGGTCGGTCGTCGCGGTCTCCTTCGTCTCCCGCATGGAGTTGTTCGGCGCACGGGAGCCTGACGCGGCGCCGGAGGGCGAGGTGCGGTTCCGCAACCCCGGCCACCCCGCGGCCCGTGTCGCGGCGCTGGCGCCATCGGTGGTGTCTTCGGACTAGGCGTTTACCTTTTGGTAACCGGGCCCGTTGCAATCTCATGACATGAAACCGCCCTTTCCTTGCCATGATCGATCGGCAAGGTGGCTGGTATCGAGCCTGGAGGGCCACCGTATGACGGACGCCGATTACGCGCGGAAGCTGGATGAGCTGGATCGGTTGCTGAACGACCCGGACGTGCCGATGCTGCCGGACCGCATCTGGTCTCTGCTGGCGGACGTCGCCGGCCATGACGCGCCGGTCGGGGGCATGGCTGACCCTGCTGGCATGACGCAGGCGGTCGCCTGATCATTACGTTTGTATGGATCGAACCACTCTGACTCCGGGCCTCCGCCCGGACTGTCCCGCAAGGGTGTTCCTTGGGGAAGGATGGTAGCGGCGGACGGATTTGAACCGCCGACCAAGGGATTATGATTCCCCTGCTCTACCGCTGAGCTACGCCGCCATCCGTCAGAGGGCCGGGGGAATACCTGTCCCCCCGCCCGCCGTCAACCGCCTTCAGACCGACAAATGAACCCGCCGCCCAGAACCCGGTCGCCATCGTAGAAAACACAGGCCTGGCCGGGGGCCGGAAGCGCCGGCTCATCCAGGCTCACCGCCGCTCCGCTGTCCGTCACCCGCACCACGGCCCCGCGCAGCGCATCCCTGGCCCGCAGTTTGACGGTGCAGCGCAGACCCTCCACCGGCAGGGGGATCAGCCAGTTCACCTCCCGCAGCACGACATCCCGAGTCCCGGACCCGCGCGGCCCGACGATCACCCGTCGCCGCCCGGGCTCGGTGGCAAGGACGATCTGGCGTTCCTGGCCGTCGAAGGACGCGACCCCCAGGCGCTTGCCCTGGCCGACGGTGAACCGCGCCACGCCCTCATGCTGGCCCAGCACGCGGCCGTCCTGGGTGACGATCTCCCCGGGCTCCAGCGCCTCCGGCCGCAGGCGGCGGACGATGTCGGCGTAACCGCCGGAGGGGACGAAGCAGATGTCCTGGCTGTCGGGCTTTTCCGCCACCGCCAGGCCCAGGTCGGCGGCCATGGCGCGCACCGCCCGCTTGTCCGGCATGCCGCCCAGGGGGAAGTCGCACATGTCGAGCTGTGCCTGGGTGGTGGCGAACAGGAACCAGCTCTGGTCCCGGTCCGGATCGGCCGCGCGGTGCAGTTCGGCGCCCGCTTGCCCCTCGACCCGGCGCACGTAATGCCCGGTCGCCAGCCGTTCGGCCCCCAGGCCGCGGGCGAGCGTCGTCATGTCCGCGAACTTCACGGTCTGGTTGCAGCGCACGCAGGGGACCGGCGTTTCCCCCGCCGCGTACGAATCGGCGAAGTCCGCGATGACGGCGTCGGAGAACCGCGACTCCGAATCGATCACGTAGTGGGCAATGCCCAGGCGGTCGGCGACGCGGCGGGCGTCATGGATGTCCTGGCCGGCGCAGCAGGCGCCCTTGCGGCCCAGGGCTGCGCCGTGGTCGTACAGTTGCAGCGTGACGCCAATTACCTCATGGCCCGCCTGGTGCAGCAGGCCGGCGACGACGCTGCTGTCCACGCCGCCCGACATGGCGACCACGATTCGCATGGCGGGTGCCTCAGCCCATCGCGTTGGTGGTGCCGGCCGGCAGCTTCACCGTCAGGCCGTCCAGCGCGTCCGTCATGACGATCTGGCAGCCGAGGCGGGAGGTCTCGGTCAACCCGAACGCCAGGTCGAGCATGTCTTCCTCGTCCTCGGTCGGCGTCGCCAGCTTCTTGAACCAGCCGGCATCGACGATGACGTGGCAGGTGGAGCAGGCGAGCGAGCCCTCGCACGCGCCCTCGATATCGACGCCATGCTTGTGCGCGATTTCCAGGACGGAGAGGCCGTTCGGCGCGTCGACCTCGCGGCGCGTGCCGTCACGCTCGATGAAAACCATCTTGGGCATAGGGATCAGGCCTCGGCCATTCAGGGGGGTGGGACGCGGTGCGCCGTGTTCGCGGCCACGGTCTCTCCGCGATGGGCCGCCACGAGCGCCGCGGCGGCGTAGTCGATATCGGCGGGGGAGGTAAAGCGTCCGATCCCGATCCGCAAGGTGCGCGCGGCCGAATCGTCGGAGAGGCCGAGCGCCTTGAGGACGTAGGAGGGCTCGATTTCGGCGGAGGAGCAGGCGGAGCCGGTGGAGACGCAGAGGTCGGGCACCGCGGCCATGATGTCGGCGGCGGCGCGGGCGGGGAAGGTCAGGTTGAGGTTGCCCTGGATGCGGGCATCGAGGCTGCCGTTGATGGCGATGCCCGGGATCGCCTCCCGCAGGCGGTCCAGCAGGGCCGAGCGGAGGGTGCCGATGCGGCGGGCTTCGTCGGCCATTTCTTCCCGCGCCAGGCGGCAGGCCTCGCCGAGGCCGACGATCAGTGGGGTGGGCAGGGTGCCGGAGCGGAACCCGCGCTCCTGCCCGCCGCCCGAGAACAAGGGCGTCAGCCGAACGCGCGGGCGGCGGCGGACGAACAAGGCGCCGATGCCCTTGGGGCCGTAAATCTTGTGGCCGCTGACGGAGGCCAGGTCGATTTTCCACCCGGTCAGGTCGAGCGGGATCTTCCCGGTCGCCTGCGCGATATCGGTGTGGAACAGGGCGCCGGCTTCCTTGGCGATGGCGGCGAGGGTCCTCAGGTCCTGCACGACCCCGATTTCGTTGTTCACACCCATGACGCTGACCAGCAGCGTGGGGGTTTCCAGGGCGGCTCGCAGGGTGTCGGGATCGAGCAAACCGTCGGCGCCGACGGGCAGGATGACGGGCTCGAAGCCTTCATCGGCGAGGTCGGAGACCGTTTCCAGCACGCATTTGTGCTCGGTCGCGACGGTGATGATGCGGCGGCGCTCGGTGCCCATGCGGGCGGCGAAGCGGGCGGCGCCCTTGATGGCGATGTTGTTGCTCTCGGTGGCGCCGGACGTGAACACGATTTCCCGGGCTTCGGCGCCCAGCAGGGCGGCGATTTCGGCGCGGGCGTCCTCGACCGCGGTTTCGGCGATGTGGCCCATGACGTGTTCGGCGCTGTGGGGGTTGCCGTATTCCTCGGTGAAATACGGCAGCATCTTCGCCAGGACTCGCGGGTCGCAGCGCGTGGTCGCCTGGTTGTCCAGATAGACGGGGCGGTTCGGGCGGGGCGGCAGGTCGGTCATGGGTTCCATTTGGGGCTAGGCTGCGCGCGGTGCCATGACCTTGGGCGCCATGGTTGGGCGCAGCCGGTCGGCCATGCGTTGGTAGGCGGCGATGAAGGCCTCGATATCGGCGGCGGTCGCGTTCCAGGGCAGGGAGACGCGGATGGCCTGGGATGCGAGGTCGCCGAGGCCCATGGCGGTCAGGACATGGCTGGCGGCGACCTTGCCGGAACTGCACGCCGCGCCGGCGCTGACGGCAATGCCCTCCAGGTCGAGCGCGATGACCTGGGCGTCGGCGCGGACGCCGGGCAAAGCGAGGCATGTGGTGTTGGGGAGGCGTGGGGCACCCCCGCCACAGACGATGGCCCCGGCGGCGATGGCGGCTTGTTCGGCGGCGTCACGCAGGGGGGAGGGGTCGGAGGTATTGGCCCGAGCGGCGGCCGCGAAGCCGGCGATCAGTGGGGCGGCGAGGGTGCCGCCGCGACGGCCTCGTTCCTGCCCCCCGCCGGTGATCAGCGCTTGGATCGCGCTCAGTTCGGGGGTGAGGAGGAGGGCGCCCACGCCCGGGGGGCCACCGATCTTGTGGGAGGAGAGGGCGAGGGAGTGGCAGAGGAGGGTGGCGAGGGAGACGGTGGGGCGTGATCCGGGGTGGGAAGTGTCCATTGGAGCGGCGGCCAGCCGAGGGTTCGCGGTGTCCATTGGGAGAGGGGCGGTTTGCCACATAGTCTCCCCTCCCCTTGAGGGAGGGGCCGGGGGAGGGGTGATCGCGGCACGGTCTTGGGGGCGGCTACCCCTCCCCCCGGCCCCCTCCCTCAAGCGGAGGGGGGGCGTGGTGGTTGGGGCAATGGCCCCCCTGGGAGCAACGGCGGGCACCGCACCGACCAACCGCCCGGCGGCCTGGACCGCGTCCACATGCAGCAAGGCCCCATATTCCCGGCACAGGATCGCGGCCTCGCGAATCGGCTGGATCGTCCCGGTCTCATTGTTCGCCAGCATCAGGCAGACCAGCGCCGGCCCTCCGGTGCGCAACATCGCCCGCAGCGCGTCCAGATCGGCGATTCCGTCGCGGTCCACCGGCAGGATCGCGGGGCCAGGGCGGGAACCGGACAGCGCGGCGGAGCGCACCGCGTCATGCTCGGTCGCACCGATGATCAGCCGGCGATCACGGCCCAAAGCGTGGACTGCCAGCGCATCGGCCTCGGTCCCACCCGACACGAACACCAGGTCCCCCGGCCGTCCCCCAAAGCGGGCGGCGAGGCTTTCGCGCGCGTCCTCCACCGTGCGGCGAACCGAGCGCCCGTACCGGTGGATCGAGGACGGATTCCCCACGCCATCCAGCGCGGCGAGCATGGCCGCCCGCGCCTCCGGGCGGAGCGGTTCGGTCGCGTTGGCGTCGAGGTAGACCATCGCTATTCCGCGGCCAGCGGCTTGATCTCATCCGCTGGCATCGCAACCGCCCGCCCGGCCACCCGGCGGTTGATCACGTCCGACAGGGTGACCCCGCGCAGGAACAACTCGATCTGCCGGCCGAGTTCGAACCACAGGTCATGCGTCTGGCATTTCTCCCCCGGCCCGCCCGGATGGGCGCCGGCGAGGCAGCCGCCGCTGCCAGGCTCGCACCGCGTGGCATGGATCGGTTCATCGACGGCGGCGACAATATCGGCGATCGCGATCAGCTCCGCCCCGCGGGCCAGCCGGTAGCCGCCCCCCGGGCCGCGGGCTGAGGCGACCAGCCCCGCCCGCCGCAGCTTGCCGAACAACTGCTCCAGATAAGAAAGGCTGAGCTGCTGGCGCGACGCGATCTCGGCCAGACAGACGGGGCCGCATTCACACCCGGCGGTCTGGCGGGACGCCAGGTCGGCCAGGGCCATGACCGCG
>DIUL01000212.1 GCA_002422345.1 Acetobacteraceae bacterium UBA6159
CGTCAGCGTTGAACAGCCGTGGGGTTCATCCAGGTGATCGTCTTCGCCGGGCGCAGGGTCGGGTCGGACCAGCGGAAGCCGATATACATGTCGGCATAGAAACTGTGGGTGCGCAGGCTGACCTGTTGGATGTCGTTGACATGGACGCTGACGCGCACCGTCGCCGGTTCCGCGTTCAGGCACGGTGCGAAGGAAAAGACGAGCAGCAGGGCCAGGGCAATCACGGCAATGGAACGACGCACGCCTGTGCCCCTTTATCGACGGTCCAATTTCGGAACGAGGCCATGACGTTCGTCCCGGCGTCTGTCAAGCACGCACCGTGTCCCGGTCGCTCCCGCACCCCGCTGTCGCCCCCCTCTGTTGCCCGGGCGCGGCGCGCCCCCTAACGTGTCGGCCCGATATCAGGAGGACAGGATGGATCGCACGGAATTCGAGGCAATGCTGCGCCGCGACGGCTACGAGATCGTCGCCCGCGACATGGCGCCCAGCACCGTCAATCCAGACCATACCCATGATTTCGATGCCCGGGTCATGGTCACCGCCGGTGCCATCACGATGACCATGGGCAACGAACGGCGGACCTACGGCCCCGGCGACTGGTGCGCGGTGCCCGCCGGCACCTTGCACGCCGAGGAAGCCGGCCCCAGCGGCGTGTCCTATGTCGCCGGCCGGCGCCAACCCACCGCCTGATCCCACCCGCAACCAAGACACCACGGAGGAAACCGACACATGGCTGCTCCCGGCAGAGCCTTGCCACAACCCACGCCCGAGACACAGCATTTCTGGGATGGCTGCAAGGAAAACGAAATCAGGCTGCAGCGCTGCGATGGCTGCGGCAAGGTCTACTTCCCGCCGCGCCCCTTCTGCCCGTCCTGCGGGTCGCGCCATGTCAGCGTCTTCAAGGCGTCCGGCCGAGCGATCCTGTGGAGCTACGTGATCCATCATCGTCCGGTGGCCGGCTTCACGCCGCCCTACGCGATTGCGGTCGTACAGTTGGCCGAGGGCGTGAAGATGATGACCAACATCGTCGACTGCCCGCAGACGCCCGAGGCGTTGCAGTTGGACATGGAGCTGGAGGTCGTGTTCGAGAAGCAGAACGACGACATCACGCTTCCCTTGTTCCGTCCGGTGGGAGGCTGACCGATGCGCAGAAATGCAGTCGCGGTGGTAGGCGCCGCGGAAACGACCAAGCTGGGTGTGATCCCCGAGCTGTCGCAGATCCAGTTGCATGCCGACGCCGCGTTGAACGCGATGGCGGATTGCGGGTTGCGGCCCAAGGACATCGACGGGATCGCCTGCGCCAATGAAACGCCGGTGCAACTGGCCCATTACCTCGGCATCACGCCGACCTGGGTTGATGGGACGGCGGTGGGCGGATGCTCCTTCATGATCCATGTCCGCCACGCGGCGGCGGCGATCGAGGCGGGGCTGGCCAAGACGATCCTGATCACACATGGCGAAAGCGGGAAGTCGCGCGTCGGCAATCCGCCGCGCAGCGTGCATGCCCAGTCGCTGAACGGGCAGTTCGAGCAGCCGTTCGGCCCGATGGGTCCGCCCAGCATGTTCACGATTCCCGTGCTGCGCTATATGAAGACCTATGGCGTGACCGAGGAGCAGATCGCGCAGGTCAGCGTCGTGCAGCGCGAATGGGCGGCGATGCATCCGCGGGCGACGTTCCGCACGCCGATCACGACCGACGACGTGCTGAACAGCCGCATGATCGCCTGGCCGTTCCGGCTGCTGATGTGCTGCCTGGTCACCGATGGCGGCGGCGCGCTGATCCTGACCTCGGCCGACCGTGCGAAGGATTTTCCGACCAAGCCGGTCTACATCCTGGGCACCGGGGAGAGCGTGGAAACCCCGATGGTTTCGCAGATGGAGGACTTCACGTCGTCCCGCGCCTTCCGCGTGGCGGGTCCGACGGCGTTCCAGCAGGCCGGTATCAACAAGAACGATATCGACCACCTGATGATCTATGATGCCTTCGCGCATCTGCCGATCTATGGGCTGGAGGATCTGGGGATCGTTCCGCGTGGGGAAGCCGCGGCCTTCATCGCCGCGCGCAACACGGCGCCTGGCGGATCGTTGCCGTTGAACACCAATGGCGGCGGGCTGTCGTATATGCATTCCGGCATGTACGGCATGTATGCCCTGCAGGAGAGCGTGCGGCAGATGCGCGGGACCTCTCCGGCGCAGATTCCGGGCGCCGAGATCTCGGTCTGCCACGGCGTCGGCGGGATGTTCGCGGCGTCCGGCACGATCATCTTCAGCAACCAGCAGTCCTGAGCGCGTTCCGTCGTGGCCGGCGTCCAGCCGGTCACGACGGGTGCCTTGCGGTTTACCTTTCCCCCAACCTTTGCCTAAGCTTCCCTCCAGCGCGCCAAAGCCGCGCCGGAGAGGAAACAGCCATGACCTACCAAACGATCGATGTACGGAAGCTGACGCCGACCATCGGCGCGGAAATCCACGGGGTCGACCTCGGCGCCCCGATCGGCAACCAGCAGTTCCAGGAAATCCATGACGCCCTGATGGACAACCTGGTCATCTTCTTCCGCGACCAGACCCTGACCGTGCCGCAGCACAAGGAGTTCGGCGCCCGCTTCGGCAAGCTGCACATCCACCCCAACGCGCCCAAGCCGATCGACGGGCATCCGGAAATCCTGGTCGTGAAGGCGGATGAGAACTCCAAGCGCGTGGCCGGAGAGGTCTGGCACTCCGACGTGTCCTGCGATCCGGAGCCGCCGATGGGCTCGATCCTGTATATCCACCAGGTGCCGGAGAATGGTGGCGGGGACACCAGCTTCGCCAACATGTATGCCGCCTATGAAACCCTGTCGGAGACGATGCAGCGGTTCCTGGAAGGCTGCACCGCGGTCCATGCCAGCCTGAAATCGGCGAACCACCAGTATCGCGACAAGACCGCCGACATGAAGTTCCCGGAATCGGAGCATCCGATCGTCCGCACGCATCCGATCACCGGCCGCAAGGCGCTGTACGTCAACCGCGGCTTCACGACCCATATCCCGCAGCTTTCCAAGGCCGAGAGCGACGCCGTGCTGGGGATGCTGTTCGACCATGCCGAACAGGCGCGGTTCCATTGCCGGTTCAAGTGGCAGCCGAACTCGATCGCGTTCTGGGACAACCGCGCGACGATGCACCAGGCGATGTGGGACTACTACCCGCAGAAGCGCTATGGCCACCGCGTGACAGTCTGCGGTGACACGCCGTTCCTGAGGGCCTGAGAAACCCTCATCGCGGCACGGTCGGCCCGTGCCGCGATGGCCTTCTCAGGCGGCGACGGCACCTTTCCGCTGGATCAGCCAAAGCCAGGCGACCGCCAGGGCCGAGACCAGCACCAGGAAGATCGCCCCCTGGTTCAGGGCAACCCAGCCCACCCGCTCCTGCACGAAGCCCGCCAGGAAGCTGGCCGAGGCAGTGGTGCCGAAGATCAGGAAATCGTTCAGCGCCTGCGCCTTGCCGCGCTCCGACGGGCGATAGCAGGTGGTGACCAGGGCGGTCGCGCCGATGAACAGGAAGTTCCAGCCCACCCCGTTCAGCATCAGCGCGATACGGAAATGCCACTCGGTCATACCGGCCAGGGCGACGATCACGCCCGCCAGCAGGATGATCGACCCCGCCGCCATCACCCGTACCAGGCCGAACCGGCTGATCAGGCCGCCGGTGAAGAAGGACGGCCCGTACATCCCCATCACATGCATGAAAATCACCGTTGGCGGCTCGGTTGGCGGCAGGCCACAGCCGACGATGGCCAAAGGCGATGAACTCATGAGGAACATCATGGTCGCCCAGGACGCGACCCCTGCGACCACCGCGGCGGCGTAGCGCGGCTGGCGCGCGATTTCGAGCAAGGAGCGCTTCGGCCCCTCCGCCTGTTCGGCCTGCGCCGACTGCCGCATCGGGGGGAAGCGGACGAAGCCCATGCCGATGAAGACAATGGCATGCAGAACGACCATCGCCGCGTAGGTGCCCAGATAAAGCGGCATCATCGAATCGAAGGTCCCGCGCACCAGCAGCGGTCCCAGGACACCCGCCACCACGCCCCCCGCCGTCACCCAGGAGATCGCGCGGGCGCGGTAGCTGAACGGCACAAGCTCCACCGCCGCGAAGCGATACATCTGTAGATTCGCGACGGCATAGCCCAGCAGCAATCCGCCGAGGCACATCACCACGAACTGTTGCGTATAGAGCCCGACGCCGCAGCAGGCCGCTCCGGTCATCCCGAACAGGGAGCCGACTCGGAACCCGCCGCCCCGGCCCACCCGCATCATCAGCGCCGCCGCCGGAAACACGCCGAGCATGACACCGACGTGCTGGAGGGTGGCTGGAAGCGTGGCGAAGTCGCGGTACGGAAAGAAGGTGATGACGGACAGGGCGGTCACGCTCAGCATCATCACATTGCCGGCTTGGCCGATGGACTGGCAGCAGGTCAGGAGAAACAGATTTCTCCCCATGGCGGCTGTCAGGCGGGAATTATCTTGTGTCGAGGCGTTCATTGGAAGGACATAACCTACGCGCCGCCGATGGCCAAGTCGGCGGCGCGGGCGGTCAGGGCGCGATCATGCCGTTCCGGACATAGATCTCCTGGTACTCGAAGATGATGTCGGGGTTGGTCGCCAGCAGGCTTTCGTCCTTGTCGCTGTAGTGGACGCGCGCCAGCAGGTCACGGATCAGGTTGATGCGTGCCTGGCGCTTGTTGTCCGCTCGCAAGACGGTCCAGGGCGTCACCGGATTGTGCGTCCGCGCCAGCATCTGGTTCCGGGCCACGCTGTACGCCTCCCAGTGCTTCACGGCCTGGGCGTCGATCGGGCTGATTTTCCATTGCTTCAGCGGATCGGTCCGACGCGCCTTCAGCCGCTTCTTCTGTTCGTCCATGCTGATGTCCAGATAGTATTTCAGCACCTTCATGCCGGAGCGGACCAGCATGTGCTCGAACTCCAGCACGGTTTCCATGAAGGATTCGTATTCCGCATCGGTGCAGAACCCCATCACGTGCTCGACGCCCGCGCGGTTGTACCAACTGCGGTTGAACAGCACGAATTCCTGCGCGGTGGGCAAATAGGGGACGAAGCGCTGGAAATACCAGGCGCCGAGGTCCCGGTCCGACGGCTTGCCGAGCGCGACCACCCGCGTCTCCCGCGGGCTGAGGTGCTGGACGATCCGCTTGATGGCGCCGTCCTTCCCGGCCGCGTCGCGACCCTCGACGATGACAAGGATCTTGTCCTCGCACTGGATGAAATGGCGTTGCAGCTTGACCAGTTCGACCTGCAGGTCATGCAGGGTGGTCTTGTATTCCTCCCGCCCCATGGAGGGGATTTCGGACGCCTTGTCCTTGCTCATGGTCCGTACACCGAGGCGTCGCCGGCGGGATTGGTCATCATGGCATTCACTCCGCGTGGCGCGAGGGTTCGCGCCGCGCGGAGCATACCATAGTCAGGCCAGCGCCTCCCGCGGCTTCTGGAAGCGCAGCCACAGCACGGCAACCAGGGCCACCGCGAGCAAGGTCAGAGAGAACCAGTTCAGCGCGAACCAGCCCATCCGCTCCTGCAAAACACCAGCGAAGAAGCTGGATGTCGCGGTGGTGCCAAAGACCAGGAAGTCGTTCATAGCCTGGGTCTTGCCGCGTTCGGACGGGCGGTAGGTGGTCGATACCAACGTCGTCGCGCCGACGAACAGGAAGTTCCAGCCGACCCCGTTCACCGTCAGAGCGACGCGGAAATGCCAGTCGGTCATGCCCGAGAGACCCGCGAAAACCCCGGTCAGCAGCAGGGCGATCCCCACCAGCATGATCGTCGTCACACCAAAGCGCTGGATCAGGTTGCCGGTGAAGAAGGACGGCAGGAACATCCCCATCACATGCAGGAAGATCACCCAATGCGCCTCGGTATGCGGCAGCCCGCAGCCGACGATCGCCAGGGGCGACGCGCTCATGAGAAAGGACATCGTGCCATAGGCGATCATCCCCGCGATCACCGCGACACAGAACCGCGGCTGCGTCGCGATCACCCAGAGCGGGCGGGCTGTCGGGTCGGAAGAGCCGGTGACAGGCGTGGTGGGGACGGGAGGCGGGAAGCGGATGAAGGCCAGGATCGTGAAGACGATCATGTGCAGCACGACCATCGCCGCATAGGTCCCCAGATACAGCGGCACCCACTGATCATGCGTCCACCGCGCCAGGCTCGGCCCCAGCACGCCGGCGACGACTCCGCCCGAGGTGACCCAGGAGATCGCCTTGGCGCGCATGTCCAACGGTGCGAGTTCGACCGCCGCGAAACGGTACATCTGGAGGTTGGCGGTGGAGTAGCCGAGGATCAGCCCGCCCAGGCACATCAACGGGAAGTTGGCGTCGTAAAGGCCGATCGCACTGGCCGTGGCGCCGATCATTCCCATGATCGAGCCGGTCTGGAACCCCAGCCGCCGCCCGAAACGCTGCATCAGCAGGGACGCCGGGAAGACGGACAGCATGATCCCCAGATGCCGCATCGTGATCGGCAGGGTCGCGAGTTCCCGGTCATGCATGAAGGTCACGACGGACAGGGCCGTGGCCGTAAACATCATCGTATTGGATGCCTGGCCCACGGCCTGACAGCACGCCAGCAGGAAAAGATTTCTCTTCATTTGCGCCGGCACAGCCGTTTCCATTGTGTCGTTCCACCCGTTTAGGGCGATCTTTACCGGGCAAGGGCGTCTCGGCAAGGGGCTCGGCGGGCGGCAAATGCGGCGACCGGATGCACGGGCGGAATGGCGCACGGGCCGCAAACCCCGTCATCCCGGCCTCGTGCCGGGACCATCGCCAGCACCGTGCCGCGATCGGTCCCGGGACGAGCCCGGGATGACGGGTTTGCAGGCGTGTGCGTCTACCCCGAAGCGCCCGACACCGCCGCGTCCGGCGAAACCGCCGCGACCGCCCCGGGCGCCGGCATCGTCCACACCCTGGCCCCCACCTGCCGCCCAGCCAGCGCGGCGATGTGGTCATGGTGCGTAAACAGAATGACCTGCGTCGTCCGACCCAGTTCTGCCAGCAGCCCCAGCGCGGCGGCGGCGCGCGTGTCGTCGAAATTCACCAGCAGATCGTCGGCGATGAACGGCAGCGGCTCGGATTGTTCGGCGTGCGCACCGATCGCCGCGACCCGCAGCGCCAGGAACAACTGGTCGCGAGTCCCCTCGCTCAACGCCTCCACCGGGCATTCGACATCGGAGTCCCGGATCGCCATCAGGACGGCCTTGCCCGCTGGGTCCTCATCCACGATCAGCCGCCGGTACCGACCGCCGGTCAGGTGCACGAAATGGGCGCCGGCGGCGCGCAGCATCGGCCCCTGCTGTTCCTTCCGGAATCGCTCCACCCCCGCGCGCAGCAGCACCCGCGCGACATGCAGCCTGGCGTAGCGTTCCGCGGCGGCCCGCGCATCCGCCAGGGCGTTCGCAGCCTCCTGCGCCATCGTCGCGGCGTCCCTACCCTCCCGCATCGCGGCCAGCGCGGCGGCGGCACGGGTGCGTTGGGCGCTCAAATCCTCCCGCTTGCTACCGAGGGTTTGCAGTTCGGCATCGACCTCTGTCAGGCGTCCGACGACGGCGTCGGGGTCGATCCCGGCAGCTTCGTCCCGCAACGCCGCCTCCGTCAGGCCGTCGCCCTGGGACGGCAAGGCCTGTTCCAGCTTCAGAACTTCCTGGGCCAGGGCATCGCGCCGGCGGGACCGCTCGATCGCCAGCCGCAGGCCCGGGTCGTCGGCAACCCCGGCCAGCAGGCGCAGCGCCTGAAGCCCCTGCTCCGCCTCCGTCCGCCGCTGCGCCGCGTGGGCCTGTTCGGCCGCGTGCGCCGCGATGCGGAGTGTCAGGTCCTTCGCATCCGCCGCCGCCTTGCGCGCCTCCGCCAGCCGCCGGACCAGACGCGCCGCGAGGATCGGGGCGGGCTCATCCGTCTCCGCCTCGCTAGTCTTCGCCTGGGCGGCACGGACGTCGGCGGCAAAGGCGGCGATGCTAGCGGTCATGCTGACGATGCGGCCCTCATCCTCCCGCCAGAGCGGCACGGTTTCGGCGATCCGCGCCCAGGCGGCCAAGGCGGCTTCGGCGGCCTCGATCCCCGCGTCGTCAGGCAGGCCGAGCGGCGCGATGGCGGGAATCCAGTCCCGCCGCCAGGCGTCCAGGGCGGCTTCGGCGTCCAGCGCGGCCTGGCGCAGATCGGGCAACCGCGCCTCGGCATCCGCGAGGGCCTTGCGGCGGGCGCGGTGCTCCTCGGCCCGGGCTTCGGCCGCGGCACAGGCGGTTTCGGCACGCAGCAACAGGGCGGTCAAAGAGTCCCGCGCCAGATCCATCCCCGCCTCCAACGCGCCGGCCAGCAGGGCATGCGCGCGGGCAAAGCGTTCGGCCAGCCCGTCGCGCGTGGCGCGGGCGGCCGCCGCCGTCTCGGCCAGCCGGAGCACATCGTCCCGATTGCGCCGCCATTCGCCCATCGCCGCGGGGGGCAGCGGTGTCAGACCGCTCGGTGCCCACAACGCCCGCCACGCCGCCTGGGTCCGCTCGGCCTCGGCTTCGGCCAGCGCCAGCCCCGAACGGGCCGCGACGAGCCGGCCCCCGAGCACCTCCAACCGCCCCGTCGCCGCCACTACATCCGCCACCCTTTGCGCCTCATCCGCTCGGCGGTCCGACAGACGGTCGGCTTCGTCGCGCAAGGCCTCGAACGCGTCAGGCAGGGAGCCGTCGGGGGGATCGTCGTCAACAGACGGAGGCGGACCACCGTCCAGAATCCGCCGGACCAGCCGCCACATGCGATCCCGCCGCAACCGCGCGGCTTCGACGACCGGGCGGGTGGGCACCGTCTCTCCCCCGGTCAAGGCGGCGAGGCTGTCGGTCTGTTCCGCGATCTCGGCTTCCAGCCCGGCGACGCCGTCGCGCGCCTGTGTCAGGGCGAGAACCGCCTTGTCCAACGCGGCCGCCGCCGCCTCAGCTTCGGAGGGCAAGGGCAACGGGCAAGCGATCAGGCCGACCAGTTCGCCGGACCAAAGCGGCAGCGCATCGAGCGCGGCCCGGACAGCGGCTTCGGCGGATGCGAGCGCGAGACCGGCGCGGGAGAGGTCCGCCTCCAAGGGTCCCTCGCCACGCACGGCGTCGATCGTCCGGCGCAGCAAAGCAGGCGAAGCTGGCTCCGGTTCGGCGGCCAGGGCCTGTTCCGCCTGATCCCGGCGGCGTTCGCCAGCGGCCCGTTCCCGTGCGGCGGCGTTGGACGCGGTCGCGCGCGCGGCATGCTGGCTGATCAATCGCGTCACGACCCGACGGGCGGCGGGGGATGGTAGAGCCTCGCGCGCGGCCTCGGGGGCGAGGGACAGGCCGAGGTCGCCGATCGCCTCCATCACCGAGGCCCGCAACGCGGCGGCGCTGGCCTGGCGATCCGGCAGGTCGGTCATCGCCTGCCGCACGATCCCGCGCCGGCCTTCCAGCGCGTCGATCACGTCCTGCGCGGCCAGGGCTACATCATCCAACGGCAGGGCGGCACGTTCGGCGGTCAGGCGGGCGGCGGCGATCCCCTCCCGCTCCGCATCCCGTTCGGCGTCGGCGTGGACCTTGACCAGTTGGGCGAAGCGGGCTTCGGCATCGGCGGGCAGATGCGGGGCGTCGGCGAGGTCCGCGTGTTCCTGCCGCCGTTCGGTCAGTTCGGCGAGCAGCGGCCTCACGCGGCGGACGCGTTGCAGGCGGTTGGCTTCCTCGGCCAGGGCGCGATAGCGGTTCTGCACCTCGGCCAGGGTGGACTCCGCGCAGTCATGTTCGGCCGAGGCGTCCTTCCAGGCCTGCGGGGCGACTGCGCGTTCCTCGCTTTCCCGCTGCGCGGCACGCCAGGCATCGACCGCTTCGGACAGCCGCCGCCGGCCGCGGCCATCACCGACCAGGGTCTTGGCTTCCTCCTCCAGCCGCGTCAGGGCAACGCGCAGGTTGGTCAGGCCGGCGCCGGCGAGCAGGCTTTCCCCCGCTTCCCCGCCCGCGCGCAGTAGTTCCTGGCCGCCCTGGCGCAGGCGTTCGCCATCCAGGCCGAAACCACGCTCGAACAGCTCACGCCCGGCGCCGCCGATGCAGCGGCGCAACACGTCCTCCGGCACCGTTTCATCCGCGCCGTCGCGCAGCGTGTCGCGGCGGCCCTTGCGGCGCACGAAACTCATCTCGGCGCCGTCACCGGTGCCCAGGGTGAAGCCCACCCGCAATTGGGACGAACCATGCAGGAAGTCGAAGTCGGTGCGGTGGCCGAAGCCGAACAGCGCATCCGCGATGGCGGCCAGCGCGGTGGATTTCCCGGCCTCGTTCGCCCCATGCACGACGTGCAGGCGCACCTCGTCGGGAAACTCCAGCACGACGTTGGTCAGATGGCCATAGCGCAGCAGGTCGAGGCGGCGGAGCTTCATGACAGGTCCGTCGCGGTCAGCGCGTCGGCGGCGATCTGCCAGGCGTCCTCGGCCAGCAGCCGCAGCGCCGCCTCATCATCCGGCAGGTCGAGCCCGTCTCGGGCGGCGGCAGGTAGTTTCTGTCGCAACGACGTGAATTCCCGCAGCAGCGCGGCGATCATTTCGGGATCGTCGAGGCCTGCGGCGAAGGCGGCGCGCAGGGGGGCGAGCGTTTCGGTGGCAACCCGGCCAGCGGGGCGGGTCTGCACGCGCACGGTTTCGACCCAGAGATGCCCCCCGGTCTCGATCGCGGCGTTGCGGCATTCGGCGGCGATCTGGTCGGTGTCGCCCAGCAGGGTGCCGTGCAGATCGGTGGCGCCGGTCAGGGTGACGCGGGCGAGCAAGGGCCGTCCGTCGGCGGTGTCGAGCGCGGTCCGCACCGCGGCGGCGACCCGTCCGGTCAGCAGCGCGACGTCCGTACCTGTGGCGTCCACATCGACCGCGGCCCAGCGGAGCACATCCACCGAACGATGCTCGACGGCGACGATGGCGTTGTCTTCGACCGTGACCAGGGAGCAGCCTTTCGGGCCGGTTTCCTTCGGATGGCGGCCTTGCAGGTTGCCAGGGAAGACGATCCAGGGGCGCTCGGACAGCACGCGGCGCATGTGGATGTGGCCCAGCGCCCAATAGTCGTAGCCCCGAAGCGTGAGGGCCGCGGCGTTGCAGGGGGCATAGACCTCGTGATCCCCCGGATCGTCCGCCGAGGTGTGCAGCACGCCGATGTTCAGCAGGCCGGGGATGGGGTTTGGGTAGTTGGCCGACAGGTCCTCGGGCACCGCGCGCTGGGGGAAGGAATGGCCGTGCAGGGCGACGCCGAGGTCCGGGCGTTCAAAGGTCGTGCAGGTGCGGGAGGAAAACTCGAAGACATTGTCCGGGGCGGTCAGGTTGCGGGTGATGACCGAGCGGGCGTCATGGTTCCCCCGCAGCAGGAAGCACGGCCGACCGAGGCGGCGCATCTGTTCGGCGAAGAACAGCCCGGTGGAGAAATCCTTCCAGTCCCCGTCATAGAGATCGCCGGCGATGACGACGAAGGCCACGTCCTCGGCGATGGCCAGGTCGATCATGGCGGCGAAGGCGCGCCTGGTGCAGTGGCGGACGAGGTCGGGCGGCAGGTCGGCGCGGTCGCGCAACCCGGCGAGCGGGCTGTCGAGATGGATGTCGGCGGCGTGGAGAAACTTCATGCAAATCCATCCGTGCCTGCGTCGATCCCGGGGAGTCTGGGCCGGGGGGGCGGATTCGAGCAAGGCGTGGGGTGGGTCGCGACCAACCGTCCCTCGCGTCATCCCGGCCGCGTGCCGGGACCAACTCCAGCACCGTGCCACGATTGATCCTTGCACGCGGCCGGGACGACGCGGTGGGAGGCGACACAATTCGCCCTGAATTAAGGCATTTTCAACCCGCCACCCAAGACGCATGGCCGTAATGCATATTTTATGACCTTTGTCTGACACCCAACCAGACTATTGACTGAAACACGTTCACCCCCACCCGTCGCCGCGACGCCCGAGGCTTCAGGCCCCTGGTACGATTCTTGGGTAGGGAATCCCGATCACAGCCCCTGCCGGATGTTTTCATGCCTGTCTCTCCAAGCTGCCCCGTTTGATGAACCCCTATGCCCTGCTCCGCTCCGCCCAACGGGACGCGCCCCGCGTCGCGCTGACCTATGCGATCGCCGGTGTGGCCGGGTACCTGGCGATGCGCCTGTCCGTGCCCCTGCCCTGGATGATGGGCGCGCTGCTGGCCACCGCCGCGCAGGCGCTCAGCGGTTTCCGCCCGTCCGTCCTGCCCGTCGGGCGGCGGGTGGGGCAGATGATGATCGCCATCGGCGTCGGCCTGACCTTCACCCAGGACGCGGCGCTGGCTGTCCTGTCGAACCTGCCGGCCATGACCGCCGCGGCGATCCTGACGATGGCGGCCGGCGCCCTGATCGCACAGTTGCTCGCCCGGGCGGCGCGGATCGACCAACTGACCGCCGTCATGGCCAGCGTGCCCGGCGGGCCGGCCGACATGGCGAACCTCGCGGAACGCTATGGCGGAGACCCGCTGACCGTCGCCCTGTCGCAGACCTTCCGCATCGCGCTGATCGTCACCTGCATCCCGCCTGCGATGATCCTGAGCGGCATCGACGGGCATCAGGAACTCTCCGCCGCAGCGATCATCCCCTTCAACCTCCTGGGCCTCCTGGGCCTGGGCCTGATCGCGGCCGGTGCGATCGCGATCCTGGGTCGGATCGGGCTGGTAAACGCCTGGTTCCTCGGGCCGCTGATCGTGATCAGCGCCATGACCGCCGGCGGCATACGGCTGTCGAGCATGCCGTTCGCGCTCGTCGCCATCGCGCAGGTGCTGCTCGGCGTCAGCCTGGGCACGACCTTCGACCGGCGGTTCCTCATGCGCTCCCCCCGGCTGCTGGCGGCGACGCTGGTCTGTTCGGTCCTGCTGCTGACCGCCTGCGGCGGGATCGCGCTGGCGATCTCGGCACTGACGGGCCTGCCGTTGGCGTCACTGGCCATCGCCCTGGCGCCCGGCGGGCTGCCCGAGATGGTGCTGACCGCCAAGGTGCTGCATCTGGGCGTGCCGATGGTCACCGCGTTCCATGTCGAGCGGGTGGTGCTGACCCTGCTGCTGGCCCCCTATATCGTCGCCGCCGTCGCGTGGTGGACCCGGCGCGGGCGGATCCCGGTCCCGCAGGAGGCCGGGGACTGAACCTGTCGGTTCAGCGCCGGGTGGGACCCATCTGGAACACATGCGCGGGTTCGACGAACCGGGACGTCATGCGGGGCACAGCCCGCCCTGCCGCCGCCGCTTCATTTGCCCGTTCGGCAAACCGCTCGGCATGCGCCGGGGTCAGCCAGGTGACCGCGTTGGCGGCGGCGAAGGCGGCGATCTCGGCGTTGGTCCAGGTCGGCTTGGTCATGACATCGCTCCCTGGGCGGGGATTTCGGGGCGGGCTGCCCGCCACGGAGTCGCCTGCTCATAGGCGTGGGTGATCCGCAGCAGCGTCGCCTCATCGAACCAGTTGCCGGCGAGTTGCGCGCTCAGCGGCAGGCCCGCGGCGTCGAAGCCGCTGCACAGGCTGATCGCCGGATGGCCGGTGGCATTGAAGACCGAGGTGGCGGTGTGGCCGGTGAACGCGACCACGGCGGCCGGATCGGCATAGGGCGGCGCGGTGTGGAACGCGCAGGGCAGCAGGAGGGCGTCGACCGATTGCATCAGCCGGTCCATGGTCTCGGCCAGTTCGCGGCGCAGGCGCAGGGCGGCCACGTAGTCGACGGCGCGCACGGTGAAGCCCGACATCATCTTGTCGCGCAGGGCCTGGCCCATCTGGTCGCCGCGCTCGACGAAGTCCCGTTCATGGATCGACAGGGATTCGGTCCAGTTGATCAGGGAGGTGACGCGCCGATAGGCCGACAGCGGCGATGGCAGGGCCACGTCGACGATCCGCGCGCCGAGGGATTGCAGCGTCTCCGCGACATGGGAGACTCCCGCCGCGACGGCCGGATCGGCGCCGACGCCATTCATGTCGATCTCCCGCACGACCCCGATCACGGTCCCCTGGACGCCCGCGCCGATGCCGCGCGCATGGGCAACGGGTGGGCGATCGACGCAGGTGGGGTCGGCCGGATCGTGGCCAGCGATGGCGTCCAGCACCAGGGCGCAGTCCTCGGCCGTCCAGCACAGCGGGCCGGCGGCATCCAGCGACCAGCAGTTCGGCAGGATGCCATAGCGGCTGACCAGGCCGAAGGACGGCTTGATCCCCTGCAACCCGCAGGCCGCCGCCGGCAGCCGCACCGAGCCGCCAGTATCCGATCCCAGCGCGAACATCGCCGTCCGCGCCGCGACCGAGGCCCCTGCCCCGGTTGAGGATCCGCCGGTGAAATGCCCGAGGTTCCAGGGGTTGCAGGCAGGCTCGAACGGCAGGTCGAAATGCACCGCGCCGGTGCCGGTCCCGTATTCCCAGGTGTTGAGCTTGCCCAACAGAATCGCGCCAGCGTGGGTGAGGCGCTCGATGGCGGTCGCGTTGAAGTCCGGAACATGGTCCAGCAGCAGGCGGGAGGCACCGCAGGTCCGGACGCCCTTGGTGAAGTAGTTGTCCTTCACCGCATAGGGAATGCCGTGCAGCGGGCCACGCCATCTGCCGGCCGCGATCTCCTGCTCCGCCTGCCGGGCGGCGGCGCGGGCGGAATCAGCCATCACCAGGAGATAGCTTTTTACCTGCGCGTCGACGGCCTCGATCCGGGCGAGGAACGCTTCCACGAGGTCGACCGGCGACAGCGTGCGCGCGGCGATCATCCGGCCGGCGGCGGCAGCCGTGAGGGTCGTAAGGTCTTCCATCATGCGGCCTCCGCCGTTGCGAGCAGGGGTCGGAGACAGCGTGCCATCCGCCCTTCTCCGATCGGCACCATGGCCGGAACGCCGGCATCGCAGGCGGCGTGATGCTGCGAACAGCGTGGCCCGAAGCTGCACCCGACCGGCAGGTCGGCGAGGTCGGGCGGTCCTCCAGGAATGGATTCCAGCAACTGCCCGCGGGACTCGGCATGGACGGTCGAGCGCAGGAGCCCGGCCGTGTAGGGGTGCCCGGGGCGGCCGATGACATCCGCCACCGGCCCGGTTTCGACGAAGCGGCCGGCATACATGACCGAGACACGGTCCGCGACCTCACACGCCACGCCGATATCGTGGGTGACGAAGATCGTCGCCATCCCAAGCTCGCGCTGCAAGGACCGGATCAGCAGCAGGATCTGGATCTGCACCGTGGCGTCCAGGGCGGTCGTCGGCTCATCCGCCAGCAGCAAGGACGGGCGGCAGGACAGCGCCAAGGCGATCATCGCGCGCTGGCGCAGCCCGCCGGACAGCTCGTGCGGATAGGAATCCAGACGCCGTTCGGCCGAGGGGATCTGCACCATCTCCAGCAGTTCCAGCGAGCGTTTGCGGGCCTCGCGGTAGGACACGCCCTCATGCGAGACGATGGTCTCGCTGATCTGCGTGCCGATGGTGAAGACCGGGTCCAGCGCCGTCATCGGCTCCTGGAAGATCATGGCGCCGACGGGGCCGCGCACGGCTTCCAACTGCCGGTCGGTCATCGTGGTGACGTCCTTGCCGGCCAGCCGGATTTTCCCGCCGATCCGGGCATAGTCCGGCAGCAGGCGCAGCAAGGCGCGCATGGTCACACTTTTGCCGGAACCGGATTCGCCCAGCAGGCACAGGACCTCCCCGGCCGCGAGGCTGAAGGACACGCCGTCGACCACCTGAAGATCAAGGTCGCGGTTGACGAAGCGGACCGAGAGGTCGCTGACCTCGACGACGGGATCATGCGGCATGGGCAAGGGCCTCCGCCTGGCTGTGGCCGCTGCCGGGGATGACGGCGTGGCAGGCGGCCTGGTGCGCGTCGGCGACGCTGCTCAGCATCGGTTCGGCCGCGGCGCAGATCGCCTCGGCCATCGCGCAGCGGGTGCGGAAACGGCAGCCCGATGGTGGGCGGACCGGGTTGGGCGGGTCACCGGAGAGCGGCACGGCCTCCACCCGCAAGGCCGGGTTCATCGACAGGCGGGAGGCGAACAGCGCCCGCGTGTACGGGTGCGCGGCGGCGCGATAGATGCGGTCGACCGGGCCGAGTTCGACGACCTTGCCCAGATACATCACCAGCACGCGGTCGGAGACGTGATGCACCACGTTCAGGTCGTGCGAGATGAAGATGTAGGTCAGGTTCAATCGCTGCTTCAGTTCGGCCAGCAGGTTCAGCACCTGCGCCTGCACGGACTTGTCCAGCGCAGAGACCGACTCATCGAGGATCAGCAGACGCGGGTTCAGCGCGATGCCGCGGGCGACGTTCACGCGCTGGCGCTGCCCGCCCGACATCTCATGCGGGTAACGATCGGCGAACAGGGTGGGATCGAGTCCGACGAGGCGCAGGGACGACAACGCCTGTTCCCGCGCCTTCGCCGCCGGGATGCCGTGGACGCGCAGGCCGAAGGAGATTTCCTCGGTCGCGGTGTGGCGGGGATTGAGCGAGGCGTAGCTGTCCTGGAACACCATCTGCATGTTCCGGCGCAGTTCCCGCAGCGTGATCCCGCCATGCCCGATCGGATCGCCGTCTAGGACGACGCTGCCGGCGTCAGGCTCGATCAGGCGCATGAGCAGGCGGGCGGTGGTGGACTTGCCACAGCCGGACTCACCGACGACGCCGAGGGTTTCCCCCTTCATGACGTCGAAGCTGACGCCGTCGACGGCCTGGACATGGGCGTTGATGGTGCCGAGGGGTCCCCGCAGCGGGAAGTATTTCTTCAGGTCGCGGACCGAGAGGATCGGCTGGCGGGGGCCGCCCCGGTCGCGCGGGTCCGTGTCGCTTGGGTGTGTGTCGGTCATGCGCGGACATCCATGGCGGTGCGGAGACTGTCGCTGAGCAGGTTGAAGCTGACCGAGGCCGCAAAGATCATCACACCGGGCAGGACGGCGTTGATCGGCGCCACGTAGATCGCCTGGCGCAGCGTGTTCAGCATCAGGCCCCAATCGGCGATCGGCGGCGCGGCGCCCAGGCCCAGGAACGACAGGCCAGATGAGATGATGATCGCGATGCTCACCAGGCTCGACGCGTAGGTCATGATCGGGCCGGTGACGTTCGCCAACACGTGCTGGACGATGATCCGCGGGGCGGAGGCGCCGGTGGCCCGCGCGGCCTCCACGTAATCCTGGTTGCGGACCTGGGTCGTGACGGCCTCGGCCACACGGGCGATCGGCGGGATGAAGACCAGGGTCAGGGAGATCAGGCTGTTGAACAGCCCCGCGCCCAGCACGCCAGCCATAGCGACGGCGAGCAGGACGGAGGGAAAGGCGTAGAACACGTCGACGACGCGCATGATCGCCATGTTGACGTGGCGGCCGAAATACCCGGCGGTGACGCCCAGCGCGCCGCCGATCAGGGTGGCCAGGATCACGGGCGAAATGCCCATCGCCAGCGACACCCGTCCGCCATACAGAAGTCGGGACAGCATGTCGCGGCCGAGTTCATCCGTGCCCAGGATGTATCCCGGGCTGAGCGGGGGCAGCAGGCGCCGCATCATGCTGGTCTTGTAGGGATCGGCTGGCGCGATCCAGGGCGCGAAGATCGCCGACAGCGCGATCAGGGCCAGTATCACCGTGCACAGCAGCGCGAGCTTGTCGCGCATGACGTGGCGGGCGACGCGGCGCCAGAAGCCTCCGGTCCGGCGGCGTTTCGGGGTCGCGCGCGGGGCGGCCGCGACCGGGCTGGTTTCTACCGTGGCGCTCATGTCCGGCGCACCCTTGGATCGATGGCGGTTTGCAGGATGTCGACCGCCAGGTTGGTCAGGACGAAGAAGGTGGCCAGGACGATGACCGTACCTTGCAGCAAGGGCAGGTCGCGGGTGGCGATCGCGGCGTTCAGCAGGAAGCCGGTGCCGGGCCAGGCGAAGACCGTCTCCACCAGGATCGAGCCGCCGAGAAGCTGCGCGAACTGCAATCCCATGATCGCCAGGATCGGCGGGGCGGCGTTCTTCACGATGTGCAGGAAGATGCGCGGGCGACGCAGGCCCTTGCCTTTCAGGGTCTGGACGAATTCCTGCCGTCGCACCTCGGCCACCATGGCGCGGACCGAGCGTGCGAGGACGCCGGTCGGGATCATCGCCAGGGTCAGGGCGGGGAGGACGAGGTGGCTCAGGTCTTTCCAGCCGAAGTCCCAGACATGGGTGCCGGCGGGGCCCATGCCGGTGGCGGGCAGGGCCTGGAACTGCACCGCGAAGATCACCACCAGGACCATGCCGAGCCAGTAGTGGGGAACGGAGATTCCGACGACGGCGAAGGCGGTGATGGAACGGTCGGTGACGCGGCGGTCGGAGAAGCCGGCGAGCAGGCCCAGCGTGATGCCGAGGGCGAAGCTGATGGTGATCGCGGTGATCGCCAGAAGCGCCGTCTTGCCGACCGCTGGCAGGACTTCGCTCACCACGGATCGTCGGGTCATGATGGACGTGCCGAAGTCGCCTCCGGCCACGTGCATCAGCCATTTCAGGTATTGGATCGGGAGGGGCTTATCGAGGCCGTAGGCGGCCTTGATCTCCTCCATCAGTTCGGTGGACGCGTTTTCCGGCAGGACCGCGCTGATCGGATCGCCTGGGGCCAGGTGAATGAAGGAGAAGCAGACGATCGTGACGCCGATGATGATCGGCACGGTGTAGAGCAGACGACGCAGTATATATAAATGCATGTCAATCCACCGATACGGACGGGATCAGACGGTTTCCTTCGCAACCAGAACCGGGCGTTGGTCGCGCCAGGGCGTGGCCTTTTCGTAGGCGTCTCCGGCGCGCAGCACCGTTGGCTCGTCGAACAGCTTGCCGACGATCTGCAATGAGAAGGGCATGCCGTTTTCCGCGAAGCCGCTGCACACCGACAGCGCCGGGTTGCCGCCGGTGTTGAACGGCGTGGTGAAGGATGACCGGGTGAACAGGCTGGCGGGCGGGATCGGCTCCAGCTTTCCGGCCGGTTCGTTCGTCGGCAGCATCAGGACGTCGATCGTTGCCATGACGGCCTGCATGGCGCGGGCGAGGTCGGTCCGCATGCGCATGGCCAGGATGTATTCCTCGGCCCGCACCAGGCCGCCGGCGATGATGCGGTAGCGCAGGCTGTCGCCGAACCGTTCGGGGCGGGTGCGGAGGTCGGCGGCGTGGATGGTGAACAGTTCCGCGACGGCGATGGTCTTCTTGCAGTCGTCAAACTGTTTCAAGGGCGGCAGGGTGACCGGGCGGATGGTGGCGCCGAGGCCTCGGAACACATCCAGCGCGGCTTCGAACGCGGCCTTGGTGGCGGGCGTGGGCGGGTTATCAGTTTCCAGCCAGTTCACCGGGACGCCGATGACCATGCCCTTGACGTCACCGGTCAGCGCCGCGGTGTAGTCGGGGATCGGGACATTGGCGCAGCCGGGGTCTTCGGGGTCGTAGCCCGCGATGATCTGCATGAGGATCGCCACGTCCTCGGTCGTCCAGGCGAGGGGGCCCGCATGATCGTGGCTGAAGCAGTTGGGGATGACACCGCGCCGGCTCACCAGGCCATAGGTCGGTTTCAGGCCGGTGATGCCGCAGGCCGCGGCGGGGCTGCGGATGGAGCCTCCGGTGTCCGTCCCCAGCGTCGCGGGCGCGAAGCCGGCGGCGACGGCGGCACCGGACCCCGATGACGATCCGGCGGGGGAGTAATCCCGGTTCCAGGGGTTACGGGCCGGCGGGAACAGCACGTCCCACGACGGGCCGCCATGCGCGAACTCCCACGTCGCGTTCTTGCCCAGCAGCACGCCACCGGCCGCGACCAGCTTTTCCGTGCAGTAGGAATCACGGGTGGGCACGTTGTCGGCGAGCGTCTTGGACATGCCGGTCGTGAGGATGCCCGCCGTGTCGTAGATGTCCTTCAGGCAGTACGGGATGCCGTGCATCGGGCCGATCGGACCATCCTTCATGATGGCGGCTTCGGCGGTCTTGGCCTCGGCCCGGGCGCGTTCGGCGGTCAGGGTGACGAAGCTGTCCAGCAGATGGTCCAGCGCCTCGATCCGTTTCAGATAGGCTTCGGTCAGTTCGACCGGGGACAGTTTCTTCGCCGCGATCAGCTTGGATGCTTCCGCGATCGTCAGGAATTCCAGCGCCGCCATGGTCTATTCCCCCGCCGGCAGGAATTTCGTCGGCACGAAGACATGCGCGGGTTCATCCCCGCGCGGGCGGCCGGTGGGGATGCGGTCGATCATCTGGCGGACGTTGCCGTAGGCCTCGGTCAGTTCCTTGAGGTAGGCGGGCGGCAGGTCCAGCCCGGCCTGGCGGGCGAGCAGGGCGATCTCTTCCGGTGTGGGGGAGGCGGTCATGCGGAGACTCCGGCGTGAAGGACGGGGGATTTCGTGTGCCACTCGGTCGCCTGTTCGTAGGCGTGGCCGATGCGCAGGACGGTGGCCTCGGCCAGCGGCGGGCCGGCGACCTGCATGGCCAGCGGCAGGCCATGCGCGCCGAAGCCGATCGGGACCGAGAGCGACGGCACGCCGGCGACCGAGAAGGGCATGGTCACGTTGCGGCCGCGGCGGAAGAAGTCGGAGCCGGCGGGGTCGGCCGGATCGGCGGCGTTCAGCCAGCCGGCGGTCACTAGGGCGTCGAATTTGCCGAACTGGGCGTTCAGGCCGCGGGCGAGTTCGGCCCGCCAGCGCTGGGCGTTCAGGTAGTCTTCGGCACGGATGAAAGCGCCGCCGATGACGCGCTGGCGCAGCTTGGCGCCGAACATCTCCGGTCGCGTGCGCAGATCGGGGGCGTGGATGGTGAAGAGTTCGCTCATGGAAATCAGCGTCTTGGCATCGGCGTAGTGGCCGATGTCGGGCAGGACGACTTCCTCCACGATCGCGCCGAGGCTGGCCAGCAGGACGGCGGCGCGGTCGACGGCCTCCGTCACCTCGGCGGTGGCTTCGCCGGCGTACCAGTTGCGGATCAGGCCGATGCGGGTGCCCTTGATGTCGCCGGTCAGGGCGGCGACGTAATCCGGGACAGGTGCTTCGAGGCTGCCGGGGTCGAGCGGATCGTGTCCGGCGATGGCGCCCAGCATGATCGCGCAGTCACGGACCGTGCGGGTCATCGGGCCACAATGGTCGATGGAGAAGGTGTTGGGCTGCACGCCCCGCCGGCTGATCCGGCCGTATGTGGGCTTCAGGCCGACGATGCCGCAGCAGGCGGCGGGCCAGCGGACCGAGCCTCCGGTATCCGTCCCGATCGCGGCTGGCACGAACCCGGCGGCCACGGCGGTGCCCGATCCCGACGACGATCCGCCTGGCAGGAAATCGGTGTTCCAGGGGTTCAACGGCGGTGGCCAGGGCAAATCCCAGGAGGGGCCGCCGAGGGCGAATTCGAAGGTGCCGAGCTTGCCGAGGAGAATGCCGCCGGCCTTTTCGAGGAGGGCGGTGACGTGGGCGTCCGTGGTTGCCGGGGTTTCGGGCATCAGGCGGGAATGGGCCGTGGTTGGCACGCCCTCGGCGTCGACGATGTCCTTCAGGGCATAGGGGATGCCGTGGAAGGGGCCGCGATCCTGGCCGGCCTTCAGTTCAGCCTCGGCCTTTCGCGCGGTGGCCAAGGCGCGGTCGGCGGTGACGGTGATGAAGCTGTGCAGCGTATTGTCGAAGCGCGCGATGCGATCGAGGCAGGCCTGCGTCAGCGTGACCGGAGAGAGCGTGCCGGCGCGGAAGGCGGCCCCGAGTGCCGCGATACTCATGGCGGTAAGCTGGGTTGGTTCGTGCGGAAGGTCCATCGTGATGCCCCTGCCGGCGTGACGGGTCCGGCTCTGCCCTCCGACTAAGCAAAGAGGGTGCCATAGGGCATGCCCTGGATGGCAAGCCCGTCACCGGTGCAAATAATAGGCTTATTATGGTCAGATCGAGAGCGCGTCCTAAGATATGGCTACATAATACGCTATAAAATTGGCAATATGGTCATATTTTCCCAGAATCAGGGCCATATTTGTGCATTCGTGATCGGCGCATCTCTGCAACCCAATCGCATCAATGCCCAAAATGATGGCACACGAGTTGCAGGCTCCCCCTCCAGGATTTCCCATGGAGCCAGTGCACATGATCAGGATCGGGCGGCGTCACCTCAGTCAGTCATTGGTCGCCGGCGCCACCGCCGCGACCCTACCGGGTCCGGCACAAGCCGCCGAGAAAGTCCTCCGCGTCGCCATGACCGCAGCCGATATCCCCCTGACGACCGGGCAGGCCAGCCAGGGCGGCGAAGGCATCCGCTTCATGGGTGTCACCGCCTATGACGCCCTGATCAACTGGGACCTTTCCCGCTCGGACGTCGCCGCCACCCTGCGGCCGGGCCTGGCGGTCAGCTGGTCCGCCGATCCCGACCGCCGGGTCGCCTGGACCTTCAAGCTGCGCGACGGAGTCACGTTCCATGATGGCTCCGCGTTTACCGCCGATGCCGTGGTCTGGAACCTCGACAAGCTGATCCGCCGCGATTCCCCGCAGTTCGACCAGGCGCAGTCGACCCAGGCCGCGACCTGGATCAAAAGCATCGCCAAATACGCCGTGGTCGACAAACTGACCGTCATGATCGAAACGAAGGAGCCGAACGCCAACCTGCCCTACGACCTGGCCAGCATCTTCATGTCCAGCCCGGCGCGGTGGGAGGAGATGGGGAAGGACTGGGGCAAGGTGGCGCAGCGCCCCTCCGGCACCGGCCCCTGGATGGTGACCAAGGTCGTCCCCCGCGAGCGAGTCGAATTCGCCCGCAACCCCAACTACTGGGAGGCTCGGCGTATCCCCCGCTGCGACAAGCTGGTGATCATTCCGATGCCGGACGCGGTGACGCGGGTCTCGGCCCTGCTGAACGGACAGATCGACTGGGTGGAGGCACCGGCCCCGGACACGCTGAAGCAGCTTCGGTCCGCGGGTATGCAGGTCGTCCTGAACCCCTATCCGCACATCTGGCCCTATCTGCTGTCGAACCTGGATGACAGCCCGTTCCGCGACATCCGCGTGCGCAAGGCGATGAACCTGGCGATCGATCGCGATGGTCTGTGCAACCTGCTGAACGCCACGGCCATGCCGGCCAAGGGCATGGTCCCGCCGGGCCATCCCTGGTTCGGCAAGCCCACCTTTGATGTCCGTTATGACCCGAAGGAGGCTCGCAAGCTGCTGGCTGAGGCCGGGTATGGCCCGAAGAAGCCTTGCCCCGCCACCTTCCTGATCTCAACCTCTGGCTCCGGCCAGATGCAGCCCTTGCCGATGAACGAGGCGATCAAGGAGTCGCTGGAAGACGTCGGTTTCGCCATCACCCTGCGCGCCATGGACTGGGAAGCCCTGCGCGCTCGGCGCCGAGCGGGTGCCGCGGCGCCGGAGAACAAGGGCGGCCACGCGCTGAACAACTCCCTGGGAACCGCCGATCCGATCGCGATGATCCAGGTCGCCTGGTCGAAGCTGGTCCCGCCGCTGGGCATCAACTGGGGCTGGTACAAGGATCCGGAGATGGACGCTTTGTGCGAGGCGATCAGCGTCGCCTTCGATCCGGCCGAACAGAACGCGCTGATCGCCAAGCTGCATGCCCGGATCGTCGACCAGGCGCTGTGGTGCTTCGTGGTCCACGACCTCAATCCGCGGGCGATGTCGCCGCGGGTCAAGGGGTTCGTGCAGGCGCAGAGCTGGCAGCAGGACCTGACCACCGTTGATCTGGCCTGAGCGAAGGAGACACAGCCATGACCGAGTATGTCTGGGACAAATTCCTGACCGAGCGTGACAAGGCGGTGTTCGCCGCCGGGGGCTTCGGCGCGCGGGCCGGGTTCGGCAAGCGGCCGGCCTTGGTGGTGATCGACGTGAACTGGTTGTTCTGCGGCGACAAGCCCGAACCGATCCTGGAGAGCATCAAGCGCTGGCGCAGTTCGTGCGGTGAAGAAAGCTGGGTCGCGGTGGAGCACATCCGCCAACTCTGCGAGGCCGCCCGCGCCAAGGGGCTGCCGGTGATCTACACGACCAACCGCTACCGCGCCGGCGACAACTGGGACGCGGGAAGCTGGCGGTGGAAGAACAAGCGCCGGGACGAGGACAAGACGCGGTCGGGCACCAACCTCGATCCGTGTGAGATCGTGGCGCCCATCGCGCCGGGACCGAAGGACATCGTGATCGACAAGCAGAAGCCGTCGGGCTTCTTCGGCACTAACATGGCCGCCTATCTGACTCTTCTCGGCTGCGACAGCGTGATCCTGACGGGCACCACGACGTCGGGCTGCGTGCGGGCGACGGCGGTGGATGCGTTCAGCCTGAACTATCGCGTCGCCCTGGCCGAGGAAGGCTGCTTCGACCGCAGCCAGGCGAGCCACGCGCTCAGCCTGTGTGACATGCACGCGAAATACGCCGATGTCGTGAAGACGGCCGAGGTGCTGTCGTTCTTCGCCGGATTGCCGGACGGGCTGTTCGACCTGCCGGCGGGGACCACGATGGCGCCTACGCGGATGGCGGCGGAATAGCCGCTCGCGTTAAGGCGTGGCAAACGCCATGCCGTGACGCGGTTCGGCATAACGGGCGAGGCCGATGTCCCAATCGGCGTCGCCCGAGACTGGATGTCCGAGTTCCCGCAGCAGGTCACCGGCCTCGGCATCGAACCGGCGCACATCCTCCTCGCTGAGTTCCGCCCGCCAGGCATCGATACGGGATGCCATCGGCGCATGCAGCACATTCCGGTGCAGGGATTTGCGGGCGTCAGCGCTGAAGCCCGCGGTGTCATGGCGTTCCGCCAGACGCTCCGCCGCGTGCCCGGTATAGTCGAGCATCGCGGGATGCCACGGCAGGTCCAGAAAGTGGCACAGCCGGCGGAGTTCGTGCTCGGTCGACAGGACCAGGTCCTCGTAGCGGATTTCCAGGTAATGCGGCAGCGTCCGGCCGGTCCGCTGCCCCTGCCGCACCGCCCGGACCCAGCCGCGCGCGCCCATGGCAGGGTCCGCCGCCCCCCACCCGGCCTTGCGCGCCGACAGGAACTGCGCGCGCCCGTCACGGATGATGTGGATGAAATGGGCCTCGGGCAGGATGTCCGCGATCGCTGTCATGGCCAGCAGATTGCGGGGGGTGCGGTCGCCGTATCGCGGCTTGCCCATGCGTTGCGCGAGCAGCCCATACAGGGCACGGATGGCATCGGAGAGGTCGAAGGGCCGAACCGTGTCGATTACGCGGCGGACATCCGCCTCGGCGATATGCCAGTCACGCCAGGCCGGGGCGACCTTGGGGTCGGTCAGAGCCGCGACGAACGCCGCATGCGGATCGGCCGCCGTCGTACAGGCCTCGGCGAGGCCGGGGAAGAACCCTGTCTTAGGGGAGATCGCCATGTCCGGATGCGCGCCGAGCATGACGCCGAGAAGCATGGTGCCGGATCGGGGGGAGGCGACGATGAAGGGCATGGGCTGAAGCATCGGTTGGCTCCTTCGCGGTCCGCATGGTCGCCGCACCGATGCTGCCACGACGGGTTCAGTCATTCAAACCGTCATGCGGGAATACAGGCCGCGCTCGAAATACAGGCGGTAGCGAGCATGGATGGCGGCCTCGGCCCGTGGTGTGATGGCGCCGGGATCGAAGCGGTTGGGCGCGGCGTTCAGAACCGGAACGGGCGCGTCGGGGACCAACCCGATCGCGTCCAGGGCGGCGCGCAGGTCGGTTTCCATGCATTCCGTGCGGATGAAACGCAGGTTCTCGGGGACGACGCCGCCGACCATGTAGAAATTGCCGAGGTTGCGGTCGAGCGAGGACTCCCGCCGGGTAAACGCTTCAAAGTCTGGCCAGAAAGTACCGAACGTATCGACCACGCGCTTCTGGTTCCGCGACCAGTAGCGAAACAGCGAAACCTCCCGCTCATAGGGATTGCGGACACCCGCTATGACGGCCGGCAGTTGCGGGATGTCGACGCCGGTGAACAACTGGACCAGGGGCCGAGCCGCAGTCAGGTCCATGTGCTTGTTGCCGACCAGAAGGGTGGCATCCGCGGCGCTGGGCGGCAGTCCCTTGGCGTGTTGCCTGACGTGCAGCAGCGGCCTGGGAAGGTTGTCCAGCAGGAAATGCCGGACCGAGGTGCCGCCGGTCTTGGGAATGTGAACGAACAGAAGCTGTTTCGACAAAATCATCGCGGGTGAATCCCAGTGCAAGGCCATTGGTCCGGTCGGCCGCAACAAACCAGATTGACCCGCATCATGCCACAACCGAACCGAGCGTCGATCGGCATGGCCGAGGCCGCCGGGTTCTTCGACACGCCTGGAAAATGGTGTAGCCATTGGGCCACCGGTCAATACCCAGGAGGAACCGATGTCCGAAGCCGAACTCCCGACGTTCGAGACGATCCTTTACGATGAGCCCCGCCCCGGCGTGGCGCGCGTGACGCTGAACCGCCCGGAAAAGCGCAACGCGCAGAACATGCAGATGACGTACGACCTGAACGCCGCCTTCGACCACGCGGTGCGGCAACCGCATATCAAGATCATCGTCCTGGCGGCCGTGGGCCAGCATTTCAGCTCGGGTCACGACCTGTCCGGCGACGGCGACAAGACGTGGGAGGATTTCCCCGTCGTCGGCACCTGGGCCAATTTCGACCAGCCCGGCGCCGAGGGCCGCTACTCCCGCGAGATGGAAATCTACCTCGAGATCACCGAGCGGTGGCGCAACATCTCCAAGCCCATGATCGCCCAGGTGCAGGGACGCTGCATGACCGGCGGCCTGATGCTCGCCTGGTGTTCGGACCTGATCATCGCCAGCGACGACGCGCAGTTCATCTGCACATCCGGCAAGATGGGCGGCTCGGGCGTCGAGTTCTATGCCTATCCGTGGGAGATCGGGCCGCGGCGCGCCAAGATGTGGCTGCTGACCGGAGAACTGTCGGCGGCCAAGGCTGAACAGGCCGGCATGGTGAATGAGGTCGTGCCCCGCGCCGATCTGGAGAAGTACACCCTCGACTTGGCTGAACGGCTGACGGCGCACACGTCCTGGACGCTGAACATGACCAAGGCCCAGGTGAACCACGCGCAGGACGCGCAGGGGCGCCGCACCTCGATGCACTATGCCTTCGTGATGCACCAGCTTGGCCATGCGCACCGGCAGTTGGTCGGCGGCGCGGCGATCGATCCGAACACGCTGCCCGAGAACCTCCGCCAGCATTACCTGCGGCGGGAGGAGAAGAAGAAGAAGACGAAGGCCACCTGGTAGGCCGGACCATCACCGCCGGGGGCCCTGCGTGGCCCCCGGATGGATGGGTTGGAACCGAGGATGCGAAGACAGAACCCGGACACCGACGACGACACCCAGCCGATCATGGTGCCCCGGAGCGAGCGGCTGCTGGCGCCTGCCTCCGCCGAACGGGGGCGGCGGCTGCGGAAACATCTGGTGAAGGCGTTGCGCGCCCTGCGGGTGATGAAGGCGCCAACGGCGGCGGCCCCTCCGCCACCGGCCGATCTGGGTGCGTTCGTCGCTCGCGTCACGCAGACCGCCTGCGCCATGTGCAACGGCTGGTGCTGCAAGGGCGGGGGCGATCATGCCTATCTGGATGAGCAGACGCTGGCACGGGTGCGCGCGGAACAGCCGGACCTCGATGCCCGCGCCGTGTTGATGCTGTATGTCAGCCGACTGCCACCCGCCGGCTACCAGGGATCATGCGTGTTTCATGGCGAGCAGGGCTGCACCCTGCCCCGGTCGCTGCGGTCCGATGTGTGCAACGCCTATTTCTGCGCAGGGCTCGACGCCTTCATCACCGGCGAGGATTTTACGACGCCCGCCGTGGTCCTGGCCGGAGAAGGCGGCCGGATGCGGACGTCGCGCGTGCTGAAGCCGTAGGGTATGATCGGTCTGAGCGTAGACGTCACCGGCCGTGACGAATGCGATTAACCACAGGGCCGATGCGCTACTTCTGCGACCACTGCCCGGATTCGGACAGGAACCACGTCTTCGCTGGCGCCGACTTCATGATTTCCATTGCATAGATCTTGCCGATCGCCTCGACCGGCACCTTGTCGGTCGCGGCGCGCTGGGCATAGACCGCTCGGCGTTCAGCGTTCACCTGCTGCACCAGTGTCACGACATCGGCGGAGGCACCGTCGCGCGCGGCGGCATAGCCGTCGAACCGCTCCCCCACCGTTCCCGCCGCGCGGGGCGCGTCCAGAAGGCGGGACTGTGCCTGAGCCGCCGGGAACGGCTGCAACAGCAGGATGCCGATCCCCGCCGCAACGAGACCGGACAGGCGCCGCCTTGTCGGGTCGGCGCCACGGCGTGCCTGCTCAGAAGATCGGCTTTGATACGACATCGCGTTTTGCCTGCTCTTCGACGCGGAGGCGCACATCGGCGTCGAGCTTGATGTTGAGATTGATCGTGATCGGCTCCTGCGGAAGCCGGACCTCGACGGTCGGCGTGCAGGCTGCCACCAGGGGCAGAAGCAGGAAGGTTGAAACTATTCGGGCATTCACCGTCGCGCACTCCCTGTGGTTCGACGCAACAATGCTTGCGCGGCTTCCATGCTCCTGAGCGCGATATCGACCAGTCGATCGAAGTTGCTCTCCAACCGGATATTGATATGGAAGGGCCGTCCATCAAGGAGGTTCGGGTTTTTACCTTGAAGTTTGAGAAGCACGGTGCCGTCGCCCGCCGCCGCGCCGGCCAGGTCGACGGTCAGGGTGTCGTAGTGGAAGTCGGCCAGGGCCTGCAGCACGAGGGTCATGGACTCACCCGCTTCGGTGATCTGCTTCGGCAAGGCGCCGCTGTCGAGGCGAATGACCCCGGGCTCGGTCGCCGCCAGATGGCCATCCCGAATGACGACGGTGCCGGGGCCGACCGACAGGGGAATGGTGCCGTCCAGCCGCCCCGCGCCGCCCAGTCCGTCGACACCGACCAGCTTGAAGAACTCCCCCAGGTCGACCTGGTACAACGCGATCGTGGTATCGAGGTTGGGCCTGGCCGAATCGACGACGAAGGGGGAGGTCGTGATACGGCCGCCGAGGAACTCCATCCGGCTGGACTCGATCCGTAGCGCCGGCTTTGGCAGCAGTTGAAAGGTCAGGGTCGCACGGATCGCCGGCAGCCCGCCGGCTTCCACCGTGCCGGTGATGATTTGCTTCGGTCGCGTGGCGACGGGCCAGAGGCCGGACAGGGCGATGTCGCTACGAATGCCGCTCAGGCGAACACCTTTCGGCTCGTAGACCCCATCCGCGAGCCGCAGGACCAGGGCCGGCGTCAGGACCGCCCCGTCCCAGGACACGGACCCGGACAGCCCCACAGAACCGGACAGGTCGGGCATCGCGCCTGCCAGGATCGGAAACAGGTCCTGGGGCCGCGCGCCACCGGCGCGGAAGACGACCGGGCCGGCGGTGACCGTGGCCGTCCCCTTGCCGGAACTCCGGTCGTGGTGCCCGGCCGCCTCGATCCGCAGTGTGCCCGAGGGCGGCTGGATGGCGCCGGCCACGGTGAACGCGATCAGAGGTCCATCCATCGACGCGTCCGCCGTCAGGTGGACGGGGCTGACGACCACGGGCGTGTCGGTGCTGTTCACGCGGCCTGATGTCAGCGCCGCGGCCAGGCGGCCGTTCTTCCACGCCAGGGTTCCATCCAGCCCCTCCATCTCCCAGAGCAGGTCGCTCGGTCGCACCGCCACATCCGTAAAGCGCAGTCCGACGCCGCCATCTGCCAAGGACAGCGCGATGGTCGGTGCCTCGATCCGCGTGCGTCCGGCGGTGGGGACGGTGACCTCGGCGCTGAGCGCCGAACCGGTGATGTCCGTCCCCACAATCGCGAGTTCCGTCGAGACCGTCGCCTCCAGCGGCCCCGTTGGCGTGTTGATCACGATATGCCCATCAACGATCCGCAGCGCGTCGATCCGCACCTGGTCGAGGAATGACGGCCCGCTCCCTGTGCCGGAGAGGGACATACCGCCCACCTCCAGCCCTGACTCCGTCATCCCCAGCGTCACGTTCGGCCTCGTCACCGTCGCCTGGCGCAGGGTCCCGGTGACCAACTGGCGGGGGTCGTAGGACAGGGTCAGCGCCTCGACCCGGACCGCGCCGCCGAACAGGCTGATGTCGCGCGCGTGCAGGCCACCGAGGTCGATCGCGGCAACCGTCAGGCTGACCGGACCAACCCCGCCGCGGTCGAGCAGCCAGGTCGCCGCCCGACGCGACACATCGATCCGCCAGGTCCAACCAATCGCCGCGACGGCGACCAGCAGGCCCGCGATTGACGCCACCGCACCCTTCCACCCCATGCGGACGGTCATCGCAATCGGTCCCTGATCACACTACTTGCTTGCTGAAAGAGAAGCTGAGCGATAGGTCTGTTCATGAGATCAATCATAATCAGTATTCTTGTTGCAGCATGTGTCTTTTCGGGTAGTCTTTTCGGCCTTTTCATGCACCGTATTCTTCGTCCCATCCATCTGACGAAGGAGTCGCAGGATGCCGTCCGACTGGGGGTGGGCATGTTGTCCGTGCTGTCCTCTCTGGTCCTGGGCCTGCTGATCGCCACCGCGAAGACATCATATGATACGTCCGACAACGCCGTGCGGCGTTATGCCGCGGAACTCGCGCTGCTGAACGAGACCTTGCGCGACTATGGCGGGGATGCCGCCGTGCCGAAGGACCTGCTCCGCCGCTATACGGTCACGCTGCTGAACGACGTCTGGCCCACCGCCGGTGGCCCGCCGAACCTGTCCGATGAGGCGTCCTCCCGCCTGATGGAACAGGTGCGGGAGGCTGTTCGCGCCCTGACGCCGGTGGATGACGGGCAGAAGTGGCTGCGGGACCAGGCGCTGACCATCAATATAGAGTTGCTGCGCCAGAGATGGCTGCTGGTCGCCGAACAGGGGGCGACGGTGTCTCCCATCGTCCTGGTCGTGCTGGTGTCGTGGATCACCGTCATCTTCGCAAGCTTTGGCATGAATGCGCCACGGAACGGATTGGTCATTGCCGCGTTCCTGGTGTGCGGCCTGGCGATCGGAGGATCGATCTTCCTGATTTTGGAGATGGATCGGCCGCTGGATGGCGTGATGCAGATATCGAGTTGGCCATTACGGCATGTTCTGCGGGAAATGGACTGGCATTGACGATTGGGGTGACGTTCCGCGTTTCCGAACGAATACCCCTGGTATCGACCTTCAGAGGCCCCATATAGGATCAGTAGTAAGAATATTAAACCCAGGCTGGTGAGTGAAAGTCACTACGCTCTCTGATCTCTTTCAGCCCGCTTCACAAAACGTTTCCGACTACATCCGATCATAACGGACGAAAGGAACGGTTGCGTCGTGCATTCCCATTTCAGAAAGGAACCGACCATGTCATCGATGACAGCGTCCACGCTCGTCCTGGCCAGCCTTGCGCTTGGCCTGAGCGCCTGTGGCTACAGCACCGGAGACCGCGCGGTATCCGGCGGCCTGATGGGTGCCGGTGCCGGCGCCGCGATCGGCGCGGTGACCGGCGGCAGCCCCCTGACTGGCGCACTGATCGGTGGTGGCGTCGGCGCCGTTGGCGGCGCGGTCACCAGCGGCGATGACGTCAACCTCGGCAAGCCTGTCTGGCGCTGAGCCAGGTCCACCCGATTCCAATCTACAGTGAAGGAAAAAGTCCATGAAGAACCGCTTTGCCATGCCCCTCGCCGCCCTTCTCCTGCTGGGCAGCGTCTCTCTCCTCTCGGCCTGCCACACCACCGCCGGCGCCGGCCAGGACCTTTCCGCCGCCGGGGACGCCATGACCTCCAGCGCCAAGAAGAACACGCCGTAACGGCGATCTGATTGCAGGAGATTGAATCAAATGGACAAAGACAGAATCATCGGCGCCGGCAAACAGGTGGTCGGCACCGTCAAGGAAACCGTCGGACGCCTTGTCGGCGACGCCAAGCTGGAAGCTGACGGCAAGCTGAAGAAGACCGAAGGCAAGGTTCAGAACGCGGTTGGGAGCGTGAAGGACACGCTCCGCGGCGAGTAAGGACGTAACGTCATGCAAACCATCCTGATCGTCGTCCTCGTCCTGCTGCTGATCGGTGTCTTCCCGGGTTGGCAGCACAGCGCCAACTGGGGCTACTTCCCCAGTGGCGGTCTCGGCATTCTTCTGCTGATCGTCATCGTGCTTGTATTGACCGGTCGACTCTGACCCCTGCCCCATCGGGATGATGCGAACCATCATCCCGATGGATCAGCCCGCCGCGGACCCGAGTTCATACCGCTCGGGCTGCGGCACCGTCGGCGCATCGCCGCCCACCGTCGTCCGCTGCATCAATCGCTTGTGGCGGATCGTGTCGTAGGCGGTGGCCCGATGCAGGGTCGCGCGATTATCCCACATCACCATGTCCCCATCCCGCCACGCATGCGAGTAGCAGAATTGCGGCTGGGTCGAGAACTCATTCAGCCACTTGATGAAGGCACGCCCTTCCTCCTGCGGCCAGCCGATGACGTGGGACGCATGCGCCCCGGCGTAGATCGCCTTGCGGCCATTCACCGGATTGGTCCGCACCATGACCTGCCAGGCACCCGGCAGCTCCGCGATCATCTCGGGCGTCATCGACCCGACGGACACCGTATCCCGTGAATAGACCAGGCTGTGTTCCGCAATCAGGCCTTCGAGCTTCTGCTTGATGTCCTCGGGCAGCGCGTCATAGGCGGCGCGCATGCAGGCGAATTCGGTGTTGCCGCCCTCGGGCGGCACGATCCGCGCCGACAGCAGGGAGCAGAGCGACGGCACCCCGCGGAATGAGCTGTCGGAATGCCACAGATAATTGCCCTTCTGGTAGATCATCCGCCGATCCTCGGGCGGGATCACGGCCCCGGTCTTGATGTCCAGGTTGGACTGCCGAGCGAAGGGGGTTCCGGTGGCGGGATTGGCCTTGCCGGCGATTTCCAAGGGTCCGAAGCGCTGGCTGAAGGCGATCTGGCGCGCGTCGTCCAGAGTCTGGTTACGGAAAACGAGGACGGAGTATTCCTCGAACGCCGCCCGGATTTCGGCGAAGGTGGCGTCATCCATCGGTTCGCCGGTATCGACGCCGCCGATTTCGGCACAGAACAGGTCGTGCAGCGGCTTGATGGTGATGGACATCGGGGCGTTTCCTTATGGCCGGCTGGGTCCACTGTAGGATCACCCGGCGGCGGCCGACAATGCCGCCGGCCTATCCTGCCGCCGGCCGGAAGCCGCGATGACCCAGCAGGATTCCCAAGGCCAGCAGGCAGACGCCGCCGAACAGGAACGCCGGCGTGGCACCCGCGTAGTGCAGCATCAGCCCATAGACGACCGGTCCCGCTGTCTGGCCCAGGAAGAAATGGAAGGCGTGCAGCGCAACGGCCGATCCGCGCGCGTGCGGCGCGACCTCCGTCACCCGGGTCTGGATGGAGTTGTGGATCATGTACATCCCCACACCCAGCAGCAGCCCGGACGCGATGAAGACCCAGGCGACCGGAGCGAACGCGAACCCGATATAGGACAGCAGGCACAGGACGCCGCCAAGAAGCACCATGCGATCCTGACCGATGCCGCCCAGGACCCGTTTGGCGATCGCCGCGTAGATCAGCCCCCCTGCCCCGAAAGCCGCAACCGCCAACCCGGCCTCGGCCGCCGCACCGATGCCGCGCTGTTGCAGATCGAGCGCGAGGTAGGGAAACGATCCGAAGACGAAGCCGCCCTCGACGGCGACCGAGATATACAGCACCCGCGCCGCCGGCATCCGAAGCAACTGTCCATACGCACTGATGGCCCGCAGCGGCTTGAACTGGCCCCGAGGTTCCCGCGCAAACCCACGCCCGCCGACCAGCAGCGTCAGGAAGCCGATCGCGGCAACCCCACTGGCGGCCAGCATGACGCCGCGCCAGCCAAGGACGGGTTCCAGCAATCCCGCCAGGCTGCCGCCAGCGATCTGTCCCGTGATCGCGCAGGCGACCAGGCGAGACAGCGCGACCTGCCGCTCCTGCATGGACGCCGAATCACCCACCAGGGCGATGGCCAGGGGCATCAGGCCCCCGGCCGCCAGGCCCGACAGCGCGCGCAGGACCAGCAGCGAATCGAGGTCCGGCGCGGCGGCGCAGGCGATCAACATGAGCGTCAGCAATCCGACCGCGATCGTCATGACCCGCCGCTTGCCCATCGCGTCTCCGACGGGGCCGAGGATCGGCTGGATCAGCGCGAATGGCAGGGCAAAGGCGCTCGCCAACAGTGCCGCGCGCGCGGTCGTTCCACCCAAATCCCGCGCCAGAACGGCCACGAGGGGGTCCGTCAAACGTGTCACCAGCGTGCCGGAAAACACGGCAAGGGCGAGCAAGGCGATCAGTCGCCCGACAGCCGAATCTGCAATCATGGGCGGCTGTGTGGCCGGAAGCGGCGCGCGGGGCAATGGGTGACGGGACCGGGATGGTCAACGCCGCCGGTCACGGTAGGATCGGCCCAACGATCAGGGGATACGGCATGGACTTTGAGACACTGGTGCGCACGCGTCGCAGCGTGCGTGGCTACAAGAACGACCCGGTTCCGCGCGCGGTGATCGAGGAAATCATTGAGGTCGCCAAGGGCGCGCCGTCCTCGATGAACACCCAGCCGTGGCATGTCCACGTGCTGACCGGTGAGCCGCTTGAACGGGTCCGGCAGCGAAACACCGAAACGATGCTGGCCGGCGCCAAGGCCAATCGCGACATCCACACGCATGGCGAATATGAGGGCGTCCATCGCGCCAGGCAGGTCGCGGTTGCCATCAAGCTGTTCAGCGTGATGGGGATCGAGCGGGGCGACAAGGTGATGCGCCAGGATTGGGTGATGCGGGGGTTTCGGCAATTCGATGCGCCTGTCTCGATCGTTCTGACCTATGACCGCGCGCTCGATCCGGGTGCGACGGTGCATTTCGACCTCGGCGCGCTGTCCTACGGCATTTGCCTGGCGGCGTGGAACCGCGGGTTGGGCACCGTCGTCAACGGCCAGGGGATCACACGATCGGAAATCGTGCGGGAAGAGGCCGGGATCCCCGACGATGAGGTCATCATGACCTGCATCGCCATGGGCTACCCGAACGATGAGTTCCCCGCGAACACCGTCAAGGCGGATCGTGAACCCAACAACCACTTTGTGCGGTTCATCGGGTTCAACGACTGACATGCGGTGCCGGACCCGCGGCCCGGGTCCGGCTACCCTTCGGCCGGACGGCTGGCGATCCAGGATGTGACCTGGTCGTAGTAGTGCTCCATGTAGTACTCCGCGATCTCATCGGCCGTGGTCTTCCAAACACCCTCATGGCCCAGGATGTAGCGCAGCGCTTCATCGAGGTACTTTGCCGCACTCGGGCGACCGATGGTGTGAGGGTGCAATGACAGGCACATGACCCGGCCGCTTTCGGCGCCTTCCCGATACAGGACGTCGAACTGGTCCTTGATCATCTGGAGGAAGTAGTCGGACTCCCGGTTGATGGCGAGCATGCCCGCGTCGTTCGTCTGGCCGGAATAGGGCACGTAGATGAACTTCTGCCCGCCGCGAACCTTGATCGGCCAGGGTTGGTCATCAATGATCCATGACGTGTGGTACAGGCATCCTGCCTCAGCCATCAGATCGTCGGTGCGCGCGGTATAGCCCGCGCCGCCGCCCAGCCGTCCCTTCAGGCGCTTGCCAGTCATTTTCTGCAAATGCGTGACGAAATCCTGCCAGTAGGCGCGCTCCTGGTCCTCGGTCAGGTCGTAGATCGGGCGGCTGTTGTAGAGACCGTGCGCCATATAGTCCCAGTCGGCGGCGATCATCGCATCCTTGATCTCAGGAAAATGATCGAGGATTTCCAGATTGAGGCAGCAGCAGGCACGGACCTTGTGCTTGTTCAGGACATCCAGCATGCGCCAGAAGCCCGCGCGGTTGCCGTAGTCCATGCGTGCGTAGTGCGGAATGTCGGGCTGCGTCGGCCGGTTCTCCGGCATGTACTCGAAGAACTCCATGTTCGGCGCGACCCAGAACGCGACCCGAGCGTTGTTCGGCCATTTGATGATGGGGCGATCGTTGATGGGCGCGTAATCGAACCGATGGGGCGCGAGGCTCATGCCACTTTCTCCGTCTGGAGCTTGAACCAATCGATGATCTCGGTGCCGGTGGCCGCCCAGACGCCCTGATGCGCGCAGATGTGGCCAAGGACCTCATCCAGATGCCGGATTCGCCAGGGTTGGCCCATGATCCAGGGATGCAGATGCAACACCATCATCCGGCCGTTGGTCGCGCCATCGACGTAGAGACCGTCGAACCAGTCGCGCCACAGGAGGTTGACCTCGTTGATGGTGCGGCGGCCGAGCATATGGATGGTGAGATCGTCCAGGTGGGAGTGGACGCCTAGGGAGTAGAGTTCGCCCGAGGCAGGAGTCATGCGGTAGGGCTGTTCGTCGTTGCCCCAGTCGCAGACGTAACGAATCCCCTCGGCGGCGAGGAGGTTCGGCGTGTTCGGGGTTTCCTGGAAGTCTGGGCCCGACCAGCCGATCGGGCGCTTGCCAGTGGCCTTGGTGACGGCGTCGATGGAGTCACGGATGTATTGGCGTTCCTCTGCCTCGGTCATGCCGATGTGGATGATCTGGCGGCGGGACAATCCGTGGGCGATGAAGTCGGCGTTGCGCTTCTGACCTTCCTTGATCAGGGTCGGATAATTGTCGGCCACCGCCTTGTCGAGCGCCAGGGTCGGCTTGATCCCATACTTATCGAGCAGCGCCAGGATGCGGAAAATACCGACGCGGTTGCCATATTCGTGATTTCCATGCCCGCCGACATCGGGCCAGGCGGGTTGGTTGCCGGTCCATAGCCCCACCGGCCCGCCCATCGGGGTGACCGAGACGGGGGTTCCTGCTGGCACCTCCCAATCCCAATGTTCCAGATTGACGATGACGGCCAAAGCCACGCGTGCATTGTCTGGCCATCGCAACGGCGGGCGGGAGACGATCGGGGACCAGGGGTAGAACGGCTGGTCCATTCCATAACTGCGTGTCGCCGGCATCGCTTTCCTCCGCTTCCTCAGTACTTGGCGAACATATCGCCGATCTCGGCGACATCCGTCGTCCGGGTCAATGCCAACGCCAGCAGGAGGCGTGCCTTCTGCGGATTGAGGTTGTCCCCCGCGACGACCCCAGTCTCTCGCAAATAGCGCCGCGGCGCCACGCGCCCACTCCCCGCCCGGCTTGTCTGCACGATGACAACGCCGGCCGCCGCGGCGCGCAGCAGTGCCTCACGTTCAGGGCGTGTCGGAATGCCTGGCGCAAGGCCGGCCGAAACGATACCGCGGGCTCCCTGTGCTACAAAGGCATCGATCGCCGTGCCATCCGCGCCTCCATAGGAATAAACGATATCAACCCGCGGCAATTCCGTCAGTCCGGACACATCAAACTCCGTGCCAGGGGCGTGAACCCGTGCGGGCTTGCGGTAGATCTGGACCCCGTCGCCGTCGACATGGCCGAGCGCACCGAAGTCGGGACTGCGGAAGGTTTGCAGGCGGTAGGTGGAGGTTTTGCTGACCTCCCGCGCTGACTGGATTTCATCGTTCATGCAGACCAGTACGCCCAGACCCCGCGCTGGTTCCGCGATCGCAACACGGACGGCACCCACCAGGTTCATGCCGGCATCGCTGCTGAGTGCGCTGGCGGGGCGTTGCGCGCCGACCAGAACCACGGTCTTATCGGTCTTCAGGACCAGATTGAGGAAATAGGCGGTCTCCTCCAACGTCGCTGTGCCATGCGTGATGATGAAGCCTGCGATGTCGGGGCGTTCAAGCGCGGTCTTGTCGATCAGATGCGCGAGTTCGAGCCAGTCCTTCGGACCGATGTCCGTACTGCCAACGCTGCGGTAGGGGATCAGGAGGATATCGGCGAGGGTCTCGATCTCGCTGTATCGGCCTATCGCTTCGGCCACGTCCATCTTGCGGCCGAAATCGGGATAGTCGAGCACATCCAGGCTGTCGCGCCCGATCGACGAAATGGTTCCACCCGTGCCGATCGCGGCAACGATGGGTTTGCTTTGGCTCATGGACGTCTTCCTATACAGCGCGTGCCTGAAACTTCTGACGCATCAACTCTCCGGCCAGGACAGGCGGCTGATGCGCCCCGACGCAGCTTGGCAGACACGCGATCTCGGCATCGTAGTTTGGATGCAGGAAATAACCGATCGACAGGCGCCGGCTTTCGGCGCGGCGATCGGCCGGCGGATTGACGACGCGATGCAGCGTGGAGACCCAACGACCGTTTGTCCAGCGCTGCATCATGTCGCCGATATTGACGATGAACTGCCCGGGTTGCGCTGTGACATCTGTCCAGAGCCCATCGGGCGTCTTCACCTGCAATCCGCCTGGTGCGTCGTTGAGCGCGAGGATCGTCAGGCTGCCGAAATCAGTGTGTTCCCCGCAACGAACCTGCCCGGGCCTGGGGTCGCCGATGGGCGCTGGATAGTGGTTGGCGGGTAGAGTGGAGAAATGACGGTCGATCTTGTCATCGAAGAACGTCTCCGGCATATCCAGCGCCACCGCGAAGATCTGCATCAGCGTTCGACCAAGCCCCTCCATCGCGCTGTAGTAGCGGGTCATGGCGGGGCGATAGTCGGACGGCGCCTCGGGCCAGATGTTCGGGCCATACAGAGCGGCGGCGTGAGGCATGCTGGCAAACAACGCAGACCGGTCAGCTAACGGACCGATATAGAATTGCTCGCGCAAGTCCGGCGGGTTGTCATAGCCCAAGGTCTTGGCGAGGTTCTTCGTCTCAATGGCATGATAGCCCCGCGGGGACGCTCCATCGGCTGGTCGCAGGCGATCCTTCTCCGTCTGCGGCAGGTCATAAAACGCCGTGGCCGCAGCAAAGGCGTTGTCGATCAGACGTTGGTCAACGCCATGGCCCGAGATGACAAGGAACCCGATGGTTTCACACGCATCGGCCACCGCGCGGGCAACAGCCGCCTTCCCGGTTCCTTCGAACCAGGGATGAAGATCGATAACCGGAACGACGCCGCTCATGTCGCGCTCACGCCCTGCAGGTCGGCGGCAAGCCGGAGGAGGTTCGGTTCCATCTCAATATGTGCCAGGCGGTTCCATGCCGCCGATGCATTGCCTGTCAGGGCCATGAACTTCTCTTGCAGGACGTGCGGTGCGAAAGGATTGTCGCTTTCACCTAGAATGATTTCGGCCGTGTGCGTCTCCACGGAGCCATCCGTCAGACGCACCGTCACGACAGCCGGTTGTTTGGCGGGATAGGATGCAGTCAATTCAAGGTCCTCGGTCACAAAAACCCGGGCCGCGAGAGCATGGGCCGCAGGATCAGCGAACGCGGCGGCACCGTCGTCCGTCAACGGCTCCGCACCGCGCGCGATCAGGCTGGCCGCCGCAAAGGGAATGGAGAACCGCGTGCCGAACGTCGTCCGAACGGTCTGCTGCGCCATCGTCGCGGCCATGAAATAGGTGGCGATATCAATTCGTTCAATCGTGTCCGGTGTCAGCCGCGGCCCGAGGCGAGCAATCAACGCCTCGATCGCGTCCAGCGCACCGTGGACATAACGGGCAGAGGCAAAGCGTTTGAAATAGCTCTTGCGGAGCCACCAGACCTGGTCCAACCTATCCAGCGCGGTGGTGGGGTCAAAACCATCGCCGTAGATGCCACCGAACACGGATCGTGCGGCATCATCCTCTCCCGTAAACCCCGCATCGCGCAAATCCATCGCGAGGAACCCGGCTCGGCTGCTATGCCCTGTATAGACGTTCCGTACGGTCGCACCATCGCCAAGGGTCTGACGGCTGGCAACCACGCCCAGGCCGGCCGCGATCGCCACAGCCTCGGCCATCTGCTCGGCGCTGTCGCCACGCAGTTTGGAGATCGCAAACGCCGCCGCCATCGGACCGAAAGTCCCGTGCGGATGCACCGCCAGCCGCACCTTCGTCGCACGCCAGATGCGAGACGCCGCTTCGTAGGCGAGGATTGACGCTTCCAACAGCGCCTCCCCGGACTGCCCCCCGGCTTCCGCTTCGGCGAAGGCCGCAGGCACAATCTGGATCATCGCATGGCCGCGCGTGTGGAGGTTGCCCTCGTCCAAATCGTGCCAGGTGCCCGCGGTGCCGTTCACAAAAGCCGCGCTCTCCGCCGGCAAACGAACCTTGGTTCCGAACACAGTGGCCCTCTGCGCACCGTCGCGGGCTTGCTCCAAAGCAAGCAGGCGGCGGACCGGAGGGGCCGCGTTCCCGGCCACGATGCAGCCCACGCAATCAGCCAACATCAGGCGCCCACGCGCGACGACGTCTGTCGGAATGTCAGACAGACTGGTGCGCGCTACGAACGCGGCGAGTTCCTGCAAAGGTGCTGTCATAGGACTCCGTCAGGCTGCCGCCATGATATGCTGTCGGCACTGCATCAAGGGTTGGATTCGGGTGCCGAATGCTTCCATGCCAACCAGGAAGTCGTCAAATGTGAGCATGATTCCCTTCACACCCGGCATCGTTGCAACTTCATCCAGCATCGATGCGACCGCCGCGTAGGAACCAACCAGCGTCCCCATGTTGAAGTTGATAGGCGAAGGGGAACGTTGGATCGCCGCGGCCATGGAGGTTTCAGACGGTGCCGTGTCCTCCGCCGCCTTACCCAAAAGATGGGCCAAGGCCTCCTTGTCCGCGCCGGCGTTGTAAAGCTCCCATTTCGCCATCGCGGCAGCATCGGTTTCATCAGCGATGATCATGTATAGCATGTAGCTGCCCACATCGCGACCTTCCCGCCCTGCATGTGCCAACATCCGTGCCGGAACGCCAGCGGCCAGTGTGGGCTGATTGACACCCTCACCCAACGCAAAGTTGAAATCGCAGTACCGAGCTGCAAACTCCATGCCCCGATCACTTTGACCGGCAGACACCAGCTTGATCGGTACTTTTGGGCGGGGGCTGAGTTTGCACGCATCCATCTGGAAGAACTCACCCTTCAGGTCGGATTGCCCGGTCTCCCAAAGGTCGTGCAGGATGCGTACATACTCCGTGCTGTAGTCATAGCGCTTGGCGAAATGCGCGTCCCCTGGCCAAAGGCCCATCTGGGAGTATTCCAGCTTGTGCCAACCGGATACGATGTTCACTCCGAATCGCCCGCCGGAAATGTCCGAGATCGTGCTGGTCATGCGCGCAACGATCGCCGGCGGAATTGTCAGCACCGCGGTCGAAGCGTAAAGCCGGATCCGCGACGTTACCGCCGCGAGTCCCGCCATCAGCGTGAAACTCTCCAACCCGTGGTCCCAGAATTCGGTCGTACCACCAAAACCATGGAGCTTGATCATCGACAGAGCAAAGTCCAGCCCGTACGACTCCGCCCGCAAAACAATCTCCCGGTTCAACTCGAAGCTCGGCATGTACTGCGGCGACGTCGCCGAAATGATCCAGCCATTGTTGTTGATCGGAATGAAGACGCCGATATCCATCTGAAGCTCCCGGGATTCTAACGCAGTCAGGCGGCCATCTGATACCCGTCTCGGCACCGCATCAACGGTTGGATTCGCGTTCCGAACTGTTCCATGCCGATCACAAAGTCATCGAAGGTCAGCATCACGCCCTGCACACCAGGAACAGTTGAGAGCTCATCCAGCATCCGCGCAACGCTGGCATAGGAACCAACGAGCACACCGCCCTGCGTGGGCAGGTTGTCAGTGCCCAGGGTGCGCCGCTTGTTGGGGCCGGCCAGCGGATCGCGGGTTGGGTCGTCCTCCGCCTGGGCATCACGCCAGGCGATCGCCTCTACATCCGTGCCCTGCTTGTAGTGTTCCCATTTCGCCATCGCGGCCTGGTCAGTTTCGTCCGCAATGATCATCGTCAGCACGAGAGCGCCGCATTTGCCGCCGATTTCTCGGTTCGCTTCGACAAGCCGAGCGACACTGGGTGCAACGCGGGTGGGCTGGTTGATGCCGCCGCTGGAGCAGAAATTGTAGTCCGCGTATTGCGCGGCGTAGCGCGTCCCGGCGTCACTCTGGCCAGCCGAGATGATTGGAATCCTCGCAGTCGGCATCGGCAGGCAGCAGCAATCGTCCATCTGGAAGAAGTCGCCCTTGAAGTCCGACCGCCCGGTGTCCCACAACTCCCGCATGATGGATACGTACTCGCCACAATAATCGTAGCGGCGGTTGTAGTGATCGGAGCCAGGCCATATGCCCATCTGTGTGTATTCGCGACGCTGCCAACCGGAGATAATGTTCACACCAAATCTCCCGTGGCTGACGCTATCGATCGTGACTGCCATGCGAGCTGTCAGCGGCGGCGGCATCGTCAGAACCGCGCAGGTTGCGAACAGTCGGATGCGATCGGTGACGGCGGCAAGTCCGGACATCAGCGTGAAGGATTCGAGATTGTAGTCCCAGAACTGAGAAGGACCACCGAAACCATGCAACTTTATCATTGAAAGTGCGAAGTCGAATCCGAACGCCTCTGCCTTCTGCACGACCGTCTTATTCAGGTCGAAACTCGGCTTGTACTGCGGGGAGGTGGTTGAGATCAGCCAACCGTTGTTCCCGATGGGAATGAAGACGCCTAGCTGCATGGCACGACCTCGCCAACTGCGGCAGTTGCTGGGAAGGTCAGGCCGTCGGGGGTCTGACGGGTGTGTTGGAGCATGACCGGCCTCTCTGCACAGAGTGCGTATGATTTGCACTGATGTGAGCAGAATGATGGCATTTGCTGCGACGCACAATGGGAAAAATTCGATGACTTATACCGGAGCGCGCCATATAAGACGATATATTGGGCTTATGGGTTAATTATAGGCGGTAATGGGTATCCCCTTCACTGCCC
>DIUL01000025.1 GCA_002422345.1 Acetobacteraceae bacterium UBA6159
GCCGTCAGCGTTGAACAGCCGTGCGATCCCCTGCCTGCTGGTTGGCAGTTGCCTGCCGCGGTCGCTGGCGGAGCGTGCAGATGCGCGTGTGCGGATCATCGGGCAGGTCGACGATCTGGGAACGGTGCTGGACCAGGTGCGGCTGACGGTTGCGCCGCTGCGGTTTGGCGCGGGGATCAAGGGCAAGGTCCTCGACAGCCTGGCTGCCGGGGTGCCCTGCGTCGGCACCGGCATGGCGGCCGAGGGGTTGGACCTGCCGGCGGCCTTGCGGGACAGCTTCGTCGACGATCCGCGCGACCTGGCGGAGCGGATCATGCGCGTTCATCGTGACTCGGCGTGCTTTGACGCGTTGCGCGACGGCGGGCTGGCCTTCGCCGCCGCCGCGTTCAGCGATGCACGGGTGGATGCGCGGATGCGGGTGGTGCTTGGCACCGACCCGTCCGCGGACCAGCGCGCGGTGGCGTGAGACTGTCCGCTATTGGCCGGCTACCGCCCCGCTCGCCAGCAGGGCCTTGACCTCCGCGTCCGAGTAGCCGGCGTTGCGGAGGATGCGGCTGCTGTGTTCGCCATGCCCGGGCGCCACCCGCACCGGGACCTTGGGCGCGTCGGAGACATGGAACGGGCTGTCCACCGTCATCATCCCCGTATCGGCCAGCGGGCGTAGAATCCCCGCCGCGATGGCCTGGGGATCGCGGGCGATCTCCTCCACCGTGCCGACGATGCCGAAGGTCAGGCCGGCGGCGTCCAGGATCGCGCGCCATTCTTCCAGCGGCTTCCGCGCGAAGGCGTCGTCGAACAAATGCATCAGGGTCACCGCGTTCTCCCGCCGTCCGGCGGGGGTGGCGAAGCGGGGGTCTTCGATCAGCTCGGGCAGGCCCATCCCGCGGGCGAGCGCCGGCCATTGCCGGTCATTGGCGACCGCCAGCATGAACCAGCGATCATCGGCGGTGCGGTAGGTGTTGCTCAGGGCCGAGACCGATTCCTCGCGTGGCGGGCGGGGCGGATGCGGGGCGCCGACCAGGCGGGCCTGGATCAGGTAGCTGTTCGCCCACATGCCGCTGGCCATCAGGGAGGCCTGGACCTCTCCGCCCTTTCCGGTTTTCTCCCGGCGATACAGCGCGGTCAGGATGCCACCATACAGCGCCATGGCGGTCGGATGGTCGCCCATGCCAGCGACCGAGCGGGCGGGCATCGACAGATGATCGGCCCGCACCTCGTCCATCAGGCCCGAGCGTGCCCAATAGGCGGTGGCGTCGAAGCCGGTCTTGCCGGCCTCCTCTCCGGTTTCGCCGTAGGCGGTCAGGGAGGCGTAGATCAGCCGCGGGTATTTCGGCGCGAAGTCGGCATAGCGGATGCGAAGCCGTTCCCTGGGCGGCAGCGGCAGGTTGGTGATGAACACGTCGGCTTGGGAGACGAGGCGTTCCAGCACCGCGCGCCCGGCCTCGGCCTTCAGGTCCAGCGCGAGGCCCAATTTGTTGCGGCCGTCCATCAGCCAGGGATAGTTCTGGTCGGTCACCGGCAGGCCGGGGCGCTTGTATTGGTTGCGCCAGGCGTCGCCGTCACCGGGCGGCTCGATCTTGATGACCTCGGCGCCGAAATCGGCGAGCACGGTCGCGGCGGCGGGCGCGGCGACGTAGCTCGCGCAGTCGATCACCTTCAATCCGGCAAACAAGGGAGGCGTGTCGGTCATCGGCGTTTCCTGGCTCGTTGCGTGATACGCCCCGGGAGGCGCCCGGATTCCTCTCCGGTGTCCGCAAGGCGTACCGCGTTTCCGCGCGCGACGGAACCTTCGCGGCGGAACCGCCGGGGTTCCGCGCGCCGCTTTGTCATGGGATTGTCATGGCTCGGGACGACCAATCCGGGCAGATAGGCCCGGTCACAGGGAACGGAGGCACGGGACATGGCGTTTTTCGGCAGGCGCGCGGCGCTGGTGGGTGGCATGCTGGCGGCGATGGTGCCTGGTCTGGCGCTGGCCTTGGACGCGCGGTTCAAGGACGCCAATGGCGACATGGTCGCCGATACCCCGGCCGAGACGATCGACCCTCCGGTGCTGATCTTTGCCTACACGCCGGTGGAAGATCCCGCCGTCTATGCCAAGGTGTGGGACGGGTTCCTCGCCCATCTCTCCAAGACCACCGGCAAGCGCGTGCAGTTCTTCCCGGTGCAGAGCAACGCGGCCCAGATCGAGGCGATGCGGGCCGGCCGCCTGCATGTCGCGGCGTTCAACACCGGCTCCACCCCGCTTGCGGTCAATTGCAGCGGCTTCGTCCCCTTCGCCATGATGGCGTCGCTGAAGGACGAGTATGGCTATGAGATGGAGGTGATCACCTTCCCCGGCTCCGGCGTCCAGAAGGTCGAGGATGTGCGCGGCAAGAAGTTCGCCTTTACGTCCGAGACATCGAACTCCGGCTACAAGGCCCCGGCGGCGCTGTTCCGGGATCAATTCAAGTTGGAAGCTGGCAAGGACTACACGCCGGTGTTTTCCGGCAAGCACGACAACTCGGTGCTGGGGGTGGCCAACAAGGACTATCCGGCCGCGGCGATCGCCAATTCCGTGATGAAGCGGATGATGGCGCGCGACGTCGTCAAGCCGGAGCAGATCGTCACAATCTACAAGTCCCAGACCTTCCCGACCTCGGCCTATGGGCTGGCCTACAACCTGAAGCCGGAGCTCGCGGCGAAGATCAAGGAAGCGTTCTTCACCTTCCCGTGGGAAGGTTCGGCGTTGCTGGGGGAGTTCAAGAACTCCAGCCCCCCGCAGGAGAAGTTCATGCCGATCACCTACCAGAAGCATTGGGAGGTTGTGCGGCAGATCGATCAGGCCCTTGGTGTCAGCTACGCCTGCAAGTAAGGAACCTCCCGGGAACCCACGGGGCGGTTGATGCTGCGGATCGAGAACCTGACGAAGCGCTACGCCACCGGCGACCTGGCGCTGGAGGATGTCAGCCTGAGCGTGCCCTCCGGCCAGGTGATGGGGCTGATCGGTCCGTCGGGCGCGGGCAAGTCCACGCTGATCCGTTGCGTCAATCGCCTGGTTGAGCCGAGCGCCGGGCGGGTGATGCTGGGGGATACGGATGTGGTGGCGGCGGACCGGGCGGGTCTGAGCCGCGTGCGGCGCCGGATGGGCATGATCTTCCAGGAATACGCCCTGGTGGACCGTCTGACCGTCATGGAAAACGTGCTCTCGGGCCGGCTCGGCTATGTCGGATTCTGGCGGTCGTTCTTCCGCCGCTTTCCCCAGGCGGATATCGACCGCGCCTTTGCCGTGCTGGATCGCGTCGGGCTGATGGACCATGTGGACAAGCGGGCCGACGCTCTGTCCGGCGGGCAGCGCCAGCGGGTGGGGATCGCCCGTGCCTTGGTGCAGGAGCCGGAGTTGTTGCTGGTCGACGAGCCGACCGCGAGCCTGGATCCCAAGACATCACGCCAGATCATGCGGCTGATCGTGGAGGTCTGCGCCGAACGCGGGCTGGCCGCGATCGTGAACATCCATGACGTCGCCCTGGCGCAACAGTTCGTGCAGCGGATCGTCGGGCTGCGAAAGGGCCAGATCGTGTTCGACGGCCCGCCCGACGCGCTGTCGGCTGATGTGCTGACCGAGATCTACGGGGCGGAGGACTGGTCCGCCACGATCCGCAAGGTGGATGAGGAAGAGGAGGCCGTGGCGGCATGAGGCGGCCCCCTCCGAGGGTCAGCCGATGACCGCCGCCGTCCGCCGGTGGTCTCCGCCGCCGATGATCGCCAACCCCGCCCTGCGCTGGGCGGTCTATGGCGGGGTTGTTCTGTATGTCGTGGTGTCGTTCGGCTCGGTTGAGGTCAACTGGACCCGCATCGCCCAGGGCGCCGAACGCGCGTTGCGGCTGCTCAGCGGGTTCCTGAAACCGGATTTCGTCAGCCGAGGCGAGGACATCTGGATCGGCATCCAGGAAAGCCTGACCATGGCGATCACCGCGACCATGGTCGGGATCGTGATCTCGATCCCGTTTGGCATCGGCGCGGCGCGCAACGTCGTGCCCATGCCGATCTATATCTTCTGCCGCTCGGTCATCGCCGTGTCCCGCAGCCTGCACGAGGTCGTGGTGGCGATCCTGTTGGTGGCGCTGGTCGGGTTCGGCACGTTTGCCGGGTTCCTGACGCTCGCCTTCGCCACGATCGGCTTCCTGTCCAAGCTGCTGGCCGAGGATATCGAGGACATTGACCATGCCCCGCTGGAGGCCTTGCGCGCGACCGGGGCAGGCTGGTGGCAGGTGCTGGTCTATGCCGTGCTGCCGCAGGTGGCGCCGCGGTTGATCGGGCTGTCGATGTATCGGCTCGACATCAACTTCCGGGAGTCCGCCGTCGTTGGCATCGTCGGGGCCGGGGGGATCGGAGCGACGCTGAACACCGCGCTCAGTCGTTACGAGTATGACAGCGCCGCCGCGGTCCTGGTCATCATCATCGTGATCGTGTTCGGCTGCGAATACGTCTCGGGCATCATCCGACAGAGGGCGCGGTAATGCCCGTCATCACCTCCGGCGCGACGAAAATCTGGCGCCGCCGCACGACGAAGGCCGAGTGGGCACGGTCGGGCGCCTGGTTCGCGGCCGTCCTGGTGTTCGTGTTCACCTGGCAGGCGATGACCCAGGATACGATCTGGTCCTTCGTCTGGGACGCGCCGACCCAGGCGGCGGATATCGGCGGGCGGATGTTGCCGCCGAAATGGTCCTATATCCACGAGCTTTGGCGCCCGCTGTGGGACACGCTGAACATGGCGACGCTGGGCACGGCGATGGCGATCGTGCTCGCCTTGCCGCTGGCGTTCCTGGCGGCGCGCAACACGACGCCGAGCGTGGCGTTCGTGCGGCCTTTGGCGCTGCTGGTGATCGTGGCGTCCCGGTCGGTCAACGCCATCATCTGGGCCTTGCTGCTGGTCACTCTGGTGGGGCCTGGGGTCTTCGCGGGGCTGCTGGCGATCGGGCTGCGCTCGATCGGGTTCCTGGGCAAGCTGATCTATGAGGCGATCGAGGAGATCAGCGACGAACCGATCGAGGCGATCCGCGCCACCGGCGCATCCCGCATGCAGGTTCTGGTCTGGGGCGTCTGGCCGCAGATCACCCCGGCCTTCGCGGGCGTGTCCGTCTTCCGCTGGGACATCAATATCCGGGAGGCTACGGTGCTGGGCCTGGTGGGCGCGGGCGGGATCGGGATGAACCTCGAAAGCTCCATGAGCACGCTGGCGTGGAACCAGGTGACGCTGATCCTGCTGGTGATCCTGGGGACGGTGGTGGTCAGTGAATACGTGTCGGCGCGGGTAAGGCAGGCGGTGAGCTGAGGGGGCGCGGTGGTGGTCGGCCTCCGGCGTTGGGATCCCCCGTCGTGGTGGGCGCAGGCCCACCATCCACGTCTTTGCTGACACCAGCACCGCAATTCGTGGAAGGCGGCCCTTCGGCCGCCACGACGGGGCGCGGCACCCGCGACCTGACATCTCCATCACGGGGGGCACCGGAGCGCCCCCCGCCGTCCGATCAGATCGCGATTGCCCCGCCATCGACATGGATTTCCGAGCCGGTGATGTAGGACGACTCATCTGAGGCCAGGAAGACGATCGTGTGCCCCACTTCCTCAACCCGACCGGCGCGCCGCATTGGCACCACGCTCAGCCGCTTTTCCCGTGTCGCCGGATCAGCCGTGCGTCCGGACGTCAGCATCGCCGGCATAAGGCCAGGATGGACCGAATTCGCCCGGATATTGTCCAGCGCATGCTGCACCGCCACCGACTTGGTCATCAACCGCACGGCGGCCTTTGACGCGTTGTAGGCCATGTGGATGCCCATGCTGCCGATGATGCCGGCAACCGAGGACAGGTTGACGATCGACCCTCCTCCATTCGCCTTCATCGCCGGGATCGCGTGCTTGATCCCGTAGAACACGCCGGTCGCGTTGATCGCCATGATCCGGTGCCAGGCGTCGGAGCTGAACAGATCCTGTTCAGCGCTGCCGGACACGCCGGCGTTGTTGACCAGGATATCCAGTTTGCCGAACTGCTTCTGCGTCGCGGCGACGGCGGCGGCCCAGTCTTCCTCGACCGTCACGTCCAGCTGCTCGAAATGCGCGGCGGGGCCGAGGCTTTCGGCCATCTTCCGGCCCTCGTGTTCCAGCCGGTCGGCGATGACGACCTTGGCGCCTTCCTTGATGAACATGCCGGCCGTGGCGGCGCCCATGCCGGATGCGGCGCCGCTGATGATGGCGACCTTGCCCGCGAGTCTCATGCGTTTTCTCCCGTGTCGGTTTCTTGCCCGATGACGGTGCCATACCGGCCGGGAACGCGGAAGCTTTGGGCCGCTTAATCGATTTCGCGCGCGGCCGCCACGCCAACCCCGCGCGCATACCAGGCGCCGGTAGTGGCGACTGGGATTACTCCACCCGCAGCGCGGCGCGCAGATCGGCGGTCCCGACCGGGTCCTCCATCACCGCCAGACGCCCCGCGGCCAGAGTCGCGAAGCGATGGGTCAGCGCCCGCCGCCGGGCGGAGGCCAGCCGGTGGGATGGGGCGTCGCGTAGAAGGTCGGCTTCCAGCCCGGCCGAGACGATCAGGCCGGTCTCCTCGGGCAGCAGCGCATGCGGGAAATCGGCGTCGACGGCGAAGAACAGGGCATCGGAGAAGTGGCGGTAGTCCGGCCATTTCTGGTCGGTGAGGAAGTCGCGCGGCCCCGACTTGATCTCGATGCACATGAAATCACCGTCCGGGCGCAGAGCGAGGATATCCGCCCGCCGACCATTCGGCAGCGGCACCTCGTGCAGCGGCACCCAGCCGAGCCGTAGGCACAGCCGGGCGGTGGCGCGCCGGATCAGGGCGGCGCGTTCTGGAAAGCTGACAGGCTCCATCAGGCCAGCAGGGCGTCGATCGCCTGCGCCAGACGGACGTCGTTCCGGCTGATCCCGCCGGCGTCGTGGGTGGTCAGGTCGATGCGGACGGTGGACCAGACGTTGAACCACTCCGGGTGGTGGTCCTGCTTCTCCGCCAGCAGGGCGACGCGGTTCATGAATCCCCAGGCCTCGTTGAAATCGCGGAAGCGGAATTCGCGGCGGATCGCGTCCCGGCCTTCGACCATGGCCCATTGCGGCAGGGTCGCGGGCAGTTCGGCGCGTTCGGTGTCTGTCAGGCGTTTCGCCATGATCTGTCCCCTTCTGTGAAGCCGCCGCTTGACCCGGCGGCTTTCGCGGGCCACCGAATACCGCATGAGCGATCTGCGCAACCCAATTCCCTCGTTCGGCCTGCCGCCGAGCATCGATGACATCATCCAGATGGCCGAAAGGGCCCTGGGGACCATACCGCTGCGCATTGCCCGTTATGTGCAGGGGGTGGGCATCGCGGTGGAGGAGATGCCCGATGACGAGACCCTGGACGACCTCGACATCGAGTCGGCGTGGGAGCTGACGGGCCTGTATCGCGGAACCCCGCTGACCGAGCGGAGCGTGTCCGACCCGATCCGGCATCCGGACCTGATTTTTCTGTACCGTCAGCCGATTTTGCTGGAATGGATCGAGACCGGTGAGGACCTTTATCGCCTGGTCCGGAATGTGGTGGTGCACGAGATCGCGCATCACTTCGGGTTCAGCGATGAGGATATCGAGGCGTTGGAGCAGGAGATGGATTGAGGGGACGGGGCTTTTCTTCTCCCCCTCCCCTTGAGGGAGGGGGCGGGGGGAGGGGTGATCGCGGCACGGACGCGGGGGGTTCCACCCCTCCCCCGACCCCTCCCTCAAGGGGAGGGGAGAGGGTGTTGCCTACCGCGCCAGGCTATCCGAAATCGCCGCGATATTCGGCACCCGCCCGGCCGGGCCCATCGCGGCCAGGGTCGGCGTCGCGCGGAAATGCCGAGCGGCGGCGCGCTGGATGTCGGCGGGGGTTACGGCGTTCAGCTTGCCGATCGTCTCCTGCGTCGGGATCACGCGGCCGTGGATCTGGATCTGGCGGGCGAGCTGCTCGATCCGGCTGCCGGTGCTTTCCAGGGACATCAGCAGGCTGGCCTTTACCTGCGCGCGGGCGCGGGCGAGTTCGGCTTCCGTCACCTCCGACTGCACCTTGATCAGCTCTCCCAGCGTCACCGGCATCAGTTCGGCGGCCTCGCTTTCGCCGGTGCCGGCATAGATGCCGAAGATCCCGCCATCCATATAGGGCGCCGCGAAGGAGTAGATCGAGTAGACTAGCCCCCGCTTCTCCCGGATTTCCTGGAACAGGCGCGACGACATGCCGCCGCCCAGCAGGGTCGAGAGCAGCAGGGTCGGGTAGTAGTCTGGATCGCCGTAGCCGACCGAGGGAAAGCCCAGGACGATGTGGACCTGGTCGAGGTCACGATCCTCCCGGAACTCTCCGCCGCGGTAGGTGGCGCCCGGCATGGCGGGCGGCGGGTCGGAGGGCAGGTCGGAGAAATGCTCCCGCACCAGGTCCAGGATCGCGTCGTGGTGCAGGTTCCCGGCGGCGGCGATGACGCAGTTGTTATGGGCGTAGTGCCGCTTCATGTAGCCCATCAGCGTGGTGCGGGGCATGCCGCGGATGCCGTCCTCGGACCCCAGCACCGGGCGGCCCAAGGGCTGGTCGGGGAAGGCGGCGGTCTGGAAGTGGTCGAAGATGATGTCGTCGGGCGTGTCGTTCGCCTGCCCGATCTCCTGCAGGATCACGCCTCGCTCGCGCTCCAGCTCCTCCGGCTCGAAGGTGGAATGCGTCAGGATGTCGCCGATGATGTCGGCCGCCAGGGCGGTGTCTTCCTTCAGCACCTTCACGTAGTACGCGGTCTGCTCCCGCGCCGTGTAGGCGTTGATGTGCCCGCCCACCGCCTCGATCTCCTCGGCGATCGCGGCGGCTGACCGGCGTTCGGTGCCCTTGAAGGCCATGTGCTCCAGGAAATGGGAGACGCCGTTTTCCTCGGTGCGTTCATGCCGCGAACCGGTGCCGACATAGGCGCCAAAGGACACGGTCTCGACCCGGTCCATGCGTTCGGTGATGACGGTCAGGCCGGAGGGAAGGCGGGTCAGTTGAATGGCGTCGGTCACTTGAATTGGGCATCCTTGATGGGTTGGGCTGCTCCCGCGATCACAGATAGGCGGGGGGCGGGACAGGCGCAACCGGTCCGGAAAATCGGCATGGTTCCGCCGAATGCGGTACGGCTGACGGGGCGCGCCTGGTTCCGTGGCGCGCTGTTCTGTTCTAGCGTCCGTGTCCATGAGCACCAGCCAATTCCGGGCCTCCGTCTGCCCGCATGATTGCCCGTCCACCTGCGCCCTGTCGGTGGAGGTGTTGGACGGCAACCGCATCGGCGCCGTCCGCGGGGCCGAGGACAACAGCTACACCGCCGGGGTGATCTGCGCGAAGGTCGCGCGGTATGCCGAACGCATCCATCACCCCGACCGGCTGACGCAGCCGCTGCTGCGGACCGGTCCCAAGGGTGCCGGTCAGTTCCGCCCGATCGGCTGGCAGGAGGCGCTGGATCGCGTCGCCGATCGCTTCGCCGCGGTCACAGCCGAACATGGCTCCGAAGCCGTCTGGCCGTTCTACTTCGCGGGCACGATGGGCCTGGTGCAGCGCGACGGGATCAACCGGCTGCGCCACGTCATGCGCTACTCCCGCCAGAAGATGACCATCTGCACATCGTTGCCCGAAGCGGGATGGTCCGCCGGCGTCGGCGCGCCTCGCGGCGTGGACCCGCGGGAGATGGCGAAATCCGACCTGATCGTGGTCTGGGGCGGCAATCCCGTCTCCACCCAGGTCAATGTCATGACCCATGTGACGCGGGCGCGGAAGGAGCGCGGCGCCAAGCTGGTCGTCATCGACCCCTACCGCACGCCCACCGCCGCGGTCGCGGACATGCACCTCGCGCCGCGCCCCGGCACCGACGGTGCGCTGGCCTGTGCGGTGATGCACATCCTGTTCCGCGACGGCCACGCCGACCGCGCCTACATGGCTCGCTTCGCCGATTGCCCGGATGCGTTGGAAGCGCATCTGATGACGCGCGGGCCGGACTGGGCGTCCGGCATCACCGGCCTGCCCGTTGAACAGATCGAGGCCTTTGCCCGCCTGTATGGCCAGACGAAACGTGCCTACATCCGCGCCGGCTACGGATTCACGCGCGGCCGCAACGGCGCGGCCAACATGCACGCCGTCATCTGCCTGCCCACCGTCACCGGCGCCTGGCAGCATGAGGGCGGCGGCGCGCTCTGGTCCAATCGCGCCATGTTCGGCTGGAACAAGACGCTGATCGAGGGGCTGGACTCCGTCGACACCCGCACCCGCGTCCTGGACATGAGCCGGATCGGCAGCGTGCTGACCGGCGATCGCTCGGAACTGGGCAACGGGCCGCAGGTCCATGCCATGCTGATCCAGAACCAGAACCCGCTGACGGTCTGCCCCGACAGCAACAAGGTACGCCGCGGGTTCTCACGCGAGGATCTGTTCGTCGTCACCCACGAACAATTCATGACCGAGACGGCGCGCTGGTCCGACATCGTGCTGCCGGCGACGATGTTCCTGGAGCATGACGATCTGTACCAGGGCGGCGGCCATAGCCACATCATGATCGGCCCCAAGCTGATCGAGCCGCCGGGCGAATGCCGCTCCAACCACGAGGTCCTCCAGGGTCTTGCGTCCCGCCTCGGCGCGAAGCATCGCGGGTTCGAGATGACGGCGATGGAAATCGTGGACGAGACATTGCGCGTCTCCGGCCGGCCCGACGCCGCGACGGTGATGAAGGAACGCTGGGTCGACGTGATGACCCCATTTGAGGAGGCGCATTTCCTCAACGGCTTCCCGACGCGGGACAAGCGCTTCCGCTTCGCGCCCGACTGGGCTTCGTTGGGCGACCTGCACCATCTGATGCCGAAGCTGCCGGATCACATGGCGACGATCGACGATGCGTCCCCCGATCGCCCGTTCCGCCTGGTGACGGCGCCGGCGCGCAGCTTCCTCAACACCAGCTTTACCGAGATGCCGTCGAGCAAACGCCGAGAAGGCCGGCCAACCGTCCTGGTGCATCCCGACGACGCCGTTCGCCTGGGGATCGAGGATGGCGGCAAGGTCCGCCTCGGCAATGCGCGGGGAGAGGTCGTGCTGCACGCCAAGCTCGTCGAGGGGATGCAGGCCGGCGTCCTGGTTTCGGAATCGGTCTGGCCCAGCGAGGCGTTCGAGGGCGGGATCGGCATCAACGCGCTGACCAGCGACGACCCTGGCCCTCCGTTCGGCGGCGCGGTCTTCCACGACACCGCCGTCTGGCTGCGAAGCGAGGTGGCCGCCGTTCGGCTGGCGGCCGAGTAGAAACAGGCCGGTCGGTATTGCGCCCTGTCGCGGTGAATTTGCCTTTTCGTAAGGAGGAAGGCGGCGGACACCACCATAATTCGCTGTGTGAAATAGTGGGTGCAAAGCCACCCTTGCCCGTGGTTTAGTCCTTTCGTCTGGAACAATGGAGAGGTCGCGGCAAAGATCCGCGGCCCCGTACGGACAGGGAGGTACACAACAATGCCGAAGATCAATCGGCGGTCGGTTCTCGCGCGGATCGGCGCGGGCGCGGCCGTGGGGCTGTTTCCGAACATCCATGCCGCGCGGGCGATGGACTGGCCATCCCGCCCCGTGCGGGTCGTTGTCCCCTATGCGCCTGGCGCGGGCACGGACTTCATCGTGCGCGCGGTGGCGGAACGACTGTCCCGCCAGACCGGCCAGCAATTCGTCGTCGAGCACAAGGGCGGCGCGGCCGGCACCGTGGGCACCGAGACGGTCGCGAAGGGTCCCAAGGACGGCTACATGATCCTGATGACACCGCAGGCGCCGATCCAGTTGATCCCACATCTGCGCCAACTCTCCTACGATCCGGCGACCGACCTGGTGGTGGTCGGGCGGATGGGCGAGTCGATTTCGGGTTTCGCCACCCATCCCTCGGTTGGTGCGAAGAATCTTCAGGAGTTCATCGCGCTGGCGAAGAAGAACCCCGGCAAATTCACGTTCGCGACGGCCGGCGTCGGCTCGGTCAACCATCTGCGGGGTGAGACGTTGAAGCTGATGGCCGGCATCGACCTGCTGCACGTGCCCTACAAGGGAGTGGGGGAGGCGCTGCCAGACCTGCTCGCCGGCAATGTCAGTTGCATGTTCGATTCGAACGTGTTTCCGCACGCGAAGGCCGGGAAGCTTGCGCTGCTCGCGATCCTGGCGGATCAGCGCTACTCGGAATTCCCCGAGGTCGGCACGATGAAGGAGCAGGGGCTGCCGGACTATGACGTACCGGTCTGGTTCGGGGCCTATGCGCCGGCGGGGGTGCCGCAACCCATCCTCGACCGGCTGCATGCCGAGATCGCGACGGTGCATACCGACACGGCGTTCCAGGAGCAGCAGTTCGCCGGTGGCATTCGTATCTACACCGATCGGATGTCCCTGGCCGAACTGCACACCAAGGTGAACACGCAGTCACGCTACTTCGCCGATCTGATCCGGCGGGCGAATATCAGGCTGGACGCGTAGCGGCGGTCCGGGCGGCGGGCGGGTGGCAATTGCCCGCCCGCCTGCTGGCCGAGCATCGGACGTTTCCCCTGGACCCTTCCCTAATCCCTCCGCTACGGTCCCGGGCCTACAGGGAAGAGTTCCGTCCATGCCCAATGACATGGCCTCCATGCCGTCCGATGGTCTAATCGTGGTGGTCAAGCGCGACTGCCCGACCTGCGAGTTGACCGTGCCAGTGATCGCGGAACTGCGCCGTCTGGGTGCCGTGACCGTCTACACCCAGGACGACCCGACGTTCCCCGACGACGCGCCCGCCATCGACGATACCGACCTTGATGTCTCCTACCGCCTGGGCATCGAGATCGTCCCCACTTTGATCCGTCGCCAGGACGGTCAGGACGTCGACCGCACCCATGGCTGGGACCGTGCGGAGTGGGAGCGGATCAGCGGCTTCCAGGGCATCGGCGCCGACCTGCCGGCCTTCCGCCCGGGCTGCGGGGCAAAGAACCTCGAACCCGGCATCCTGGAAAAGCTGAAAGTCCGTTTCGGCGATACCGGCCTGACCGCCCGCCGCGTCACCATCGGCGATCAGGAAGACGAATTCGAGGCCATGTTCGAACGCGGCTGGTCCGACGGCCTGCCCATGGTTCCGCCGACCGAGGAACGCGTGCTCCGCATGCTGACCGGCACCGCGCGGGACCCGCGGGAGGTGATTGGCCTGGCCCCGCCCGACCTGATCCCGCTGACGGTCGAAAAGGTCGCGATCAACGCGGTGATGGCCGGGTGCCGTCCGGACTATCTGCCCGTGGTGCTGGCGGCGGTGGAGGCCGCGCTTGCTCCGGAGTTCGCCTGGCATGGCGTGCTGGCGACCACGATGTTCGTCGGCCCCGTCGTGGTGGTGAACGGCCCGGTCCGGCGCCAGATCGGCATGAACGCCAAGGGGAACGCCCTGGGCCAAGGCAACCGCGCCAATGCCACGATCGGGCGTGCGGTGCAGTTGATCATCCGCAATGTGGGTGGTGGACGGCCGCAGGAAGTTGATCGGGCTACCTTGGGCAATCCAGGAAAATACACCTACTGCTTTGCCGAGGATGAGGAAGGTTCATTCTGGGAACCGCTGGCGACCGAGCGCGGCGTTGCGCGGGGTGTGTCCGCGGTCACGGTCTTCGCCGGCTTCGGCCTGCAGGGGATCGTCGACCAGAAATCCCGCGATCCAGAAAGCCTGTCCCGCTCGATGGCCGAGTCGCTCAAGGCGATCCATAACGTCAAGCTCGCGCCGTCCTGCGATGCCATGATCGTCGTCTGTCCGGAGCATGAGCGGACGTTCCGCGCGGCCGGATGGACCAAGCAGCGGCTGTACGACGAACTCTATAAGCTGTGCGAAATCCCGGGGGAGCGCCTGGTGTCCGGGTTCCTGGGCATCGCGGAGGGCCGCCCCGAGTCCGATCGGGGCAAGATGTTCAACAAGTTTCGCCCGGGCGGTCTGCTGATCGTGCGGGCGGGAGGGGGTGCCGGCATGTTCTCCGGCATCATCGGTGGCTGGTCCGGTGGCGGCGCCAGCTATCCCGTAACCAGGGAGGTCTTGAATTGACAGTGCTTCTCGATCCGACATCGGAACACAGTCCGATGTCACGAGAGCGGCTGGCCCGACCCGAACGCCTGCAAGGGCTGACGGTCGGCCTGCTCGACATCTCGAAACCCCGCGGTGACGTGTTCCTCGATCGGCTGGATGAGCGGCTGACCGAGCGTGGCATCACCGTCAAACGCTACATGAAGCCGACGGTGGCGAAGCCGGCGCCGATCCCCTTGCGCCAGCAGATCATCTCGGAAGTCGACGTCATCATCGAAGGCCTGGCGGACTGAGGCTCCTGCACATCGTGCTGTACGCATGATCTTGCGGATCTCGAGTCCAACGGTATCCCTTCTGTCGGTGTCGCCACGACTGAGTTCATCGACGCCGCCGCCGCCCAGTCCAAGGCGCTGGGCACCGACCCGGCCTATGTGTTCGTGCAGCACCCCGTGCAGGACCGCACGGACCAGGAGCTGAGGGATATGGCCGACCAACATTTCGACAGCATTCTGTCGTTGCTGGTGAAGGAAGCAAGCCGAGCCGGGTGAACCGTGCCGCCCCCTTCCGGTGGGAAGGGGGCGGTGGCGGAAACAGTGTTACACGCACCGCAGCAAATGTCGCGATATCAAGGCTCTGGCGGGAAACACAGGGCAACAATGATTGACTGGCCACCCCGCCGTTCCGGGTCTAATCGCACACTCGACCCAAGGGAACGTTGCCCATTCGGGGCCAGAGGACAGACCAGAATGGACCACCCCCTGCCAATCGATCAGCGGATCGCCACCCAGGACGAATTCCGTCCCTGGCGGCAACACACGCTGAAGTCCTCGATCAGCTGCGTTGGCGTCGCGGTTCATTCCGGCCGCCGGGTCAGCCTGACCCTGCGCCCCGCGGAAGCCAACCACGGCATCGCCTTTCGTCGCACCGATCTGGGCCGGACCATCCCTGCCCGCTTCGACCATGTGGTGGACACGCGGCTGGCGACGGTGATCGGGGATGCCACCTGGGCCTCGGCCCGCGTGGGCATGATCGAGCATCTGATGGCCGCCTTCGCCGCCAAGGGCATCGACAACGCGCTGGTGGATGTGGACGGGCCGGAACTGCCGATCCTGGATGGATCCGCTGGTCCTTACCTGTTCCTGCTGGACTGCGCCGGCGTCATCGAACAGGACGCGGCGCGCAACATCATCGAAATCCGCCGCACGATCCGCGTCACGGACGGTGAAGCCTTCGCCGAACTCCGCCCGCTGCATGGCCGCGCGATCCCGCCGGTGCTGGACCTGGAAGTGTCCATCGACTTCAAGGCCGCGGCGATCGGCCGGCAGTCGCACGCAATTCGGCTGTCCACGGAAGCCTTTCGCGCCGAGATCGCCCAGGCCCGCACCTTCGCCCAGGCGCATGAGATCGAGCAGCTTCGCGCCGCCGGCTTCGCCCGGGGCGGATCGCTGGACAACGCGATCGTGGTCGATGGCGCCGATGTGCTGAACCCCGGCGGCCTGCGGATGGAGAACGAATTCGCGCGTCACAAGCTGCTGGACGCGGTTGGCGACCTGGCCCTGGCCGGCGCCGCGCTGCACGGTCGCTTCGTCGCCCATCGCACCGGCCACGGGCTGAACAACAAGCTGCTGCGGGCGCTGTTCGCCGATCAGGCCACCTGGCGCCAGCCCGCCGCCACACAGCTTGAAGCGGTTGCGGCCTGAGCAGGCTTCGCGCCCCGCGTGAGCGTGATATAAGCGTCCCGATGACCCAGATTCGCCCGATGATCCGCCGCTTCTCGCGCGGGGCCACCGCTGCCGTGGTCCTGCTGCCCCTCCTGCTTGCCGCATGCGGCTCGAAGGACGACGACGTCGAGGACCTCGGTCCCGTGCCGCCGGTCGAAATCCTCTACAACAACGGCCTGGATGCGCTGAACGGACAGCGGTTCGTCTCCGCTACGAACCAGTTCCAGGCGGTTGAGCAGAACTATCCCTACTCGCCCTGGGCCGTGAACGCGCAGTTGATGCAGGCCTACACGCTGTACGTGCAGACCCGCTACACCGACGCGCTGGGCACGATCGACCGCTTCATCCAGCTGCACCCGGCGCATCGTGACATCGCCTATGCTTACTACCTCCGCGCGCTTTGCTATTACGAGCAGATTGCCGACATCCAGCGCGACCAGCGCGGGACCGAGCAGGCGATCAACGCCCTCCAGGAAGTCATCAACCGCTTCCCCGACTCGGCCTATGCCCGTGACGCCCGGCTGAAGATCGACCTTGGCCGCGATCACCTCGCCGGCAAGGAGATGGAGATCGGCCGCTGGTATCAGGGCCAGCACCAGTACCAGGCCGCCGTGGGCCGCTTCCAGCGGGTCGTGGACGATTTCCAGACCACCAACCACGTCCCCGAGGCACTCCACCGCCTCACGGAAATCTACCTGGTGCTCGGCCTTCGCGACCAGGCACGCAAGACCGCCGCCGTGTTGGGATACAACTACCCGGGCAGTGAATGGTACCAGGACAGCTACTCCCAGCTTGCCGATGATGGCCTGGTCGCCACCCCCGACCAACGTGGCCGCACGGACGGTTGGTGGAGCCGCACCTGGCGTTCGATTTTCTGAGCGGACGGACCGCGGGGCATGCTCACCGCGCTCTCGATCCGGGACGTGGTGCTGATCGAACGGCTCGACCTCGCGTTTGACCGGGGCCTGACGGTCCTGACCGGAGAAACCGGCGCCGGTAAATCCATTCTTCTCGACAGCCTGGGGCTCGCCCTGGGCGCCCGCGCCGAATCGGGCCTGGTGCGCTCCGGCACCGAACAGGCCGTGGTGACGGCCTGCTTTTCCCCGCCCGGCGGTCATCCCGCCTTTGCCATCCTTGAAGAGCAAGGCCTGGAGGTCGAGGACGACATCGTCCTGCGCCGCGTCCTGACCCGCGACGGGCGCTCCCGCGCCTTCATCAATGATCACCCGGTGGGCGTTGCCCTGCTGCGCCGCCTGGGTGCCGCGTTGGTCGAGGTCCAGGGCCAGCACGAACAGATGGGCCTGGCCGATCCGGCCAGCCATGCCGCATTCCTCGACTCGTACGGCGTGCCTCCGGCGGTGCGGGAGGCCGTGGCGACCGCCTGGCGTGACTGGCGATCCACCGAAACCGCCCTTGCCGCCGCCCGTACCGCGATTGAGGCCGCTCGGCGGGATGAGGAATGGCTGCGCCATGCGGTCGAGGAACTGGTGAAACTGGCGCCCCGAAACGGGGAGGAAGACGAGCTTTCCCAGGAGCGCCTGCGATTGCAGCAGGGGGAGCGCCGAGCGGAAGCGATCGCGGCGGCTTTGGCGGAGTTGACGCCGCGGGATCGGCGGAATCCGGGGCCGGCGGCGACGCTGCGTGCGGCCTCTCGATCCCTGCAACGGCTGCTGCCGCCGGGACAATCCGATGGAAACCACCCGGCGGCCGGCGCCCTGGCGGCGTTGGAGCGGGCCGAGGAAGCGCTGGACGAGGCGGAGAACCTGTTGATGCGGCTGGCGGCGGAGGCGGAAACCGATCCGCGTCTGCTGGAACACGCCGAGGAACGGCTGTTCGCCCTGCGCGCCGCCGCCCGGAAACACGCCGTCCCGGTGACCGAACTGCCGACGCTGCTGGATACGCTCGCGGATCGGCTGGCCAGACTGGAAACCGGGTCGGCCGAGGTGGAGGCGCTCGAACGCGCCGCCCGTGACACCCGCGCCCGCTACATGACCGCCTCCGGCCTGCTCACCGAGGCTCGGCTGAACGCCGCGCGGGGGTTGGAGGCTGCGGCGGCCGAGGAATTGCCGCCGTTGCGATTGGAAAAGGCGCGGTTCTTCGTGGACGTGACTCCGTTGCCTGATAACGGTTGGGGCGCCTCCGGCGCGGATGCGGTGCGGTTTTTGATCGCGACGAACCCGGGGCAGGAGCCAGGGCCGCTCGCCCGAATCGCCTCGGGCGGGGAATTGTCGCGGCTGATGCTGGCCTTGAAGGTCGTGCTGGCCGCGGGTTCGACCGTTCCGACGCTGGTGTTCGATGAGGTCGACTCGGGGATCGGTGGCGCGACGGCGGCGGCGGTGGGGGAGCGGCTGGCGCGGGTGGCCGAACAGGTCCAGGTGCTGGTTGTGACCCACAGCCCGCAGGTCGCGGCGCGCGGGGCGGTTCATCTGCGGGTGGCGAAGGCGGCGTCCGGAGAACGGACGGCAACGACGGTGGAACCTTTGGCGGTGTTCGACCGGCGTGAGGAAATCGCCCGGATGCTGGCCGGGGAGACAATCACGGCCGCCGCGCGCGCCGCGGCGGACGACCTGCTGGGCGATCGGAAGGGGCGGGCGCGCCGGAGCTGACGCTCAGTGCCCACGCAGGATCTGGCTCAGGAACATCTTCAGGCGGTCCGTTTCCGGTGCGCCGAACATCCGGTCGGGCGTGCCGCTTTCGACCACTTCGCCGCGATCCATGAATACGACCCGGTCCGCGACCTGCCTGGCGAAGCCCATTTCGTGGGTCACGCAGATCATGGTCATGCCGGACTCCGCCAAGCCGATCATGGTGTCGAGCACCTCCTTGATCATCTCGGGGTCCAGAGCCGACGTCGGCTCATCGAACAGCATCACCCGGGGCCGCATGCACAACGACCTGGCGATGGCCACGCGCTGCTGCTGCCCACCGGATAGCTGGCCGGGGTATTTCTTCGCCTGCTCGGGGATCCGGACGCGTTCGAGGAATCTCATGGCGAGGGCTTCGGCCTCGGCCTTCGGCATCTTCCGCACCCAGATCGGGGCGAGGGTGCAGTTCTCCAGGATCGTCAGGTGGGGGAACAGGTTGAACGACTGGAACACCATCCCGACGTCGCGGCGGATCGTGTCCAGCGATCGCAGGTCGTCGGTCAACTCCGTGCCGTCGACGATGATCCGGCCTTCCTGGTGGCTCTCCAGACGGTTGATGCAGCGGATCAGGGTCGACTTGCCGGACCCGGATGGCCCGCAGATCACGACCCGCTCCCCCTCGGCGATGGACAGGGTGATGTCGCGCAGCACATGCAGCGCGCCGAACCATTTGTTCACCTTGTCCATCTCGATGATGGGTTTGCCGGTGGACAGACCGGCGGCGCGGCCGGGGGAGGGTGCGGTGGCGGTTTCATTCATCCGTGCGGGTTCCCCGGGTGCAGCCGTCAACGCCCGCGAGCCTGGTTGAGCTCACGCTCCAGGCCCCGGCTGTATTTCGACATGGCAAAGCAGAAACTGATGTAGATCAGTGCGAGTACGATATAGACCTCGGTCGGAAAGGCCTGCCAGGGCGGGTCGCTGAGCGCAATCTTGCCCATGGTCAGAAGGTCGAACAGGCCGATGATCAGGACCAGGCTGGTGTCCTTGAAGAAGCCGATGAAGGTGTTGACCAGCGGCGGAATGACCAGCCGCAGCGCCTGCGGCAGCACGATCAGGCCGGTCTTCTGCCAGTAGGTCATGCCCAGGGCGTCAGCGGCCTCGGCTTGGCCCTTGGGCAGGGCCTGAAGCCCGCCACGCACAACTTCCGCGAGGTAAGCGGCGGCGAACAGGATGACGGCGATCTGGGCCCGCAGCAGTTTGTCGACGTTGACCCCAGGCGGCATGAACAGGGGGAACATGACGCTGGCCATGAACAGGACGCTGATCAGAGGGACGCCGCGGATCAGCTCTACATACAGGACGCAGATCATCTTGACGGCGGGCATCTGGGTGGAACGCCGGCCAAGGGCCACAAGGATGGAGAGCGGAAAGGCAAAGGCGAGGCCGAAGGTCGCCAGGATCAGGGTGATCGGCAGGCCGCCCCAACTGTCGACGGCGACGGGCGACAGGCCATAGACCCCGCCAGCCATCAGCACGAAGATCGCGGAAAGGACGACAACCCAGACCCCGATTGCCGGCCAGACGAACAACAGCAGGACGCCCGAGGCATAGCGGGCCACGATGTCGATCAGGTGCAGGATGTCGCCCAGAACGGTAGGCAGGCCGAGAATGCCGCCCAGCCAGCCCACCACGTTGGTGGCCAGGACCGTGACGACGGCGATGGCCGCGGCAGTCCTCAGCAGCGGCGAGTCGATGCCCTTCCGCCAGACGCCCTTGATGGCCGAGAAGACATACAGCGCGATGAACAGGACCACCGCGACGGCCGGACGCCATTGTTCGTCGAACGGAAAGCGGCCGAACAGGATCAGGCGGTACTTGTCGGCGATGATGGCCCAGCAGGCGCCCTGGCCCTTGGCCGCGTGGCACGATGCCGTATCGGGGACGCCCTGCGCGTTGTAGGGCACGCCCCACACTGCGTTGACGAAACCCCAGTCGATCAGGCCCAGCAGGCCTCGGCCAATGAGGTAGACCAGGACAAGCGTCGTGGCTGTTGAGAGCCAACTCTTGAACAGGTTGGCCCGCAGCCAGGCCCAGGGGCCGACGACGGATGCGGGCGGGCGAACGCGAGGGGCCGTGGTGGCATCGGTCATGGATCAGCGCTCCACCAGCGCGATCCGCGCGTTGTACCAGTTCATGAACAGGCTGATGGACAGGCTGATGGTCAGGTAGACGGCCATGATGATGGCAATGACCTCAATGGCCTGCCCGGTCTGGTTCAGGGTCGTGTTGGCGATCGAGACGATGTCCTGAAACCCGATCGCAACCGCCAGGGAGCTGTTCTTGGTCAGGTTGAGGTACTGGCTGGTCATCGGAGGGATGATGACCCGCAGCGCCTGCGGCAGGATGATCTGGCGCAGGATGACGCCATGCCGCAGCCCCAAGGCCCTCGCCGCCTCCCACTGCCCGTTCGGCACGGCCTGGATGCCGGATCGGACGATCTCGGCGATGAATCCGGCGGTATAGGTGACCAGGCCGATCAGAAGGGCGGAGAATTCCGGGCTGATCGTCCCGCCGCCCTGGAAGTTGAAGCCGCGCAGAGCCGGAATGTCGAGGACGAGCGGCGCGCCGAACAAGGCCCAGATGGCCAACGGCAGCACGACCATCCCGCCAATCGCCACCGGCCAGACGCTTGGCCGAACGCCAGTCTGTTCCTGGACGCGGCTGGCGCGGCGGCTCCACCAGATCGTCGCGGCAATGCCAGCGGCGAGGCCCAGCAGAGCGAATCCGTAGGCGGTCTGCCACTCAAGAAGGGGAAGCTTGATGCCGCGGTTGGACAGGAAGGCGGTGTCGCCGATGCTCCACGCCTGTCGTGGAGGGGGCAGTCCCTGCAACATCGTGTACCAGAACAGGAGTTGCAGCAGCAGCGGGATGTCCCGAATGACCTCTACATAGAAGGCGGTCAGCCGGGCCAGCAGCCAGTTGCTCGACAGCCGGCCGATGCCGACCAGGGTGCCGATGATCGTTGCCAGGATGATTCCGACCACCGAAACCTGCAACGTATTCAACACCCCGATCACCAGCGCTCGGCCGTACGTATGCACCGAGGAGTCGTAGGCGATCATGGACTCGCCGATCGGTATGCCGGCGACGCGGTCCAGGAAGTCGAAGCCCGTCGCGATCCGGCGGGCGGCCAGGTTCTGCATGGTGTTGTGGACGAGGTACCAGCCGATCCCGACGACGATGCCGACGATCACGATTTGCCAGATGATCGCCCGAAACAGCGGGTCGGACCATGAAAAGCGGATGCCGCGCTTGGGTGCGGCCCGCGCGCCAGCGATGCGTGGGTCGGACGAGGTGACGGACATCGTCGTCTTGGTCTCCTTCCCGGCGTGGCCAGGATCATGTCGGCGTTACCGGTCGGCCGCGCTCGGACGGAATGCGCTCGGAACGGCCAAGCAATTCCCGGGCCACCCGATTTGCGTCTATCACATCCCTGGCGCGTGGCAACTTTGCTCAGGTTGTCGCGAAAGATCAACCGGCACGGGATCGTGATGGTCCGGATATGGAAACGGCCGCCCTGTTTCCGGGGCGGCCGTTCCTGGTGCGTTACCGATCCGGTGGGATCAGCGCATCGGGGGGGCGTATTGCAGGCCGCCCTTCGTCCAGAGGTTGTTGATGCTGCGGGGCACGCCCATCGGGGTGATGTTGCGATCCCACATCTCTCCGAAGTTGCCGACCTGCTTGATGACGTTATAGGCCCACTTGTTGTCGAGGCCGAGCGCCTTGCCGAGGTCACCGTCGACGCCGAGGAGGCGACGGATGTCGGGGTCGGTGCTGGTCAGCATGCTGTCGACATTGGCCGCGGTCACGCCCTTTTCCTCGGCGGTGATCAGGGCGATGAACGTCCAGCGGACGATGTCGAACCACTTGTCGTCGCCCTTCCGGACCATGACGCCCAGCGGCTCCTTGCTGATGATTTCCGGCAGCAGCACGAGGTCGGCGGCCTTCGGGCCCTGGCTGAAGCGGAACGTCGCCAGCGCGGAAGCGTCGGTCGAGTAGGCATCGCACCGGCCGGACAGGAAGGCGCCCTGAAGTTCGGGCAGATCCTGGATCAGGATTGGCGTAAACTTCATCTTGTTGACGCGATAAAAGTCAGCGATCGCCAGTTCCGTGCTGGTGCCGGGCTGAACGCAGATGGTCGCCCCGTCCATCTTCTTGGCGGAGTCGACGCCGGACGACTTCTTCACCAGGAAGCCCGTGCCGTCATAGTAGTTCACCCAGGCGAACAGCAGGCCGAGGTTGCCCTCACGCCCCAGGGTCCAGGTGGTGGTGCGGGACAGCAGGTCGACTTCACCGGACTGCAAGGCCGTGAAACGATTCTGCGTCGTGGTCGGGACGAACTTGACCTTCGTCGCATCCCCCACCGCTGCCGCCGCGATCGCCCGGCATGTGTCGGCATCAAGGCCGCGCATGACGCCCTGGCTGTCGGGCAGGGAGAAACCGGGGACCTGCCCGGAGATGCCGCAAAGGATTTGGGCGCGGGTCTTCGCGGCGTCCAGGGTCGCGGATCCGGACCCTTGAGCCGTTGCAGGTTGCGCAAAGCCGAGAGACACCGCCAATCCCGCCATCAGCGCGAGCGCGCCTGCTCCGTTCCACCGCATCTTTTGTCAGCCTCCAGGTTTCCGCGGGCCGTCCCCGCTTTGCAGCATGACTGTGATGCGTTGTGCGCCTGGGATCAATGGGGATCGCAGGCTGGTCAAATGTTCCGCCTTTCGGGCAGTCCGGCTCGGCGGAGGCCTTCGGCATAGCGGGCACGATCCTCGGGCCTGGTCATCGGGGACCGGGCGACAGCCGACTCGACCGAAAACGCGGGTTCGAGTTCAAGAAGCCGGTTCAGAACGGCCTCGGTCTCCGGTGCACGATCGAGATAGCCGAGGGCCGCGAGGTATCCCTTGTAGGCCGAGGAGAACCAGGGGTTGAGTTCGATCGCCCGCCGGCCGATCTCGGCCGCGCTCTCATACTCGGCCAGCAGCAGATGAGGCATGATCAGGGCGTGGTCGAAGAAGAACAGATGCGGGTCCGATGGAGAGAGGCGGACGGCCTGGTACATCCGCCGCAATGCCTCGTCATGGCGGCCGAGATAACTGTGGGCGAGGCCGGAGAAGCACCAGGCCAGCGCGAGGTTGGGGTTGAGCGCGATGGCGCGGTCGTGCAGGGCACAGCCCTCGGCCGCCCGCTTGCCGAGAAAGCTGCGGACGTGACCCGCCAGCGTGAGCGCCCTTGCATCCGCGGGGTCGAGGGTGACGGCGCGCTCCGCCAGGTCGCCGGCCCGGACGGCGATGGTGGGTGGGTCGGACGCCCATCCCTGCCCGACCAGGAACAGGTGCCAGTAGGCCAGCCAGGCATGTGCCTCGGCATTCGCGGGGTCGGCAGCGACGGCGGTTTCCAGCAGGCGTCCAGCCTCTCGGAACCCCTGACGCTCCAGCCGGTAGACCGGGGGCAGGGCCTGCAGCACGAGTTCGTGCGTGGTCGGGTTGTTCAGGTGCCGTGCGGCCGTGCGCTCCCCCTCATGGATCAGCAGGGCGGGGTCGAGCTGTGCCACGATCGCCGAACCGATCTCATCCTGTAGCGCCAGCAGATCATTCGTCTCCCGATCGAAGCGATGGGCCCAGATGACGGCGCCGGCGATCCGCATGTCCATCAGGCGGACCGTGATCCGCACCCGCTCCGCGGTCTGCTGGATGGTGCCGTCGAGGACGAAATCGAGATCAAGGGCCGCCCACATTGCCTCCTGCCGCTTTTCGCCGGACAGCGCGGCCCAGGAAGCGCCGGAGATGCAGGAAATCCAGCGGAAGCGGGACAGGGCGGTGGTCACTTCCTCGGCCAAGCCGAGGGACAGTTCCTCATTCGCCGCCGATCCGATGGGGCGGAGGGGAGCGATCCCGAGGCGGATGCCGCCGCGCTGGGGCCGGTCGATGCCGGCGCGTTCCTGCCTTGGAGGGGGCGAGTTGTCGGGGGTGGGCTCTGGATCAGTCGTTGCGATGACGGTCGGCCCGCTCCGGATGCGGGCGGCGAGGTCCTCGGTTTCCAGGGACGGCCTGGCATCGTCGGCGATGCTCAGCGCGACGCGGCAACGATCATAGGCGGCCATCGCGGCGACAGGATCGCCGCGATCGTGATGGTCGCGCATGATCGCGCGCCACGCCGTCTCATGCAGGGGATCGATCGTGACCAACTGGTTCGCGATGCGAAGACGGCTGTCGCTGTCCCCCTGGTCAGCCAGCATACGCTCCCCCATCCCCCGGGCGATGCCGATGATCCGGATGCGTTCGGCCACCAGCCATTGGTCGAACGCCGGATCGAGACCGACCAGATCTTCGAGCAAAGGCGACTGAAAGCAGTCGAGAGCGTCGGGCTGCGTCACGTCGGCCCGGGTGGCATCCAGGATATCGACCCAGAGACCGTCGATGCGTAGCGCGAGATGATGGCGTTCCGCGACCATCAGCCTGGAAAGCGGTGGGCTGAGTGTATCCTGCAATTCATGGATCGCCTGGCGCAGGGAGGCTCGGGCTTGCTCCTTCTCCCGCTGGCTCCAGAGCAGGGCGGTCAGTTGCAGGCGCAGGACCGGTCGGGGGCTGGCAAGGGCGATGACCGCGAGAACCGCGCGCGCCTTGCGGGTCCTGGGAAGCATGTTGCGACCGGCCGAATCCTCCGCCCGCATATGGCCCAGAAGCCGGAGATACAGAGTGGCCGGTTCGCTGCTGTCCGCGGTCGTTGGTCTATTCCGAGGCATTGTTGCGGAGGCCTGACTCACCCTGCTTCGCATCCGAAATACAACCATGGAGGGCGGTACTGAAGTGTGCGTAGCTCAATCGGAGCATGTATGCAACCATAGGATTTTCCTGTGAAGGAAAATACAACGTGAGCCGATCGCTTCCCATGGATTGATTTTTCCACCCCGGCATGAGACCGCTTCGAACCGACAATATTGGCAGCGCGATCCGGCTGTGCCGGGTTGCTTGGTTCAAAAAAGGGGAATTCGTCATGGCCACTCAGCCGAACGCGGCATCGGGGTCGCAGTCCATTCGGGCATTGCCTGGCTGGGCTCGATTGGGCGCCGGATTTGCGTTTTGCGGCCTGATCGCGGCGGTGGCCCTGACCTTGGGCGCGCGCGTGCCGCTGGTCGGGGCGTCGATCTTCGCGATCGTGATCGGGGTAGTTCTGACAAACACCCTGAGTGGACCGCTGCAACTGGGTGCCCTGCGGATCGGCGACGTCAGCAAGCTGGCGCTGCGCGGTGGGATTATCGTCCTGGGGGCAAGCCTCGACCTTGGGGAGATCGTGGGAACGGGCCTGTCATCCCTACCCCTGCTGATCATCACCATCCTTGCCGGCCTCGCCTGTGCCCTTTGGCTCGGCCGGGTGCAGCAACTGGACTGGCGGATGCGATGCCTGATCGGTATGGGCACGACGATCTGCGGCGCGTCCGCGATCGCCGCTTTGGCCCCGGTGATCAAGGCCAAGGCCGAGGAGATCGCCTACGCGGTCACAGTGGTCTTTCTGTTCAACATGGTGGCCGTGTTCATCTTCCCCCCGCTGGGCCACATGATGGGGCTGACGGATAACGGGTTCGGCATCTGGGCGGGGACGGCGGTGAACGACACGTCCGCGGTGGTCGCGGCCGGCTTCTCCTTCAGCCCCGAGGCCGGTACGACCGCGACGATCGTCAAGCTGACCCGGACGACGTTGATCATTCCATTGGTGATTGCGTTCGGCCTGGCCCTGCCGTTGTTCGAGGCACGGAAGGAGGGCGACAACGAAGTCTCGCTCGCCAAGCGGGTCTACAACGCCTTTCCGATGTTCATCCTGCTGTTCCTGGCCGCGTCGCTGCTGAACACGCTGGGGGCGTTCGGGCCTTATGCAAGCACGATCCAGTGGATTGGCCGCGTCATCCTGGTGGTCGCGATGGTGGCTGTCGGCCTGCAGGGGCATTGGCGTGCTTTTGTCGGCGCGGGGACCAAGCCGCTCATTCTAGGGTTGGCGACGTGGATCGTGGTGGCGGTCTCGAGCCTGGCGGTTCAGAGCTGGACCGGGACGCTCTGATTGGTCAGAGGATAAAAATCCACTCTATAGGAAAAAATATGTTGACCTGACCTGGGCCGGGGTATATCAATTGGCTCGTCAACGGGATTGGTGTCTCTAAATCACCGCGTTGGCCCCGGATCGCCGTTTCGTACCGCCTCATGAGCGCATTCCTCCTGGTTCCCAGGATGGATGCGCTTTTTTCGTTTGGCCCCCTCGATACCGAGTGGCGGGGCGCGCGAACGGGGTGGTGACTTTCAGGATCCCAGGGGCAGGTGGTTCGGATACCGCCGTGCGACGTCAACTGTCACCAGACAAGGAATTTTGCCATGCAGAACGTTATCGAGAACGTGCTTCCCCGGATCAATGAGACCCTGAGCCTGCCCGCCACGGCCGATCGCGGCACGGTGGTGCTGGGCGGTGGGTTCCGCCTGCCGGCGGTGCGGAACGCGCGCGTGGCCGATCGCGGCGCGGTCGTCCTCGGTGGTGGGTTCCGCCTGCCGGCCCGCGACGTGAAGACCAAAGCCTGAGACACCAGCCCGAGGGGGGTGGTCGGAACCGGCCAGCCCCTTCTTCCTCCTTCCGCGCATCCGGTGGGATGCGGGTCATGGTCAGCGCTCCGGAATGACGGGGCCGCTCGGATCTTCCTGTCGCAGGAGCATGAACAATGGATACCGACTCCTCACTTGTGCGCTTTCATCGGTTGATCCCGGGCGCCCGTCCTCCCCAGCGCGCCGATCGTTCGGCGGCTGGCACGCTGCCGACCCGCGCATTCCGTTACTGTGAGGCGGCGACCAGCGCCTCGGGCTTCGGATGGTGGCTCTTTCCGCCCATGGACCTGACGCTGATCTGGGACGGGTCCGACATCTTCTGGACCTTTCCGGGCGTGGATGACTGGCTGCCCTTGCAGCCCTCGGCGCAGTGCCCGGACTTCGCCGCGGCGTTCGACGAAATGGCGCCGCCGGAGATGCAAGGCATGTCCCCGCCGATGCTGACAGCCCTGCCGGAACCAGGCGCGCTGCAGATGTGGACCGGCCTGATCGCGCGTACGCGGCCCGATTGGCACCTGCTCGTGCGGGCGCCGGCCAATGTGCCGATGCCGGGTGGCTATGTGCTGTATGAGGGGATCGTGGAAACCGACGCTTGGTTCGGGCCGCTTTTCACGAACCTGCGGTTCACCCGGACGCATGTTCCGGTGCGGCTTCGCGCGGATTTCCCGTTGGTGCAGGCGCAGCCGGTGCAGCGGATCGCGTATGAGAACGCGACCTTGTCATCCATGACCGTGGTGGACGGCCTGCAGGGCGCTGACTGGGCCGATTACCACGCGACGATCGTGGAACCCAACCAGCGCCCGGAACGCCCGTATGGTGGATATGCGGTGGGGGCCAGGAAGCGGCGGCAGGCTGCTGAAGCCGGCTGCCCCTTCAGCCGTTCGGCCGCGGCGGTGCGAGAGCCCGTGCCCGCGTGAAGCGACCTGGGATGCCTTGGCCCGTGTCAGGCGCTGACCGGCATCATGCGCCCGATCCCGGCTGACCGGCCCGCGCGAAACAGAAAGTCGATGACTTCGCCCATCCCCGGCAATTCCTCCGCGATCCGCATATGGGTGAGCCCGGTGATCTCCACCATTGCGTCGGCCGCGCCCATCAGGGCCGCGTCCCGGCCGGTCAGCAGCATCATCGGCAGGGTCCGGTCGTAGTCGGCCACGGCGCCCATGACATGGAAGCCGTCCTGCCCGCGGCCATCCGCCTCGGCGATGACGGCCATCGGGCGGAACTCCCGCAGCAGGAAGGCCACGTCCAGCTCGCTCGGGACGTGCTCGACCACCAGCCCGAAGAAGTCGCAGATCGCATCGAGGCCTGGCCCCCAGGAGAGATCGTCGCCCACGATCATGACGAGGCCTTGCGGGGCTGTCCCCGCCGTTGCGTCCGTATTCATGGTCACGGGGCGGGGGGCGACTGCGACGTTCATGGTCAAACTCCTGGATGGGCCGACCGCCGCGGAACCGGACATGTTGTCTTCCGCTACGGTAGATGTCGGAGCCGATCCTAGGTGGAAATGGAACGACCGATAGACACGTTACCGTGAGTAATGAATGTCACCCAACGCCCAAAGCGTGAATTATCGTGAAATCCGACATCGGGCGGTCCGGCAACTAAAATAGGAAAAATATCTTGACTAATGCCCCATCGTAGGGTATTAATCCGGTTATGATGGCGAACCCAAACGACATAAGCCACACCATCCCTTCCTTCAATCCGGTGAGACATGACGAAGCGGAGCAATGAGCCATCCCCGCTTGACGTGCTTGAACAAGCGATGTGGAACAAGTGGGCGAAGGGAGACGCCGATGGGGCCGTCGCGATCGCGCGGATCGCCATGCCGTATCGGCATCCCCGATTTCAACCCACGCCTGCCAGGCGGCGGGTCGACGCCGATCTGCAAATCGTAGGCGATGAAGAACTTCTTGAGCGACTGGCTGAGGCTCGAAGACGAGTCATTGACCAGACAGAACCTCCGGAACAGCCTGCTGGCCTGGGCGACTGAGGTTCTGGCCGGTGTCGAACGGACCCCGGCCGCGCACCACCGTTATTTGATCTCGGAGCTTGATTCACTGAGCCGCGGTCGCGTTGACCGCCTGATGATATTGATGCCGCCAGGGTCGGCCAAATCGACCTATGCCTCTATTCTTTTCCCGCCCTGGTGGTTTACGCAGCATCCGTCCTCCTCCGTCATCGCCGTATCCCATACCTTGGCGTTGGCGGAGAGTTTCAGTCGGCGGGTCAGAAACCTGATCCTCGATCGGGAGGGACAGCTCGGCTACTCCCTGGTGCGGGATGAACGGGCTGCCGCGAACTGGCGTCTCTCCTCGGGTGGGGAGTATGTCGCTGTTGGCGTCCGTGGTGGCATTACCGGCCGCAGGGCAGACCTGATCCTGATCGACGATCCGATCAAGTCCCAGGCCGAAGCCGACAGCACGCTGCATCGCCAGCAACTATGGGAATGGTACAAGTCCGATCTGATCACCAGGTTAAAGCCAGGTGGACGGATCATCGTGATCATGACCCGCTGGCATGAAGACGATCTGGGCGGTCATCTTCTGACCGCCAACCCGGATGAGTGGCGCGTCCTGAAGCTTCCGGCCTTGGCCGAGGAGAACGATCCGCTGGGTCGGGCGGTGGGTGAACCGCTGTGGCCGACCTGGGAAGACCGTGCCGCGCTGGAGCGTAAGCGAAGCACGATCGGTGAACGTGCCTGGATGTCCCTGTTCCAGCAGTCACCGCGTCCGGCGACTGGCAGTGTGTTCAAGGTAACGGAACTCACGATCGTCGACTGTCCGCCCGCGGTGAGTGACGGCCGCGTGGTCCGCGCCTGGGACCTCGCGGCAACGGTCGCGACGACGCAGAACGATCCAGACTGGACGGTTGGCGTGAAAATGCTCAGGGACCAACAGCATCGCTTCACGATCCTCGACGTTGTCCGGCTGCGCGGCACGCCCAGGCAGATCGAGGACAAGATCGTCTCCACGGCGCGTCTGGACGGGCAAACCGTCTGCATAGGCTTGCCAGAGGATCCTGGGCAGGCTGGTAAGGCGCAGATCTCGTACCTTGCCGGCCGTCTGGCCGGCTTTCGGCTTGTGACGTCCCGCGAAACCGGATCGAAGCTCACGCGGGCAATGCCATTTTCCTCGCAGGTCGAGGCCGGCAACGTCGCGCTGCTGCGAGCCGACTGGAACTACCAGTTGATAGAAGAGATGCGGGACTTCCCCATGGGCCGCAAGGACGACCAGGTGGACGCGATGGTGCGTGCCTTCGGCACACTCGCCCAGGTGAAGGATCCGCCCCGGCTGATCAACCTGTCGCTCTTGAACAGATAGCACTGTTTGTCTGCCGACCGAACGATCGGGTGAACGATGTTTGAAACGATATGCAATCTGATTCCGAGGGACTCCGACTATCCTCCTCGGACGCGTGCACTCGATATCCTGAACCGGGTACTCGAAGGCCGCATCTACGACGTCCTCCCGTATCAGTTCCATGACGAGCGTGGTGCTGGTGGCGAGTACATCCCGCTACGAAACCGCAGACCCAGTGTCCGTTACCCGCTTTCGCGCATCGTGGTGGAAGACAGCGTGGCGCTTCTGTTCAGCGAAGGTCACTTCCCGACCTTCGACTGCGCGGATCGCCAGGCCCAGGCCACGTTATCCGAGATCGTGAAGGAAACGCATCTCAACCTGGTGATGACGGAAGCCGCCATCCGCGGATCAATCGGGTCATCAGCGATCCTGTTGCGTGTGTTGCGGGGACGCGTCTTCTTTCAGGTACTCAATACGATGTACCTGACGCCGTGGTGGTCGCCCGAAGAGCCTGACACGCTGATCCGTGTGATGGAGCGCTACAAGGTCTCGGGCCGCCTGCTGGCGTCCATCGGTTATGAGTTGGACAATCCCAGTGGGGAGTTCTGGTTCCAGCGCTGCTGGGACTTGGACATGGAGACCTGGTACGTCCCGACACCTGTCGGCACCGAGGCCACACCGCGTGTCGATGAGGCTCGAACCGTCCGTCATGGGTTGGGCTTTGTTCCAATCGTGTGGATCCGCAATTTGCCGGGCCTCTCCGCCTCGGGTGCCGCATGTGATGGCGCCTGTACGTTCCGGGCTGCTATCGAATCGCAGATCGAAATCGACTACCAGCTCAGCCAGGCTGGCAGGGGGCTGAAATACAGCAGTGACCCGACCTTGCTTCTGAAGGAGCCGGCTTCTACCAGCGGTGATATCCTTCGCGGGGCCGGCAACGCACTGGTGGTCGGGGAAAACGGCGACGCGCGCCTGCTGGAGATCGGCGGAACGGCCTCGGCCGCTGTCATCGACTATGTCAGGACACTGCGGGAACTTGCACTTGAAAGTGTTCATGGCAATCGGTCCAGCCCTGACCGCCTGACGGCGGCGCAGTCAGGCCGAGCCCTTGAGTTGATGAATCAGGGGTTGATCTGGTTGGCGGACAATCTGCGGATTACCTATGGCGAGGGTGCGCTGCTCTCGCTCGCGCAGATGGTTGCCAAGGCGTCACGTCGCTCTGGCCTGAGGGTCTTTGGTCGATCAGTTCCCGCTATCGATGCCACCGCGCCAATCAGCCTTAAGTGGCCGAGGTGGTACGCGGCGTCATCCGAGGATCGTCAGCGGGATGCCCAAACCCTATCGACGCTGGCCGAGGCCGGTCACATCAGTCGTGATACCGCGGTGCGGGCCATCGCGGACACCTACGACATAGAAGACATAAACGCGGAACTGAACCGGATCGCCGGTGACCGCATCGCCAAAGACCGATGATGTCAGAAGATACTGCTGAAGAGGCCCAACCCATGGAGATGATCGACTCACTCCGGCGGCAGACCGAGGCCCTGCAGCACGAGCTGGAAAGCCTGCGCGGCAAGGCAAAGGAAAGCACGATGCTGGCGGACCTGAAGGTCGCGGCGATCCGCGCGGGCATGATCGACCTGGACGGGATCAAGCTGCTGGACTTGTCCGGCGTTCAGGCGACCGAAGATGGCCAGGTTCCCGAGGCGCCGGTCCTCATGACGGATTTGAAACGGAATAAGCCATGGCTGTTCGGGGCATGGTCCACGTCGAGCGCCAAGGAGGCGCCGCCGTCGCAGCCTCCGCAGCAGAAGCAGGCCATGGACATGTCCGACGACGAGTACGCCGCGGCGCGATCCCTGATCCTGAAGCGTAGGACCTAGGTCAAGCCGACACAACGTCCCGATCCCGGATTGAATGCAAGTTTAACAAGGACAGATTATCACTGCTGTCCGGTCAAT
>DIUL01000059.1:0-9936 GCA_002422345.1 Acetobacteraceae bacterium UBA6159
CCGTCAACCGGACAGTAGTGATGACGAATATTGGATCACACATCCTCGTCATCCCGACATCCCCGTCATCCCGGCCGAAGGGCCGGGACCCGCGACTTTACCACCCAAGTCGTGGCTGGTGGCCCCGCGGCTACCATGACAAATCCCGAACAACCGTAACGCCCCGCCTCAGGAATCCCCCTGCGCACGCCGCGGATTGGGCACTGTGCCGATGATCCCCTCCCGAGCCAGTCGTTCCAGGTCCGCCTCAGGCACCCCCAGCATCCCACACAGGATTTCCCGGTTATGCTGCCCCAGCGTCGGCGCCATGTGCCGCACCGGATAGGGCAGGGGACCTTCCCGAAACGCCGGAGACCCCTGGTAATGCATCCCGATGAACGGCCGCTCCAGCCGGTGCCAGAAGCCGCGCGCCACCAGATGCGGGTCGTGGTCGAGGTCAAAGGGCACCCGCACGACACCGCACGGCACCCCAAGCCTCTGCAAAAGCCGCATCGCGTCGTCATCGACCTTCGAACACGTCCAGCCGGTGATCACCGCCTCCAGCTCATCCTCCCGCCGGCGGCGTTCGGCGGCGTTCAGGTCGGCCAGGTCCTTGCGCCGCATCACCTCACACAGTGTCTTCCATTCAGCATCCGACCGGATCGCGATCACCAGCCAGTGATCCTCACCCGCGCAGCGGAACGCCCCATGCGGCACATGCAGCGGATGACGGTTGCCCATACGCGGAGACACCCGGCCCAACGCCGACTGCTCGATCAGGGGGGCGGCGACGAAGGGCAGCATGCACTCGACCTGGGACAGGTTGATGTTCTGCCCCTCGCCGGTCCGTTGCTGATGCAACAAGGCGACCATCAGCGCCGCCGCCGCGTTGAATCCACCGACAGGATCGCCATAGGCGGTCTGGTTCATCGTCGGCGGATCGCTCGGGAACCCCGTCACGATCGGCAACCCCGAGGCATGCTCCAAGGTCGAGCCATACGCGCGACAGTCGCTCCACGCATTGTTCATCCCGAAGGCCGGCATCGACAGCATCACCAGCCCCGGCCGGACATCCTTCATCACGCTGTAGTCGAGGTTCAGCTTGGTCAGCACGCCCGCGGAATAGTTCTCGATGACGGCATGCGCGGTGGACACGAGCTTCTTCAGCAGCGCCGCCCCCTCCGGATGCACCAGGTCGAGCGTCACGTCTTTCTTGTTCCGGTTCATCAACTGGAACCACGGCACCTTCTCATAGCGCTGTTCGGCGATGAACTGCTGGCGCAGGTCGGTGCCGCGCCACCAGTCGGGATACTGGCAGGCCTCGACCTTGATCACCTCGGCGCCGAGGTCCGCCAGGTGGCGCGCCGCGGTCGGCCCGGCCCAGCCCATGGTCAAATCGACCAGCCGCAACCCGGCCAGCGGCAGCGCGCCAGAGGGTGCCGGACCGGATGGCCGGGGTGAAGCCGGCGCGGACCATTGCGCGTGGTCCTCTCCGGCGGACTGGGCTTCCCCGCCCTGGCGCGGCGGCGTCAGGGTCAGGTTCTGTGGGATGATCGGTGCCTCGAACCCCGTGTCGGCGACGCGGATCGGCACGAAGGCGCCGCGTTCGCGATGCACCTTTTGTTCCAGCAACTCCTCCATGGTCGGCACGACGGCCATGGGCAGCTTGAATTCCAGGCCCTTCTCGAACCATTCCTCGGCGGTGCGGGTCATCCAGATCGGGCCGAACAGGGCGTCGATCTCCAGCGCGTGCTTCAGCCGGTCGGTCTGCAACGAATACCGGGGTTCCTTCGCGACCTCGGGCTTGTCCATCATCGCGCAGAAGCCGCGCCACTGGCCGGGGGTGACGATGGTGACGCCGATCATGCCCTTCTTCGTCGGGTAGATGCCAACGGGATAGTTCCGCCCGAAACGATTAACCCCGGGCCGCTTGCGCGATCCACCGGCATCCCAGCCGACCGCGGCCTCATATTCCGCGACATTCACCGCCGTGTCATGCACACCGACCGAGAACTTGCGTGTGCCTGCCTTGCGTCCCCACAGCCCGGCCGCCGTCGCGATAAAGGCCGCGAGGCCCGAGACGATCGTAGACTGGTTGTCCGTCGCCAATGTCGGCGGCCCGTCCGCTCGGCCGGTCAGCGCGACCAGGCCCGCCAGCGCGCGAGCGATGGAGTCGGTCGCGGCATAGTCGCTATACGGCCCGTTCTCTCCGAACCAGGACACCGACGTGATCGCCAACCCCGGATGCGCCGCCCGCAGCGCGTCGTGATCCGTCATCTCGGCCGGCGGGCGCCCATCCAGCAGCACGTCGGCGCCGGGCAGCAGGGCGGCCAGGGCCTCGGGCGCTTCGGTGACGGAGCGCTTGTTGGTGTTCAGCCAGGCGAAGACGCCGCTTTCCCCGCCCTCGACGATCGGCAGCAGGGTCATACGATGCGGATCGCCACCCTCCGGTTCCAGCTTGACGACGTCGGCGCCGAAATCGGCGAACAGCTTGCCGCAGTAATCCAGTCCGACACCGGAACCGATTTGCAGGATGCGAAAGGCGGAAAGAGGCATCGCGGTGATCCAGACAGGAGGGAGGGCAGGGTCGGTGCTTCCATCGTCGTGGCGGGCGCAGGCCCGCCGTCCACGACTAAGCCGGCATGATCAGCTTGAAGTCGTGGATGGCCCGCCTGCGCGGGCCATGACGAGATGGGGTCGGGCCATGACGGGTTGGGTCTCGGCCACGACGGGGTGGGTCGGGGGCGCCTGCTCTTGACGGCCGGTCACCGGTTTCAAGGCCGCATCGTGAACATCGTCTGTCCCGGCGTCCGTAGCGGCGCGGCCATGTTCGCCCATTCGCAGATCAGCGGGCGCGTGTCACGCGGATCAATGATCTCCTCGATCAGGAACGCCTCGGCCGACCGGAACGGAGAGCGCAGGCGTTCCAGCCGCTCCTCGATTTCCTTCAGCTTGGCGGCCGGGTCGGGGGCGGCCTGGATCTCGGCGCGGTAGGCGGCTTCCACGCCCCCTTCCAAAGGCAGCGATCCCCAGTTGCCCGACGGCCAGGCGTAGCGGATCGGCGTCTGGGTATGCGGCACATGCGCCCCACCGCCCACGCCGAAGGAGTTGCGGATGATCACCGCGCACCACGGCACCGTCGACTGATGTACCGCGCTGACGGCGGCCACCGCGTGGCGCATCGTGCCGGTCGATTCCGCCTCCAGCCCCACCGCGAAGCCGAAGCAGTCGACCAGATGCAGGATCGGCAGATGGAAGGTCGTTGCGAGATCAACGAACCGCGTGATCTTGCGTGACGCCGCCGCGCCCCACGCGCCACCGCCGTACAGCGGATCGCCCGCCAGGATCGCCACCGGCCAGCCATCCAGCCGAGCGAACCCGGTGATGATGGCGCGCCCGAAGCCCTTGGACATCTCGAAGAAGCTGCCCTTGTCGACCACGGATTCGATAATCTTCCGCATCGAGTAGGCCTTGCGCCGATCCTTCGGAACGGCCGAGATCAGGAATTCGTCGCGCCGGTTCACGTCATCGGTCTGGGGTCCGCGCGGCGGCAGTTCCCACACGCTGGGCGGTAGATAGGACAGGAACTTGCGGGTGCGGTCGAAGGCTTCCTCCTCGCTCGCCACCGCGTCATCCACGGTGCCGGCGCGGACCTGCACCTCATGCCCGCCCAGTTCCGTCTTGGTGCGCTTTTCGCCCAGCCGCTCCACCACCGGCGGGCCGGCGACGAAGACCGCCGATTTCTCCTTCACCATGATCGAGTAGTGGCTGGCCGCCAGGCGCGCGGCTCCCAGGCCGGCGACGGACCCCAACCCCAGCGCCACGACCGGTACCCGCCCCATGTTCTGCGCGCAGAGCCAAAGACCGGAGCTTTGCCCGATGCCGCCCGGCAGGTTGGCATGGCCGGTGGTCTCGATCGTCTTGACTGAGCCGCCGCCGCCCGAGCCCTCGATCATGCGGATCAAAGGCAGCCGGAATTCGCCGGCCATCTTCTCGGGCATCTGGTACTTGCCCTTGATCGAGGCATCCGCCGAACCGCCGCGCACCGTGAAGTCATCACCAAAGATCACGACCGGCCGGCCCTCGATCGCGCCGCGCCCGAACACGCCGTTCGCCGGCATGAAGTCGGTCATCACGCGCTGCGACGCGTCATAGGTCGCCTTGCCGGCGATCGAGCCGACCTCATTGAACGATCCGGGGTCGAGCAGGGCATTCACCCTTTCGCGCACCGTCAGGCGGCCGCCGGCGTGCTGGCGGGCGATGCGTTCGGCCCCGCCCATCTCCTGGGCGATGCGCTTGCGTTCGGCGAGTTCGTCGAGTTCGGGTTGCCAGCCGGTGGCGGTCTGGGTCGGGAGGGGGTGATCCATGGCCAATTCGCGATTCAACGTTTCCGGGGGGATGTTTCCACCCGGACCGCCCCGGGTCAATTCTCGGGACGGGATGGCAGCAACGCGGGCAGGGTGGCACACTCCGGTCAGGAGGTGCGTCATGCTCAGCAACAGTCTTGAGATCAAACCGGTCAGCGGCGCGGTGGGCGCGGAAATCCTCGGCGTCGACCTGTCCACGCCCTTGGCCGACGACACGCTGGCGGCGATCCGCGGCACGCTCGCCGAACGGGGCGTGGTGTTCTTTCGCGAGCAGACCCTGACGCCGCTGCAGCACATCGCGCTGGCGCGTCGGTTCGGGGACGTGAACGTCAACCGCTTCTTTGCCCATCACCCGGAGCATCCGGAGATCGCGATGGTGACGAAGGAACCCGGCCAGCAGCGCAACATCGGCGGCGGCTGGCACACCGATCATTCCTACGACGTCGAACCGGCGATGGGCTCGATGCTGTATGCGCGGGAGGTTCCGCCGACCGGCGGCGACACGCTGTTCGCCAGCATGTACGCGGCCTACGACGCGCTGTCGGACGGGTTGAAGCAGACGCTGGAGGGGCTGCGCGCGGTGCATTCCAGCCGCCATGTCTTCGGGCAGGAGCGCGGCGACCTGAAGGGCCGCATCGGGAACACGCACCTCGCGACGCAGGATGCCGATCACCCGGTCGTCATCACCCACCCCGAGAGCGGGCGGAAGGCGTTGTACGTCAATCCGGGCTTCACCCTGCGCTTCGCGGGGTGGACGGACGAGGAATCCCGCCCGCTGCTCGATTTCCTGTATCGGCACGGCCAGCAGCCGGAATTCTCCTGCCGCTTCCAGTGGCGCAACGGCTCGATGGCGTTCTGGGACAATCGCGCGACCTGGCACCTGGCGGTGAACGACTATCACGGCCAGCGCCGCGAAATGCACCGCATCACGGTCGAGGGCTGTGCCCTCGGGTAACGGGAGAACCATCATGGACCTGACCGGATTTCGTTCCACCCTGGCGACCGCAACCCCGCCCGACGGGCTGTCGCTGCCCTTGCAGACCCTGTGGTGGGAGGCGAAGGGCGACTGGAAGCAGGCGCATGAATGTGCCCAGGCCGATGAAGGCCCCGACGGTGCCGCAGTGCATGCCTATCTGCACCGTGTCGAGGGCGATCTGAGTAACGCCGGCTACTGGTACAACCGGGCCGGACGAACCCCGCGGACCGATACGCTGGCCGCGGAATGGGAAGCGCTGGCGCTTGAGATGCTGGCGCGCTGACAGGAGTAACGACGATGCCGCCTCTGGATAAATACTACGACTACAGCCAGTACGAGGGCCTGAAGGTCGAGAAGCAGGACAAGGTGATGACCATCACCTTGAATGAGCCCGAGGCCATGAACGCCTTTTCAATGCCCATGCATTATTCGTTCAGCCGCATCTGGGAAGACGTGCAGGACGACCCCGAGGTGAATGTCATCGTGCTGACCGGCGCCGGACGGGCGTTCTCGGCCGGTGGCAATGTGATCGCGATGCAGCAGAAGATCGACAACCCCGATCTGTGGGACGCGACCTCGGCGCCGGAAGCGAAGCGGATCATCTTCCGCATGCTGGAATGCGACAAGCCGATCATCGCGCGGGTGAATGGGCACGCGGTGGGCCTCGGCGCCACGGTCGCGCTGATGTGCGACATCATCATCGCCGCCGACACGGCGAAGATCGGCGACCCCCATGTGAGCGCGGGCCTGGTGGCGGGCGATGGCGGGGCGCTGATGTGGCCGCAACTGATCGGCTTCGCGCGGGCGAAGGAGTATCTGTTCACCGGCGACCTGATGACCGCGACCGAAGCCCACCGGATCGGCCTGATCAACCATGTCGTTTCGGCCGAGGAACTGGACGAAAAGGTCTACACGCTGGCGAAACGCCTGGCGGCCGGGGCGATGAAGTCGATCCGCTGGACCAAGCAGGTGATGAACATCCCGCTGCGCCAGATCGCGCATTCGACGATGGACCTGTCGATCGCGCTGGAAACCCAGTCGAACCTGTCGAAGGATCACCAGGAAGCGGTGAGTGCCTTCAAGGCGAAGCGGAAGCCGAACTTCACCGGCGGCTGAAAGCACGGTGGGTGGGGCAGGGCGCCCCACCCGTCGCGTGGCTCAGAGCGCGGCCTGGAAGCTCATGGGAACCATCTGGAAGCCCGTGCCGTCCTTGGCGATGTGCCCGGTCGCCGGGAAGGCGGCGTGGTAGAAGGACACCTGCATCCGGTCGGTCGCGGCCATGTCCAGCATCTTCCGCCGCGACTTGATCGCTTCTTCCCCGTCCATGTCGAACACCGCGGTCCATTCCGGCTTGCGCGCGAACAGGACCGGGTTGTTGGTCGTGTCCGACATCACCAGCAGCTTGCCCGTGCCCGAGGCGACCGCGAAGGCCGTGTGCCCCGGCGTATGGCCATGCGCGTCGAGCGCGGTGATGCCCGTGATCGGCTCCTTCCCCCATTGGAATTGGGTGACGTCCTTGGCCTTGGGGCCGAAGACGCGGCGGACATTGGCGAAGGCCGGCTTCATGCCCTCGGGCGCGGCATTCATCTTGTCATCGCTCATCCAGAAGGCCCATTCGGTGGCGGGCACCATCAGTTCGGCCTTGGGGAAGACCTCGGTCCCGTCCTTCAGGCGCAGGCCGTTGATGTGGTCGCCGTGGAAATGGCTGATGATCACGGCGTCGACATTGGCCGGATCGAAGCCCGCGGCCTTGAAATTGGTCATCCAGGTGCCGGTCGTCGGCGCCCCGGTGTTGCCGTTGCCCGAGTCGATCAGCACCAGCTTCTGCCCGGTGTTCACGACCAGCGTCGTGAAGGGGATCGTCATCTTGTCGGTCGGCAGGAAGGCGGCGCCCAGCACGGCCTTCACGTCATCGAGGCTGGCGTTCTTGATGAACCCGTCGAGCGGACGGGAAGCGAAGCCGTCATTGATGGCCGTGACCTCCAGGTCACCCACCTTGAAGCGGTAATAGGCCGGCGCCTGCTGGCCGGACAGGGCCTGGGCGGCCTGCGCGGCACGCCCCGCGAGCGGGGACAGGGCAACGGCTGCGGTACCGGCCAGGGCGGCGCGACGTGAGAGCTGCATGTGGAATCTCCCTTGGTTTTCTGGGTGCCCCGCGGCCGGACCGACGGGCGGAGGCTGGGTTCAGCGGATATCGGAGTCTGGGGATGGTTGGCCAAAAACGCCAGAGGTCAAAATCACGGACGCGTGACGAAGCCGGTTATTCCCGGCCGGCCCTTTCGGCTCAGGCCGAAGGCGCCCCGCCGGTCAGGCCCAGGCCCTGCAGGTACAGCAGCACCCCAGCCTCCAGCAGCTCGTCGGGCGACATCGGCAGCTTGCGGCGGGCAGGGTCGGGGCGGCCGAACAGCGACGCCACCCCATGGGCGAGCGACCAGACATGCAGCGCGACCATCAGCGACGGCGGGCGGCGGTTGGGCGGCAGGCGGGCGCACAGATGCTCCGCCGCCTCCCGCAGCGCGCCGAACGCACGGTCGCCGGCCACCTGCATCCCCGGAGAGGCATCGGGGGGCAGTCGGGACTCGAACATCGCGGCATAGAAGGCCGGTTCCTCCCGCGCGAAGGTCAGGTAGGTCCGTCCCATCGCCTCGAAGGCGCGCACCGGGTCGGGCATGCCGCCGTTCCAGGTCCGGCGCAGGGCGACGTTGAGCCGGTCGAAGCCCCGCAGGGCGATTTCCGCGATCAGGTCCTCGGCCGAACGGAAATGGCGGTAGGGCGCGGCGGGGCTGACACCGGCGAGGCGGGCGGCTTCGGCGACGGTGAAGCCAGCGGTGCCCTTTTCCGCGATCAGGCGCAGGGCGGCCTCGACCAGCGCCTCGCGCAGGTTGCCGTGGTGATAGGCGCGGCGCTCGCCGCCGCCCGGGCGGGTCCAGCTCATGGGGGCGGGTTTTACAGGGAATGCCGGGGGCGCGTCAGCCCTTGAGCGCGGCCTCGATGGCAACGCCCAGCTTGCCGGCACCGGGTTCGTCACCGGAGCCGTAGGTGCCGAGGATGCGGCCGTCGCGGCCGATCAGGACCTTGTTGAAGTTCCAGGCCGGTTCCCAGCCCTTCTGCTGCTTGACCCAGGCGTAGAACGGCGTGGCTTTCGGCCCGCGCACGGGGGAGATGGCGGTCAGCGGGAACTCGATTCCGAAGCGGGTTTCGCAGAAGGTCTTGACCGTCGCGTTGTCGGCCGATTCCTGGTTGAAGTCGCCGGAGGGGACGCCGATCACGGTCAGGCCGGCGGCGGCCTTGGTGTCATGCAGTTTCTCCAGGGCTTCATACTGGTAGGTGTAGCCGCAGAAGCTCGCGGTGTTGGTCACCAGCAGGACGCGGCCCTTGTAGGCGGCCAGGTCGAGTTCGCCGCCGTCGATGGCGGGGAAGCGGAAATCCCAGGCGGTCTTGTCAGCGGCGTCGGCCATGGCGGGTGCTCCTGCCAGCAATGTCACGAAAACGCGGCGCGTGATGCGTCCCATGGTTCAGCCCTTCAACGCGTCCAGCATGGTGCTGCCCAGGGCCGAGGGGTTGCGGGCGACATGCACGCCGGCCGAACGCATGGCGTCCATCTTGGCCTCCGCCGTGTCGCGCCCGCCGCTGATGACGGCACCGGCATGGCCCATGCGGCGGCCGGGGGGGGCGGTCGCGCCGGCGATGAAGCAGACGGTCGGCTTCTTGACGGTTTCCCGCTTGATGAACTCGGCCGCCTCGATCTCGCTCTCCCCGCCAATCTCGCCGATCATGACGATCTGCTTCGTCTCGGGATCGGCCAGCAGCATTTCGAGAATTTCGATAAAGTCGGTGCCCTTGACCGGGTCGCCGCCGATGCCGACGCAGCTGCTCTGGCCGAGGCCGACGGCGGTGGTCTGGGCGACCGCTTCATAGGTCAGGGTGCCGGAGCGGGAGACGATGCCGACGCTGCCGGGGCGGTGGATATGGCCGGGCATGATGCCGATCTTGCAGGCGCCGGGGGTGATCACGCCCGGGCAGTTCGGCCCGATCAGGCGGGAGCGGGAGCCGGTGAGCGCCCGCTTGACCCGCACCATGTCCAGCACGGGCACGCCGTCGGTGATGCAGACGATCAGGGGGATTTCAGCGTCGATCGCCTCCAGGATCGCATCCGCGGCGAAGGGCGGGGGGACATAGATGCCGGTCGCATCGACCCGCGTCGCTTGCGTCGCTTCCCACACCGTATCCCAGACCGGCAGATGCAGATGGGTGGAGCCGCCCTTGCCCGGCGTCACCCCGCCGACGACCTTGGTGCCGTAGGCGATCGCCTGCTCGGTGTGGAAGGTGCCCTGGGAGCCGGTGAAGCCCTGGGTGATGACGGTGGTGTTGGCGTCGACCAGGATGGCCATGTCAGGCTGCCTCCCGCACCGCTTTGACGATCTTCTCGGCCGCGTCGGAGAGGTTGTCGGCGGAGATGATCGGCAGGTTGGCTCGCGCCAGGATCTGCTTGCCGAGGGTGACGTTGGTGCCCTCCAGCCGGACCACCAGGGGGACGGACAACTGCACCTCCCGCGCAGCCGAGACGACGCCTTCCGCGATCACGTCGCAGCGCATGATGCCGCCGAAGATGTT
>DIUL01000059.1:9961-21060 GCA_002422345.1 Acetobacteraceae bacterium UBA6159
CGCCGTTGACCATGCAGCCGATGTTTCCGTCGAGGGCGACGTAGTTGAGGTTGTACTTCTCGGCCTCAAGCTCCTTCGGGTCCTCCTCGGCCTCATCCCGCAGCTTCGCCAGTTCGGGGTGGCGGAACAAGGCGTTGTCGTCGAAGGCGATCTTGGCATCCAGCGCCACGACCTCTCCGGCGCTGGTCACGACCAGGGGATTGACCTCCAGGATGGAGCAGTCGAGGCCCATGAAGGCCGCATACAGCGCGTTCAGCAGCCGCCCGAAGGAGGTGACGGGCGCGCCGGTCAGGCCCAGGCCGGCGGCGAGGCGGCGGCCGTGGAAGGGGGAAAGGCCGGTCGCAGGGTCGATGGAGACGCGGAGGATCTTCTCCGGCTGGTGGGCGGCGACCTCCTCGATGTCCATCCCGCCTTCGGCGGAGGCGACGATGGTGACCCGTCCGGTCGCGCGATCGACGAGCAAGGAGAGGTAGAGTTCGCGCGCGATCGCGCAACCGGCTTCCACGTAAACGCGATGAACCGGCCTTCCGGCCGGTCCCGTCTGCTTGGTCACCAGTGTATGCCCGATCATCGCCTCGGCCATCGCCCGCGCCTCGGCGGGGGAATGGGCGAGGCGGACCCCACCTTTTCCTTTGGGATCATCGGTGAAGCGGCCGGCGCCGCGTCCACCGGCATGAAGCTGGGCCTTCACCACGAAGACCGGGCCAGGAAGGCGGGTCGCCGCCTTTTCAGCCTCCTCCGGCGACCAGGCGACATGCCCGTCGGGGACGGGCACGCCGTAGCGGCGGAGGAGTTCCTTGGCCTGGTATTCGTGGATGTTCATGGCTGGTCAGCCGACCAGTTTCTTGGCCGCGTCCACCAGTTCACGCACCGCCCCGCAGGACTTGTCGAAGGCGGCCTTCTCGGTCGCGTTCATCTTGATCTCGACGATCCGCTCGATCCCGCCGGCGCCGATCACCACGGGCACGCCGACATACAGGTCGTTGATGCCGTACTGGCCGGTCAGATAGGCGGCGCAGGGCAGGACGCGCTTCTTGTCCTTCAGGTAGGCTTCGGCCATCGCGATGGCCGAGGCGGCGGGGGCGTAGAAAGCGGACCCACGCTCCAGCAGCTTGACGATCTCACCGCCGCCATTGGCGGTGCGGTCGACGATCGCGTCGATCTTGGCCTGCGTCGTCCAGCCCATCTCGATCAGGTCGGGGACGGGGATGCCGGCGACGGTAGAGTAGCGCGTCAGCGGCACCATCGTGTCGCCATGCCCGCCGAGGACGAAGGCGGTCACGTCTTCAACCGAGACGTTGAATTCCTGCGCCAGGAAGAGCTGGAAGCGGGAGCTGTCGAGGACGCCCGCCATGCCGACGACCTTGTTGGCCGGCAGGCCCGACTTCTCCTTCATCACCCACACCATCGCGTCGAGCGGGTTGGTGATGCAGATCACGAAGGCGTTCGGGCAATGGGTCTTGATGCCTTCCGCGACCTGCGCGATCACACCGGCGTTCTTGCCGATCAGGTCGTCGCGGGACATGCCCGGCGTGCGGGGGAAGCCCGCGGTCACGATCACGACGTCGGAGCCGGCGATGGCGGCATAGTCGGACCCGCCGCTCATGGCGGAGTCGAAGCCGTCGACGGGGCCGGACTGCATGATGTCGAGCGCCTTGCCGGCGGCGACGCCACCGAACACGTCGAACAGGACGACGTCTCCCAGTTCCTTGAGCCCGATCAGATGAGCAAGCGTGCCGCCGATATTGCCGGCGCCGATCAGGGCGATTTTATTGCGGGCCATGTGGCGAGGTCCCATGGAAAGAGGTTCTTGATGGACTTAGACGATGTGGACTTAGACCGGCGCGCCGCGACGCGTCGGGTGCACGCACGCCGAACAGGCGGCGGCGGGCCCGCGACCCTGCTGACAGAGGCGAAGGACCGGAAACCGGGTCTAGCTAGCGGATTGGCCGCCTGGCGACAAGATGATGCACCGCGGCATGAAATCCGCGTCCCGGCCCTGTTTGGGCGCGCGCCGGTCACGCGCCCCGAAGCGGCCTTCCGTCAGCGGCGCAGGCTGTAGATGACGTATCCGGCCGCACTGCCCATGACGACGCCGGCCAGGACGGGGGTGGAAGTGGTGGAGACGGTCGTGACCACGCTGTTGGCGACCGCGGGGACCACGCCGACGACGGCGCCGACCGTGCTGCCGATCGAGGAGCCGACCGCCGTCGCGGTGGCCGCGAAGCCCATGTTGTAGATCGAGCCGACCAGCCCGCCGGCAACCGCGCCAGCCACCACAGCATCAAGCGTCGCCGCCTTGACGGGTGTTGTCGCAACGACCGCGGATACGGCAACCGCCGCCAGAATGCCTCGCATCATCAGAGTCCCCCGCAGAAATGAACGGACAAATCAGTAGACAGGTTGTGGCGCGAGGGCAAGCACGGTGATGCACGCGGTCGTATCAATTGTTCCGTATCAGGCGGCCAGATGCGGCTGCTCCAGCCATTCCTCGCTCTGCATCTCATCGAGGCGGGAGGCCGTACGCTCAAACATCTTGGCGTTCTCCCCCCTTCGGTAGAGCTGGTCGGGCTGGGCGTCGGCCGAGGCGAGCAGCTTCACCCGCTGGTCATACAGCGCATCCACCAGGGTGATGAACCGCCGAGCCACGTCGAAATTGTCCGGCGACAGGCGCGGGATGCCGTCCAGGATCAGCGTGTGGAACGCCGTCGCGATCGCCAGGTAGTCGCCCGCGCCGAGGGGCGTGCCGCAAAGGGCGTTGAAGTCGAAGCGGGCGACGCCCTTGGCGGCGAGGGGAACGACCAGCGCCCGCCCCATCACGGTCAGGGTGACCGGCTTGCCCTCGGTCTCTCCGGTCAGCATCGCGAAGGATTCGTCGAGCGCCCGGTCGGCCCGCCCGTCGGACGGCACATGCCAGGTCCGCATGCCGCGCAGCCGCTGACGGCGGTAGTCGCGGTCGGCATCGACCCGCACGACCTCGATATGCTGCTTCAGGATGGCGATGAAGGGCAGGAAGGCGTCCCGGCCCGGCTGCCCCTTGAACAGGTCGTCGGGGGCGACGTTCGATGTCGCGACGACGACCACCCCACGCTCGAACAAGGCCTGGAACAGCCGGCCCAGGATGATCGCGTCGGTGATGTTGGTGACCTGGAACTCATCGAAGCAGAGCAGGCTGGCCTCGGCCAGGATCGTATCGGCGAGCGGCGGGATCGGATCGGTGCCGCCCGGGTTGGACTGCCGCCACGCGTGTACGCGGGCATGCGCTTCCTGCATGAAGCGGTGAAAATGGATGCGGCGCTTGCGGGGGACCTCGGCGGTGTCGAAGAACAGGTCCATCAGCATGGATTTGCCGCGCCCGACCTCTCCTACAAGGTACAGTCCCTTGGGCGCCGCGGCGACCGGGGCCGGGCGGCGCAGGAGGCGGCCGAACAGCCCTCCGCCGCCGCTGGCCGGTGCGGCCGGACGCGGGTCATAACCGCGCAGACGCTCCCACAAGGCGTGCAGCAGCGTGACCGTCGCCTGCTGGACCGGATCGGGCTGGATTTCTCCGGCGGCGAGTCGGGCCTGGTAGGCGGCGAGGGGGCCTTGGGATGCGATCGGAGTCTGCTGATCCATGTCGACTGACGGCTATGGGCGGCGGGGCAGCGGGGGATGTAGGGAAAACCCGCGCGAAAGGGAAGGTGGCTTGTCCTAACCCGGCGCGGCGAACACCGCCTTGCAGGCCTCCGGCATGGCCGGCGGCTTGCGCGGGGCCGCGGCCGTCGGCGGCGCGGGCGGCAGGTCGAGCTGGTCGAACCACCATTGCAGGGAGGCATCGCAGCCATCGCCGGGGGGCGGCGGGGCAATGTTGCGGCACTCCGCCTGGCCGGTCGGGCAGCGGAAGGTCAAATGCAGGTGCGCGGCATGGGCGTACCAGGGGCGGATGACCCGCAGCCAGGTCCGGTCGCCCGTCACATCCTCACAGAGCTGCTTCTTGATCGCCGGGTTCACCAGCACCCGATCCACGTCCGGCAGGGTCGCGGCAAGCCGGAGCAGCGTGATCACGCCGTCGTTCCAGCGCGATGGCTCCACCCCGCGGCGGTCGGGCCGGACCAGGGTGATCAGTTCATAGGCATCGCGCTGCGGCCGCGACAAGGCCGCGCGGGGACGCATGTCGAGGCCGATATCGACCTCCAGCCCGCGCTGGTGGCTCATGTGGCCGCCGGCCATCGGGCCGCCGCGCGGGTGGGAGATGTCACCGACCAGCAAGTCGGGCAGGCCCGCCGCCTGGGTCTGGCGGGCAAGGGTCTGGATGCCCGCGATCGTTGACGGCGCGCCCCAGACATCGCTGCGGGTCATCCGGATGGCGACATAGCCCGGTCCGGTTTCCGGCAGCGCGACGGCGCCGGCGATGCAGCCCCCGGTGGGGGAGCCGCCGATGATGCGGACCGGACCCGGGGCGGGCGTCGCGGCGTTCGGGCCGGCGGCGGCGGTCACGCAGGCGGCCAGCAGAAGCGCAACCAGCCGCCTCATCGCGTGCGGGCCACGATGTCGGCCACGACGGCTTCGAACATCGCCGTGGTCAGCCGGCCGGTGTTCGTGTTCAGGCGGGAGACATGGTAGCTGTCCGCCAGCAGCAGCCCGTCCGGCAGGTCATGCAGGGCGCCGTGGCGGAAGGGCACATGGCTGGCGCGCAGCCCACGGGCGCGCAGCACCGCCTTGTGCGCGACTCCCCCCAGCGCGAGCACCGCCCGCAGGTTGGGCATCGCCGCGATCTCTCCGGTCAGGAAGGCGTTGCAGGCGTTGATTTCGGCCGGCACGGGCAGGTTGCCGGGCGGGACGCAGCGCACCGCGTTGGTGACGCGGCAGCCGGTCAGGGTCAGGCCGTCATCGGGGCTCGCGCCATAGGCCCCGGACGCGAGGCCGAATTTCAGCAGTGTCGTATAGAGCAGCATGCCGGCGAAATCGCCGGTGAAGGGCCGTCCGGTGCGGTTCGCCCCCCGCACCCCCGGCGCCAGCCCAACCACCAGGACGGGCGCATCCACCCGCCCGAAGCTGGGCACCGGCGCGTTGTGCCAGTCGCCGTGCGCGGCCCGGTTCGCCAGCCGGTACTCCACCAGCCGCGGACACAGGTCGCAGTCGCGCCCGGGAGCGTCAGGCGTCATGCGTTGTCTTGCACATCCGCATAGGGTTCGGCCGGGGTCTGGCGCGCCGGCACGGGGCGGGTCCGCGGCTCGGTCTGCCGGCGGGTGAACTCCGAGGAGATTTCCGACAGTTCCAGGAAGTGATCGGCCTGGCGGCGGAGTTCATCGGCGACCATCGGCGGGCTGGTGCGGATCGTGGAGACGACCGAGACCCGGACGCCCTTGCGCTGCACAGCCTCCACCAGGCGGCGGAAATCGGAGTCGCCGCTGAACAGCACGGCATGGTCGATCCGGTCGGCGAGTTCGAGCATGTCGACCGCGACCTCGATATCCATGTTGCCCTTGACCCGGCGGCGGCCGGTGGAATCCGTGAATTCCTTGGCCGGTTTGGTGACCAATGTGTAACCGTTATACGCCAGCCAGTCGGTCAGCGGCTTGAGCGGCGAATATTCGTCCGATTCCAGAACGGCGGAGTAGTAATAGGCGCGGATCACGTGGGCCTTGCGCCGGAAATATTCCAGCAGGTTGCGATAATCGACGTCGAAGCCGAGATTTCTCGACGCGGAATAGAGATTGGCGCCATCGATGAACAGAGCGACCCGCTCGTTCGGGAGGAAATGCATGACCGGTAACCTCGATGAATCTGATGCGTTTTGGCGGAAGACAGCCACCCCCGGCCAATGACCGTCGTCGGGGGCGATGATGCAGTATAACGACCAGGATGATTCCGAAAAGATGGCTCCCATAATTATCCAATACGGCCGCTCCCGGGCGCCGGCCCCCGATACAAGCCGGATTTCCCGCGATAGGATGGGGCAGTCCAATCAAGGAGGAACCCCATGGCCCAACCCGCAAGCCCGGCCCGCGAACGCATCCGCGCCACCGTGCCGAAGATGATCGATCTCACCGAAAAGGTGATCTACGGCGACGTCTGGGAACGCCCGAACCTGTCCAAGCGCGATCGCAGCCTGATGGTGATCGCGTCCCTGGTGTCGACCTACCGCCCGGAACAGCTCAAGGGTCATATCGGCCGCGGGCTCGACAACGGCCTGACGCGTGACGAAATCGCCGAGATCATCACCCATCTCGCGTTCTATTCCGGCTGGCCGGCATCGATGACCGCGGCCAACGTGCTGAAGGAAGTGCTGGAAGAACGGGGGATGCTGTAATCCCCGCCCGGATCGCCCCTGGCCGGGGGCGATCCGGTACCGAGACGATTGGAAAGACCCGGCATGCACGCGAGCGCGCTTGAGTACGGCAGGAAATTCTTCGAAATCCACACGGATGCCGGGTTTGAGCGTGTCCTCGATATCGGTTCACTTGATATCAACGGCTCGCTGCGATCGGTCTGCCCGCCCGGGCTTGCCTATACCGGGATCGACCTGTCGGCCGGCAAGGGCGTCGACCTGGTCCTGAACGATCCCTACGCCTATCCGTTCCCGGACGGGCATTTCCACATGATCGTCTCGACGTCCTGTTTCGAACATGACGCGTTCTTCTGGATCACGTTCCTGGAGGCGCTGCGCGTCCTCGCCCCCGGCGGGCTTTTCTACATCAACGCGCCATCCAACGGGTTCTACCACGGCCATCCCTTCGACCACTGGCGGTTCTTCCCGGATGCGGGGCTCGCGCTGCAACGCTGGGCCGAACGGTCGGGCGTCGCGGTGGACCTGGTGGAGTCGTTCACCGGGGAACGGGCGGCGGGGGAGTTCTGGAACGACCTCGTGATGGTGTTCCGCAAGCCCGATGGCAGACCCGCCAGGCCCGGGCGCATCGCCGACGCGATCGCCTGCACCAATATCCGCCGGCTGGGACAGGACGGTTTTGATCGGCCCTCTCAACTGACCGAGGACATGCGGCTGATCGCCTCCATGCGCGCTGAAGTCGCGGCGTTGCGCGCCGCCGTCGCGCCCGCCTGCCGGTCGGAGCCTCTGCCCGACGACAGCTTCTGGTGTTTCCGGCACAGGAACAAAACCGAGCGAATGCCGCTGACGATCTATGTGGTTTCGTATCGACGGTATGCCCAGATCACCTGCCTGGTCCATTCGCTCCAGTCGCAGACCGACCGGTCGTTCCATCTGGTCATCATGCATGACGGCCCCGACCCCGAAATGCTGCGGCTTCTGTCGAAACTGTCACATGAAACGACGCTGTCCTTCGAGTTCCGTTTCTCCCGCGCCCGCCACAACGACTATGGCCACAGCCTGCGGGCCGAGGCGATCAGGGACTGCGAAACGGACTACCTGCTTTTGACGAATGATGACAACTACTATGTGCCGAAATTCGTCGAGCTGATGCTGAAGGCGGCGCGCCAGCATGAGCTCGATTTGGTGCTGTGCGACATGGTCCACAGCCATGAACGCCCGGGCGGACGCCCTGTCGGCAGCTATGCGGCCTTCCCCACGCACCCATCGCCCGGGAACAGCGATATCGGCTGCTTCATCGCCCGCACCGAACGGGCCAGGCAGGTGGGATTTCGTGACAAGCGCTCGATCGGGGATGCAACCTACATCGCCGATCTGATGGCGCTCGGCGTCAAATGGGGGAAGATCGAGAAAATCCTGTTCATTCACAACTAAAGTCAATTCGTTCGATTCTACGGCCTGGACCGAAGCATTCCTTTCCCACCGGCGGTGCTTCCATGGCATACGCCCCGCCGTCTCGCCGATTGTGGAGACACGGTACAACGCCCCCACAGGAGGATCCGCATGACCCGCCAATCCCTTTCAGGTGCAACCACCGCGTCGCTGCCGCACTATGAACGCGCGCTGCACCAACTGCGCTGCCTGATCGAGGACCCGGTCGCCAGCGTCGACGCCGCGCTGGCTGAGGCCCCCGACTTCGTCATGGCACATGCCCTGCGCGCGTATCTGCATCTGTTGGGAACCGAGCCGCCGGGCATTGCCGTCGCGCGCGAGAGCCTCGCGGCCGCCAGTGCCATCACCGGCACCGAGGCCGAACGCGGCCACCTCGCCGCCATCACCCATCTGACCGAGGGGCACTGGTTCAAGGCCAGCCGCGTGCTGGAAGACGTCAGCATCAACGATCCGCACGACCTGCTCGCACTCCAGATCGGGCACCAGGTCGATTTCTTCACCGGGCAGTCCCGCATGCTGCGTGATCGCATCGCCCGCGTCCTGCCCTTCTGGGACGAAGGCCGGCCTGGCTACCACGCCGTCCTGGGCATGCACGCCTTCGGGCTAGAGGAGATGGGTGAATACGCCCGCGCCGAACTGCAAGGCCGGCGCTGCGTCGAACTGCAACCCCGCGATACCTGGGGCCAGCACGCGGTCGCCCATGTGCTGGAAATGCAGGGGCGCCTGGGTGACGGCATCACCTGGATGAACGAAAACGTCGAGAACTGGTCAAAGGACAGTTTCTTCAGCGTCCATAACTGGTGGCACCTGGGATTGTATCATCTGGAACGGGGTGAGACCGACCAGGTGCTGGCGCTGTACGATGGACCGATCGCTGGCGGCAACTCGGCCGTAGTGCTGGATATGCTGGATGCCTCCGCCATGCTGTGGCGGCTGCATCTGCGGGGGATCGACCTCGGCGACCGCTGGGCCCCGATCGCGGACCAGTGGGAGCCGCTCGCCAACGCCGGGAACTATGCCTTCAACGATGCCCACGCGATGATGGCGTTCGTCGGCGCCGGCCGCACCGAGGCCGCGGAAGCCATCCTGGCCGCCCAGCACGAAGCCATGGGACGCAACGACGACAACGCCGCCTTCACCCGAGAGGTCGGCCACCCCGTCGCCCGCGCCATCAAGGCCTTCGGATCAGGAGACTATGGCAAGACGGTCGACCTGCTCCGCCAGGTCCGCACGATCGCCAACCGCTTCGGCGGCAGCCACGCCCAACGCGACCTGCTGGACCTGACCCTGATCGAGGCCGCCCTGCGCGCAAACCAGCACGCTCTGGCCAAAGCCATGACCGCCGAACGCCTGACATGGAAACCGACCAGTCCGCTGTCGATGCTGTTGGCGGGTCGGGCTGGGTAAGGAAGCGCTGGGGCTTTGCTCGGCAAAGCCCCAGCGCGTCATCCCAGCGCTTCACCCCATGACACAGCCCCCAAACCAGGGCACGTTCCCCCTGATGGCAGGGAGACCCCCATGGACCCGAATCTCGTTACCTACTCCCCGATCCTGAACCGGCCGCAATTGCGTTGGCCCAACGGCGCGCGCGTCGCTGTCTGGATCGTTCCCAATATCGAGCACTACGAGTATCAGCCCAAATATCAGCGCATCCGCGATCCCTGGCCGCGTTCGCCGCATCCGGACGTGCTTGGCTACGCCCAGCGCGACTACGGCAACCGTGTCGGCCTGTGGCGCTTGTTCGACCTCACGGACGAATTCAACATCCGTTGCACCGTCAGCCTCTCGATGACCGTCATCCAGCACTACCCGGCCATTCTGGAAGCGATGGAGAAGCGCAACTGGGAGTTGATGTCCCACGGTATCTACAACACGCGCTACCACTGGAACTTCACGCCCGAGGAAGAACGGGCGGCCATGCTGGAAAGCCGGGAGATCCATCGTCGCCTGACAGGCCGGGAGCAGAAGGGCTGGTTCAGCCCCGCCATCACCAACACGATGAACACCTTCGACCTCGCGGCCGAATGTGGCTACGACTATACAGCCGACCTGTATCATGACGACCAGCCGTTTCCGCTGAACGTGAAGACCGGGCGGCTGATCTCGGTGCCGTATTCCGTCGACAACAACGACGTCATCCTGCATCGCCGCGGCGAGGAGACCGCCGACTTCGTCCGCCAGATCAAGGACCATTTCGATACGGTGTATGAGGAAGGCGCCGAACAGGGCCGGGTGATGTGCATTGCGCTGCATCCCTATTGGGTCGGCCAGCCGCATCGCATCCGGGTCTTCCGCCAGGCGCTGGAGTATATCCTGTCGCACTCGGGCGTCTGGGTGACGACGGGCGGGGACATCGCCGACTGGTTCAACGCCAACCATCGGCCCGCGATCGACTCCCACCTCGCCGCGCGGGAGGCCGCCAATGGCTGAGTTCAAGACCACCAACATTCCGCCCGTGAACGAACCGCGTCCGGCCGGGATGGATCACGACCATTACCCGTTCCGCACCCTGGTGGACGCCCCGTCCATGCAATGGCCCGGCAAGGCGCGGATCGCCATGACGGTGACCCTGATGTTGGACTATTGGGAGGTCGATCCACCCCAGGACGCCAGCCCGGACCCGCGGGTGGTCTCCCCGCTCGGGAAGTTCCATCCCGACTGGCTGACCTGGAGCCAGCGTGAATACGGCAACCGCGTCGGCATCTTCCGCCTGCTGCGGGTGCTGGACCAGTTCGGCCTCGTGCCCTCCGTCGCCCTGGGGACCGAGGCGGCGAGGCGTTACCCCGAGCTTGTGGATGAACTCGTGCGCCGCGATGCGTGCTTCATGGCGCATGGCGATTTCGCCACCCGCCGCCTGACCAGCCGCATGACGCCCGGTCAGGAACGCGCGATCATCACGCAATCCCGCGACGCGATCGCGAAGCTAACCGGGTCTCCGCCCGCGGGCTGGTGCGGCCAGGACCACAACGAATCCTGGGACACGCCGGCCTTCCTGACCGAGGCGGGCTTCACCTACACCACCGACTGGTCGAACGACGACCGCCCCTTCCTGCTGGGTCCCTATGGCGGGAAGTCGCTGGTCGCCCTGCCGGCGCAGGCCGAGTGGAATGACCAGGAGTGCATGTGGCTCCGCCGCGTCACGCCGCCCGCCTGGTCGGAATGCCTGGTGGAGGCGTTCCAGGTCCTGCACCAGGAAGGCGGCGGCGTGTTCAACCTGACCCTGCACCCCTGGGTGACAGGACAGGCGCATCGCATCCGCTATCTGCGCGACGCCCTGCACCGGGTGATGGGCCTGCCGGGCATCTGGTGCGCGACGACGGACCAGGTCGCGGAACAGTCCAGGCCGCAGCTTTGATCTAGCCCATCTTATTCACCGCAT
>DIUL01000008.1 GCA_002422345.1 Acetobacteraceae bacterium UBA6159
AAGGGCTTCACCCGATTCCCCTGGGTAAACAGCGTCCAATAGTTTCCACCCTGGTCCGTACGATCATCCGGCGTTTGTGCTGGAGGATCTGGGGTGTTGTTCATGGATAGGCGCCCGCATTGAGCGGATTGTGCCGAGATCGCCGCGACCACGGTGCTGCTGGTCTCGGCCGCCTACGCCGGCAGCGTCGCCTTCGCGGCGCTCAAGGCCTGGGCGACCGGAGCGCCGATCAACCTGGGCCTGCTCGCGACCTCGCCTCTGGATAGCGACGCCCTGCTGTACATCCCGATGATCACCGGGATGGTGCTGCAAACCCTGTGCCTGGGAGGGCGAGCGCTGTCTTCTCCTGGTCGCGTGACGGCGCCGCCACATGGGCTCAGTTAATCATCTTATTGATATCACACGGAAAGAGGAATTTTCGGGAGCCAGAGACCATTTGTTCCCGGTATCTCTCCCTCCGCCAGTCCTTCCCGATAGAGGTGCCTCTGCGCCTGGGTTCTGCACCGAAAGATGCAATGATTCCGGTCACATCCCCGGACGTGATCGATCCTCCCGGGATAACGCGAGGTGCCGTCACGTTCGGCCCACCGCCGGACCGACCCGCTCAAGGGGCCGGTCCGGGAACGTCCGAGCATCCGGTTCGGATCAACCGGCCGCTATCCCTGAGATGACGGCTCCAGCGGCCCCAACAGACCCAGTTCCATCGCCTTGATCTGCAACGCCAGGTACTTCGAGTTGATTCGACACTGGCCGATTCCGCCGGCGATGAACCACACGCCTTCCTGAGGCGTTCGCTTGTACATGTTGTTCAGATCACCGTTCGGCCCGATGCCCCAGACCTCGCCAATCTTTTCCGCCACGGCATCACCCAGCGACCGGCGAACCAACTCCTTCTGCGGATAATATCCGGTCGCCAGAACGATCATGTCGGCGGGGACCGTCCTGCCGTCCTTCAACAACGCGCCATCGGCGACGAAACGCTCGATCGTTTCGTACTGCAACAATCCGATCTCGCCCTTGATCATCAGAGCCGAACTGCCCGCATCCAGATTATAGCCACCGCCACGGCGGAAATACTTCATCTGGTGACCGGCTTCGTCCTCGCCCATGTCATGCTTGAACCCGATCGCCTTGAGCCCCTGGATGAGGTCCTTGTCGAGTTCCAGCATCCGTTGCGCCACCGCCTTGTAGCCCTTGACCGTCAGCGGCGGCGTGGCGGAAGCGATGATCAGGTCGGTGTCGTCATGCGACCCACCCTCGTCGTAGATCGCCTCGTTCAGGCGCGCGCTCGGGTTGATGGTGACCACCGTCGTGGACCCGCGCTGAATGAGCGTCGTATTGACGCCATGGCTGTGCAGATCCATCGCGATATCGTTGGCACTGCTGCCGGTCCCGACGATCAGGGCGTTCTTTCCCGTCCAGCCGGCACCGCTGTCGAAGCCTTCCGAGTGGAACACGGTTCCCTTGAAGTCGCCCAGGCCGGGAAGGTCTGGAATCAGCGGATAGGAGCTGACCCCGTTCGCGAAGACCAGGTGCTTGGGCTTGATGACCCGCTCGGTGCCGTCCCCGCGCCGCACCGTCGCGGTCCAAACCTTCAGTTTGTCGTCCCACTCGCCCTTCACGAACTCCGTGTTGGTCCAGCAATTGATCTCCAACGCGGTGGCATAGAACTCGAACCAGTCACCCAGCATGTCCTTGGGAATATAGACCGGCCAGGTCTCCGGGTAATCCATGTACGGCAGGTGATTGAGCTGGATTGAGTTATGCAGTGCCAGCGAATGGTAGCGCTTACGCCAGGAATCGCCGACCCGCGGCCATTTTTCCACCACCAGCGTATCCACGCCCAGCTGGTTCAGACGGGCCGCGACTGATAGGCCAGACTGTGCCCCGCCGATCACGAGCACCGTCGGGTCCCGGTCCTCGTATGCCCTCGCTTTCCGTCGAATATCGGCCCAATTGTCGCCGCCGAAATTGCGGGAATACGCGGACCCGGTGGGACGGTTGGCGCCGATCTTTTCCTCGTATCCAGTGATGGACTGCAAGGTTGTCGATATCTGCCAGGCTTTCAGGGCTCCGTCGGCATCGGGAGCCAGCCGAAAGATGCCCGCGCTGCGGCCAACCGCGGTGGAGAATTCAAAAATCGCCTCGATGCTCTCGACGCCCACCCGCTTTACATAGCGCGGCGCGCGGCGCCCTTCCGGCAACTGGAAGTCCCGTGCTCCGACCCGTGACTGTTCAGCGGCGAGCCTGGCGGCGATGTCATAGGATCCGGCAACCGGTGTGTAGTACCACGTGAATGCGAGGATATCGCGCCAGTGCGACTCCTCGTGCAACAGGCCAGCGATGCGTCCGACCTCTCGTGAGCCGAGAGCCGCTTCGAAATCGGCGAGCCAGCGGGCGGCAGCCCCCTCGGCTTGTTCGCCGCGTTGGAAGGCCTGCAGGTCTTGATTGACGAGATCCATGTGATGCGTTTCCAAAATGCTTGTCCAGGACGGAATGAATGGCCATCGCGTGCATCGCGGTCACGACGCGAGGCACCCGCTCTCATCCATTTGAAGCCCTGACGGTAATGCCTTGATGGAGCGTTGACCACCCTGGAGGTATGCTGCCTGGCCGCATCCTCATGGTCGGTGTCGCCTCCGTGCCGTTCTTGCGGCTCCCCGTGGGCTGTGTCCGGCCCATGACATCGTAGAGAGGCGTCCATTTTTCGACCCGATCCGGCTTTCCACCACGGCCCGGCGGGACCATCTGGTCTGCCACCCAATCCTCCCTACATCAGTCGTTTGGGAGAGCAAGGCCATCGCGACCAGCAACGTTCAATCCCAGGAACCCAGCCGGTCGCTGATTACGCCCGCCACGCATGAGAGAAGAGATCACGATGACCCAAGCGCCGCGGACCCGCCGTACCTTCCTGCAAGCCGGTACCACGACGTTCGGAGCGGCTCTGCTGACCGGTGCCTCAGGGCTTTTGGCACCCGTGCGGGCACAGGGCCTCGCGCCGACGCCAACGATGCGGGGCGGCGCCAACAACTATCTACCCGGCGCGCCGATCGTGCCGCGCATCGGCGACGGTGGCTTCTGGATGACCGGCACGGTTCGGAACGCCGGTGATGGCGCCCCGCTGCCTGGCATCCGCATCCAGGTTTGGGCGCACACGACCGAGGGGTATGAGCGCGACGCGCACAGCCACGGCGCCACCCTGACCGACGCGAACGGCGCGTTCAGGTTGGAGATGCCGCAGATCGTGCCCGCCTTCGGCCAGCCGCACGGCCACCTCGCCTACGACGCGACCTTCGATGGCAACCGCTTCGAGACGGTCTTCCTGCGGCCGATCATGGCGAGCGCCCGCGACACCAGCCTGAGCGCGCATTTCGTGCTGCGACCGGCGTGATTGGTGGCGGGACGCTGCGTGGAGGCCTTGTCTGGGTGGCCCTCGCGGCTGCCTTGATCGTCCCCGCCGTGGTCGCGGCGACGAGTCCGCTGCTCGCATGGCGCGACCCGATCTACATCGCGGCCAGTTTCGCCGGCGTGGTTGCGCTCGGGCTGCTCCTGATCCAGCCCCTGCTCGCCGGGGGCTATCTGCCGAACCTGCCTGCGCGGAGCGGCCGGCGGCTGCATGCCTGGGTGGGGGCCGGGCTTACGGCGGTGGTGGTAGCCCATGTCGCGGGGTTGTGGCTGACCAGCCCGCCGGATGTGATCGACGCGCTCCTGTTCCAATCGCCGACACCGTTTTCCGCCTGGGGCGTGGTCGCCATGTGGGCGGTGTTCGCGGCCGCGCTCCTCGCCGTCTTTCGCCGGCGGCTGAAACCGATGATCTGGCGCCGGTTTCACGTCACCGTTGCGATGGTGATCGTCGTGGGCAGCGTCGTCCATGCGATGCAGGTCGAAGGGACAATGGGCACCGTGTCGAAGGCCGCGCTCTGCATGCTGGTTCTGGCCGCAGCCGTGAAGATCATGCTCGATCAGCGGTTTCGGGCCGGCCTTCCCCGGATGGCAGGGCGCGCCGGCCGCTGAGCGGCGCGCGCACCCGCACATGCGGTTCTCAGATCGCGATGGCGCCGCCATCGACGACAAGCTCGGTGCCCGTGATGTAGGACGCCTCGTCGGAGGCGAGGAACAGCACGGCGTTCGCGACCTCTTCCACCTCCCCCGCTCGGCCCATCGGGATCGTCTTCATCCGCTCCGCCCGGATCTGCGGATCGCGGGAGCGGATGGCCGTTCGCATCGGCGGCATGGTACCTGGATGGACCGAGTTGCAGCGAATGCCGTCCTTCGCGTGCTGCACGGCGGTGACCTTGGTCATCATCCGCACCCCACCCTTGGAGGCATGGTACGCCATGTGCGCGCCCTCACTGGCGACAAAGCCGTTGATGGACGACATGTTCACGATCGCGCCACCCTTGCCGAGCATGGCCTTCACCGCGTGCTTGGTGCCGAGGAAGACGCTGGTTGCGTTGATAGAAATGATTCGGTGCCACCCCTCGGTCGAGTACAGGTCGGCCACCGAATTGCCCGAGATGCCTGCGTTGTTGACCAGGATGTCCAGCTTGCCGAAGTGCTGGATGGTCGAGGCCACCACCGCCTCCCACCCCGCTTCCTCGGTCACATCCAGCCGTTCGAAGCGTGCGGCCGGCCCGATTTCCTGCGCGATCCGGGTGCCTTCGGCTTCGAGTATGTCGGCGATGACGACCTTGGCGCCTTCACGCGCGAACAGCCGAGCCGTTGCCTCGCCCATGCCGGATGCCGCGCCTGTGATGATGGCAACCTTCCCTGCCAATCGCATGGAAATTCCTCCCCCGTTCATGGTGTATTTCACTACTGTCCGGTTGACGGC
>DIUL01000029.1 GCA_002422345.1 Acetobacteraceae bacterium UBA6159
CAAAAAGGCGTTAAAGATGGGCTAAACCAGCGCGTGCCCGAACGTCGCGTAATGCTGTCCGTTCGCGTCCGTCGTCCGCCCCGGCATGTCCGGCCGGTGGTTGATCCCCGAGTAATGCGCGATCAGCGACTTCCGCAGCAACGTCGATGACCGCGGCGTCGAGCCGCGATGCATCAGCCGTCCATGCCAGATCAGGACATCGCCCTTCTCGGCCAGGAAGGTCTCGGTCTTCGCACCCACCCGAGCCAGTTCCGCCTCGATCGCGGGCACCACGAAGCGCTCGGAGGTTGTCGGCCAGACCTTCGATCCACTGACCGGGTCCACCGCGTTCGCGTCCTCCTCCGACATGCAGGACAGCACCTTGTCCCCCCGCATCAGCGGCCAGTTGTGGGAGCCTGGGACGTACTCGAACGGCCCCGAGTCCGGATCGATATGGTCGAGCGCGAACCAGACCGCCGTGTACCAACTATTGACGAAGGCGGGGTTCAGGTAGTCGTCCTGGTGCCAGTTGCGCTGCGTGCTGACCCAGCCGGTCAGCGTCAGATGCAGCAGCATCGGCTCTCCGATCACCTGCTCCAGCACCTGCATCAGCGGCGGATGCAACGCCAAGGCGCGCATCTCTGGCACGTTTTCATAGGGTGTAGGCGACCGCCAGCCGCCCCGGAAGAGGTCCGGTGCCTCGGTCCGCAGCCGTTCCCGCCGCTCGATATAGGGATCGAGCACCGCATCCGGCATGAACCCCCGCAGGATCACCACGCCATCACGCCGCCAGGACCGCTGTGCGTCATTCAGCGTGGCCTCGTCCACGCCGGGCCGGTCGAGCGGCGGGATCACCGCGGGGTCTGGCATCTCGGCGAGGTCGGCGAAGGTGATCGTCTCGGGCGGCCGAGCGCGTCGCGGCGGCGGGGGAACCGGGGCGGGGACAACGGGGGCGGGCGAGGCAAGGCCGAACCGGCGCAATACACGGGACATGAGCGTCATGGGAGGCGACTCCTGTGAACCCTGATCATACACGACGCGCGAAGGGCAAATCCAACGATCGGCGCCGGCGTCAGGCCCCGATGATCGCCGCCGCCAGCCGATCCCGCCCCGCGCGACCGGCCTCCAGCGACCAGGCGTTGACGATTGCCACGCGGAACCCGCCGGGCGGCATCGCGTGCAAGGCGGGGTCCTTGTCCTCATGGAACGTGACCTGCACGCTGGAGACTCCCTCCGTCCCCCGCACCGCGTCCACCACCGCGGCCGGCGGATGCCGATAGCGCCGCCCATGCGGGGCGAACAGCACGACACTGTAACCATCGCGGCGGTCGGCGTCGGGGAAATCCCAGGTTCCGGTTTCGTAAAGACGGATCAGAGCCGCGACCCAGCCGGCGCCGTACAGGTCGGGCCACTGGTCGGCGAAGCGCAGATGCGCCTCGATGATCCGCCCGCCGATGGTTTCAAAGTTCACCATCCCGGTATAGCCCCGCAGATGTCGGCGGGCCCAGTCGCCGCACCAGGCCTCGACCGCCGGATCGGGTTCGGCGTGGATGTGCCAGTAGTCGAAGGTGCCGCCCGGCGCGGTCACGCCGCTGGTGTGCCGCCACCACACGGGCGTGCCATCCAGGATCGCCACGTCGCTGCTGACATGGCGGCCTTCCAGCAGCGTCGACCAGAAATGCCCGGGCGTCAGAGCCTCCCGATACGCGGCGGCCGAGGCGATCACCCGGCTGCCGGTGCCCATCCCGCGCAGGTTCATCAGCGGTTTGGAGAAGACCGGAAACGCCGGCGGCATCACCCCGTGCGGCGCCGCGTCCAGGCCCTGCGACAAGGCGACGGCCAGCTTGTCATAGATCCAGCGATGGGCGGGGAACCATTCCCAGGAATCGGCATCCTCGGTGGAGATGCGGATGTCGGGCGGGCAGGGGATGCCCTCGAAATACTGGAACCGCCAGGGATCGGCCTCGCAGATCGGCATCTCTTCCCCCCTTGGTTCAGGTGCTGTCCCGGGTCAGGACCAGTAGCTGTTCGGCCAGGATCAGGTCTTCGGCCACGCTCTGGCGGCGGGCCAGGGCTTCCTGGTCCTCCCCCCATTGTTCCTGCTGGTAGAATTCATCGACCATCGCGATCGCGTGTGCCCGGGCCGCGTCCAGCCGGCCGGCGGCCATCGCCAGAGCCAGCACCAGGCTGCCCATCGAGGGCACCGCCACCCCCAGCGCCGCCAATGCGTAATGATCCAGCGAGGCGACCGCCCGCCGCAGCGACGCGATGCTGTCCCGGTGCTGCTTCATATGGGAAATCCCGGCGGTCACCCGCAGCGGCGCGTCGTGCTGCGTCGCCACCCAGTCGAGCCAGGGCTGCCATTCCCGCGCCTGCCGCTCGATCAGGGCGGCCGGATGTTCGGCGCGGTAGCAGAGCAGGTCGCTCTCGCCATAGCGGGCGATGGCGTCGATCGTGGTGTCGGGATCGGGGGCGATGCGGCCGATCGCGGTGCCGGCGAGCCGGGTCAAGGGCGTGTCCGCGAAGGACATCTCCCCCCCCTTGGCGCCGCCGGCCAGGCGCCATTCATCCGCGATTGCCCCGGCCAGGCGCGCCGGCCCGACGCGCAGGATGCCGCCGCCGGGCAGATGCATCGGCTTGCCGTCCAGCAGGATCGCATGGCCGTCGTCGTCAAGGCGGATGGTCACGTCTTCCCAGAAACGCTTCACGGGGTCACTCCGAGCGGTCAGCGAAACAATTGGCGGAACAGGGTGTTCGGATCGGGCAGGCGGGGCTTCTGCTGCGGCTGGGCCTGCGGTTGCGCGGGTGCCGGCCGAACCTGCTCCTGCACAGCCGAAGGAGGCGCCGCCTGCCCGCCACGAGCCAGCGCCAGCGCGGCAGGACAGGCATTCGCGTCATTGCCCACGCGGTCGGTGCCGAACAGCCCGCCCAGCGCCGCGTTCAACTGCTTGTCGCCGCCGATCACGATGCCGGCGAGCGTGCCGATATTGGCCTCAGCCACGCCGGAGGCATCGACATCGACCCGCGGGGCGCGCAGCGGTCCCACGACCTTGACCGGGACGCGGAAGCCGGTCCCGCCCATCCGCCCCTGCGGGCGCAGCAGCAGGTCCATCGTTTCGTCCCGCAAATTGATCGACCCGCCGCCATCGGCGGTCAGCAGGCTGGAACTCAGCAGCATGGTCCGGGCCCGCGCCACCCCGTCGCGCGCGTCGAAGCGGACCGCGATGCAGCGGATATCGGCCGTCCCGCCGCTGCGGCCCAGCAGGTCCAGCAGCGCCAAGTCCTTGGACACCTTGCCGACCGACCCGCCCAGGATCTTGGTGTCGATCGTGCCGCCGGCCATGGCGACGCCGACCATGCCGGACAGGCTCGCCGCGATGGCGCGGGGATTGTTGCCCGACCCGGTCAGGTCCAGCCGCATCTCCACCTGGCCCGCCGCCGCCTGCCGCACGCCCATCGCCGCCAGCAGGGTCCGCAGCGTGATACCGGGGGAATGCGCGGTCAGGTGCACGCGCGGTTCGGCCTGCGTGGCATCGGCGGTCAGGGTGGCGGTCATCCGCCCCTCCGGCGCCTGAGCCGAGAACGGGTCGAGCCGCAGCTTGCCGCCGTCGATCACCAGATGGGCGTCGATGGCGCGGTAGTCGGCCTTGTCGAAGCGCAGCGTCCCGACCTTCACGCGCAGGTCGGCGTTGGCCTGCCGCAGCAGGCCGAAGGGGATCGGATCGTCCGGGATCAGCCGGTCGGAGCGAGCGGGGCGCGCCTGCGGTGCTGCGGGCTGGCCCGGGGCCGATGCCGGGGCGGGGGCCGCCTCGGTCTGTTCCAGCAGCGCGAGCAGGGCATCGGCGTCGATCCTCTCCGACCGCAGCGACGCGGTCATGGAGACGGGCGTGGCCATGCCGACCCCAAGCTCTCCAGCCAGGTCGCCCTGCGGCAGCGTCAGGCGTATGTCCTTCAGCGCCGCGCCCTTCAGCAACCCGCCGTCGCCGTCGACCAGCCGTCCCTGGAAGGCGATGGTCTTCAGCGGCGGCAAGGGGCGGCGGACGAGGGGGGACAGCTCCGCCAGATTGGGAATGCGCGCGGTCAGGTCGATTGACACCCCGGCCAGGTCGGAGGGGCGGGCGACGCTGCCCTTGGCGGTGACGACGGTCCCCCCGGCGGTGACGCGCAGGTCGATCGGCAGGGCCGCGGTGCCCGGTTTGTCGAAGCCCGGATGGCCCAGCGTGCCGGCGATCGTCAGCGGCATCGCGTCCAGGCGGGCGGCGACGGACAGGGTGATCGGCTGGGCGACGGCGGGGGCGGCGATGTCGAGCTTCTCGATCCGCAGCCCGCCGGTCTCGATCGGCAGGCTGACGGCGCCGGTGCGCAGCGTCAGGCCGGTGATTGCCGGCAGCGGGCCGGCTTCATCGGTGACACGGGCGGACAGCGCGATGTCGCGGCCGGCCGGGATGGCCTTGGTATCGACGATCCCTGGCGGCAGCAGCGCGACCAGGGCGGCCGAATCCGGGATGCTGGCGCTGACCGCCATGGCATAGCCCTTGCCCTTGGTCGGGTCGGTGATCGTGCCCTCGGCCGAGAAGGTTGCGGTGCCGGCGGCGACGGCCAGCTTCACCGGCATCGGCGTGCGGTCGGCGTCGCGCAGCAGGCGGGCGAGGGAGCCGGTCTCCGCCTTGATCGACAGCGGCGCGTTGTTCACCTTCAGGTCGGCGGCGATGGTCATCGGGGATTCGCCGGTATCGGACCGGACCGAGAGCTTCGGAAGGTTGACTGTGATGGTCCGGCCCGAGGCACCGTCGCGCCAGACCAGCATGCCGTCCTTGATCTCGGCCGCGGCGATGTGGGCGAACAGTTCGGGCTTCTGGGTTGCGGTGGAGGGAGTGTTGCCGGCCTGGACGGGCTTCGCCGCCGGCGTCATCTCCCAGTTCGGCTCCCCCTTGGCGTTGGTTTCCAGCACGATGTCGGGGCCGACCAGGACCAGCCGCTCGATCTCGATCCGGCGCGACAGCAGCGGGATCAGGCCGAGGCGCAGTTCCAGCGAATGCAGCGTCGCCATGTTGGGCCGGCTGAACCCCGGCGGGTTGGACAGCGCGACGTCATGCACCTCCACCGTCGGCCACAGCGACGGTTTCAGCCCGATGGCGCCGTTCAGGGCCAGTTCCCGTCCCGTCGCTTCGCGCACCGCGTCGCGGATGCGGGGCTTCAGCGTGTTGGGATCGAAGGTCGCGATCACCGTCGCCACACCGCCGACGGCGACGACGACCACCGCGCCGAGGACGATCAGCGCGGTACGCAGGCGGCTTTTCTTCTTGGGGGTCGTTTCCGTCATCGTGCCTCGCGTCGGGGCTTTTTCGCGGCCGGGGCATGGAAGCCCAGCGTGTTGAAGGTTTCTTGCATATGGGGCGGCAGATCGGCCTCGACCACAAGGGTGCCGCCGGCCGGATGCGGCAGGCGCAGCGCGCGGGCGTGCAGATGCAACTTCGTGGAAAGACCCTCGATCTGGGCGGAGAAGGCGTTGTTCTGGTCGGGCTCGTGATACTTCGTGTCACCCAGGATCGGCGCGCGGATGGCCACGCAATGCACGCGCAACTGGTGCGTCCGCCCGGTCACCGGTTGCAGTTCCAGCCAGGCGAGCTTCTGCGCGGCATGGTCCAGCGTGCGGAAGTCGGTGACCGCGCGCGCGGCCTCGGGGTCCGAGCGGTCGGCCGGCATGGTGCGTTCCCCGCGCAGCCCGCCGATCCGCTTGAGCGGGAGGTCGATCCGCCCCTCCACCGGGACGGGGCGGCCGGCGACGACGGCCCAGTAGGTCTTCTCCATGTCCCGGCTGCGGAACGCCGAGGCGAGCTTGGCGGCCACGCCCGGGCTGCGCGCGAGGACCAGCACGCCGGTGGTGTCGCGGTCGAGCCGATGCACCAGCCGCGGCCGGTCCGACGAGCCGAAGCGCAGCGCGTCCAGCATCCCGTCCAGATGCCGGGTGATCCCCGGGCCGCCCTGCACCGGCAGGCCATAGGGCTTGTTGAGCACGATCAACTGGTCATCGCGGTGGATGACGGCCTTCTGGAGGTCGTTCGCCTCGGACGGGTCGACGCGGATTTCCGGCTTCGCCTCTACCGGGGTGGCGGCGGGCAAGGGGGGCACGCGGATATCCTGGCCGGGGGCGAGCCGGGTGGAGGTCTCGGCCCGGTGCCCATCCACGCGCACCTGTCCGGTGCGGCAGAGTTTCTGGATGGCGCTTTGCGGCACGCCGGGGAAATGGCGGCGGAACCAGCGGTCGAGGCGGATATCGGCCTCATCGTCGGTCACGGTGCGGGTCTGGACGGTCATGCGGGGGCTATAGTGCATTCCGCGTTCGGGCGCAGCATGTGGATGCGGGATGTATCCTTGCAAAAATGGACAATTTATCCATATTAGACGCAGGAGGCCCCATGCGTACCATCTCCGCCACCGAAGCCAAGCAGAACCTCGGCGCCCTGCTGGACACCGCCCAGCACGAACCCGTCGTGATCCGCCGGCACGACCGCGATGTGGCCGTCGTGCTCTCGCCACGGGAATACGATCGCCTGCGCGCGATCAATCTGGCCGAGTTCGACCAGTTCTGCGACCGCATCGGCGCGCGTGCCGCCGAACAGGGGCTGACCGAGGAAAAGCTGGCGGCGTTGCTGGATGACGACGCCTAGACGCCGCGTCGTCCTCGACACCAATGTCCTGACCTCCCGCCTGCTGGCCCCGCGTTCGACGGCGGCCCAGGCGGTGCGGCTGGCGACCAGCCGCGACAGCGTGCTGGCGTCGGATGCGACGCTGTCCGAGCTGGCCGATGTGCTCGCCCGCCCGAAATTCGATCCCTATGTGTCGATCGAGGAACGACGGGCCTTCCTGCGTCTGTTCGCCCGCGTCGCCGAACAGGTGGCCATCCTCCGTCCGATCCGCGCCTGCCGGGACCCGCGTGACGACAAGTTCCTGGAACTGGCGGTGAATTGCGGGGCGGCGGTGATCGTGACCGGGGACGCCGACCTGCTGGTGCTGGATCCTTTCCACTCGGTGCGGATCGTGACCCCCGCGGCGTTCGTGGTGATGGACATGGGCTGAGCGCCCCCCAACCTTGCCGGTCCTTCCCCGCCGGCGCATGACGGAGGGCATGAACGCCCCGCTGCTGCCTCGGCTGCTCATTCCGCGCCTGCCGTTCTTCTACGGCTGGGTGATCCTCGGCTGCGTCTGCTGCGCCGGTCTCTCGCGCCAGGGCGGCGCGGTCGCCACGCTCTCCGTCTTCGTCGCCCCGATGACGGAGGAATTCGGCTGGTCGCGCACCGCCATCTCGGGCGCGGTCTCGCTGGGCGGCATCCTCGCCGCCATCCTCGCCCCCTGGATCGGCCGCCTGCTGGACCGGGAGGGCGCGCGCCGCGTCCTCTGCTTCGCCATCCTCGCCACCGGATCGGCGGTCCTCGGTCTGTCGCAGGTGTCCAGCCTGTGGATGTTCTACGCGTTGTTCGTCGTTGCCCGCCTGAACTTCGCGGTGCCCTTCGACCTCGGCATCTATGGCGCGGTCGGCAACTGGTTCGTCGCCCGCCGCCCCTTCGCCATGAGCATCGCGACCACCGCCATGACCATGGGCCTGGTGATCCTGCCCCTGGTCGGCCAGTTCGCCACCGAACGCGGCGGAGACTGGCGCGATGGCTGGCTGGCGATCGGCGTCACCGTGCTGGTCGTGGGGTTCATCCCGTGCTCCCTGTTCCTCGTGCGCCGGCCGGAGGACGTGGGCCTGGTGCCTGACCGGCAGGTCGCCGCCGCCTCGGCCCCACCGGTGATCGAGCCCGCCTTCACCCGCGCCCAGGCGCTGCGAACCCCGGCCTTCTGGCTGCTGTCGCTGTTCACCCTGCTGGCCTATCCGGTGCAGGCCGGCGTCAGCCTGCACCAGGCGCCGTTCCTGATCGAGCGTGGCCTGTCGCCCACCATGGCGGCCGGCATCGTCAGCTTCTTCTCGATCGCCTCGGGCGTGGCCAGCATGCTGTTCGGCATGATCCCAGCCCGCATCGCCGTGCGCTACCGGCTGACGCTGGTCGGGCTGCTGCTGGCCACCGGCACGGGGCTGCTGCAAGGGGTCTCCGGCAGTTCCAGCGCGCTGGTCGCGGGCGCCTTCTTCGGCCTCGGTGTCGGTGGGCTGTTGAGCGTGCTGCCTCTGGCCTGGGCGGATTATTTCGGCCGGCGCAGCTACGGTGCGATCCGCGGCATCGCCCTGACGATCCAGGTGGCGGCGCAGGCAACCGGACCGCTGATGTCCGGCCTGCTGCGCGACCTCACCGGCGGGTACGAGACGTCGCTGCTGGTCTTCGCCGTCCTGTCGGTGGCCAGCCTGTTCGCCGCCCTGCTGGCGCGCCCGCCTGTATTCGCCCGGGAGGCGTCCTGCTAGACAGGCGTCCCCCCAACGCCAGGAACGCCCCATGCCCAGCCTCCGCATCGCGACGTGGAACATCAACTCGCTCCGCCTGCGGATCGGCCTGCTGGAGAAGCTGATCGCGGATGTGCGCCCCGACATCCTGTGCCTGCAGGAAACCAAGGTCCCCGACCCGCTGTTCCCCGAGGACGGGGTCCGCGCCCTGGGCTTCGAGCACATGCTGTATCGCGGCATGAAGGGGTACAACGGAGTCGCCATCCTCTCCCGCCTGCCCCTGTCATTGCTGGATGACACGCCCGACTGGTGCGCCAAAGGCGATTGCCGCCACGTGGCCGCGCGGGTCGGGGTGCCCTCGGGCGCCGTGGAGGTCCACAACTTCTACGTCCCCGCCGGTGGCGACGTGCCGGACCGGGCGCAGAACGTGAAGTTCGGCCACAAGCTGGATTTCGTGGCGGAGGCGCAAGGCTGGTTCGCCTCCCGCGCCGGCCTGTCCCGCGCCGTGCTGGTGGGCGATCTGAACATCGCCCCGCTGGAACAGGATGTCTGGAGCCACAAGCAGCTTCTGGACGTCGTCAGCCACACCCCGCCGGAAACCGAGGGCCTGACCGCCTGGCTGAACTCTGGCTTCGTCGACGCGGTGCGCCATTTCGTGCCGGCCGATCAGAAGTTGTACACGTGGTGGTCGTACCGGAACCGGGACTGGAAGGTCGCCGATCGCGGCCGGCGGCTGGATCATGTGTGGGTCACCCCCGACCTGGTCGGCGCCCTGCGCGGCCACATGGTCCACCGCGACGCGCGGGACTGGGAGAAGGGCTCGGACCACGTGCCGGTCTGCGTCGAGCTTGAGGTCTGATACCAGCCGGCGTAACCGTTGACCCTCGGAACGGTGCTATCTCGTCATGGTGGGCGCAGGCCCACCAACCACGACTTTCCCGTTCAGAACTAGGGAAAGTCGTGGTTGGTGGCCCGTAGCCTGTCCTCGGGCCGCCTCTTCGCCGGACCCGGGGGGCCACCATGACGAGGTGGCGATGGCAAGGGTCAACCTCAAAGCCGGTGGGTATGACCCCGCACCGCGGCCGGGGTGTCGCCCCGCCGGCCGCGACCACACCCGTTCACCGTACCTGCGCGCGGTCGATTCGACCGGCCCCCTCGCCACCGCCCATCAGCGGAGCCCGATTCTTCGGCCGGTTCGGCGAAAAGGCCGCGCTCTGTTTCCGTCGGCCGGCTGAAATAGAATATAAATCTTTTTCTGCCGCATATATTGCGTTCATAGGGGAAAATATCCTCTTATCCACCTGTGGAGACGGCGCAGCCGCCTCCGAACGCAACAGGACACACCCCGAGATGACCGCACGCGCGCTTATCCCGACCCGCCAGGACCGGACCGCCCGACCGTCCATGGGCGCTGGTGTCCGAATGCGATGTCGCCGGACTGCCCGCCTTGCCCACGCCGTCCCGACATTCTCCGACCCGGAGTGCTCCGACCATGCTGCAATCACACGTCATCGACATTGATGGGACCTTCGTCGGCGCCGCGATGCGCACCGATAGCGGCTACCGCTTCATCGCCACCGACCTGCGGGTCGAGGACCTCGACGGCTCCATTCGCCCGTCCTTGGCCGATATCCGCCGCCTCGCGCGCCAGTTGTTCCTGACCGGCCGCTTCGGTGCGGCGACGCCCCAGACCCTCTCGCGGGAGATCACGCCATGACCGCCATCGACGCCACCTTCTCCGCCGACCAGCCGTCGTTGCTCGCCCGTATCGGGCGGGGGCTGGAGCAGTTGATCTCCCTCCGCTACCCGCCTCTGACGGGCGGCGGGCCATCGTCGGCAGATCATCCCGACGATGAAACGATGATCCAGGTCGCGCTGATCTGCTCGGCGCATTTCTGAGCCGGAACGACTGCGCTTCGGAGTACGCCTCCATCCGTCCTGGCCCGGCTGACCCACCCATCGCCAGGCACGTTGGCAGTTGGAGTAAAACAATAAAGTCCCTGGACGGGGGCCTCGGCGATGGCCGGGGCCGTCATGGGCAGATGGCCTGGCCGGGTGCGTGGGACTACGGCGCCGGCGACAGGGGAAGCCAGCCTTGGAGCCAGTGCCAGACCGGGGCGAGGATGGACGCGGGCTCCGTCGCGATGGGCGCGGGTTGCGGTTCGGGTGCAGAGCAGCTTGGGGTGAGAGTGCGGAGGTATTTGATCCGTTCTTCCGGGAGGCTGACCTTGCCCGAAGCGACATGCGCAAGCAGTCTTTCCCGGACGGGGACGAGGAGCGCATCGCGGAGCGGGTCGCAGCCCGGGCGCCACCCCACAAGGCGCCAGGTAACGTTGTCCGCGGTAGCCGCCGAGACCGGCGCTACCGCATTGGCGAGGAACGCCGCCAGCCCCGGTGCGACGTCGTTGGGATCATTGGTCACCTGGCCAGGGGCAAGCAGGCGCCACGCCGCTGCCGCCGGGTCCGATACCAGGGCAGGCGCCGGGTCGGTCCGGGCGGCGGGCAAGGAGTCGGGGTCCGAGCGTGGGGTCAGGGCTGCGAGAAAACGCGCCCGCGCGTGTTCCGGGATGGTGGCCGCCAGTTCCGCCGTTTTCTCGGCGGACAGGGCTTCAAAGTCGACATTTCGGAGATCGGTCAGGCTCATCTCCGTCGTTGCGTCGGTCCATACGTTCCAGAGATGCACAGGCGACATATTGGCGCCCCGCAATGACGCACCACTCAGGTCGGCGCCCTGCAAGGACGCCGCCCCGAGGTTGGCGCCCTGCAAGGACGCCGCCCCGAGGTTGGCGTCCTGCAACTGCGCCCCCCAGAGGTTGGCGCCCTGCAACGACGCCTCCCAGAGGGTGGCGCCTTGCAACGACGCCTCCCAGAGGTTGGCGCCTTGCAACGACGCATCCCCGAGGTTGGCGCCCTTTAGATTGCTCCGGGACAGATCAGCCCCGCGCAGATCCGCGCCTGCCAGATTGGCGGCGAAAAACTGGCTGCCGCCCAAGTTCGCATATCGGAGCGTGCGTCCCGTCAGCACGGCGACATCAATCGCGGCCTTGCGCCGGTCGTCGACCGGATCGCCCGCCCGCATCTCCACCAGCCCCCTGGCCTCCCAGACCTTGGGCACGATCGCGCGGTCCGTGACCGTCAGATAGCGGCAGCCAAACCCCGTCCGGGCGCACAGGACCAGGTCGACCGGCTGGGTCAGCGCATGCAGCGTCCCCTTCTCCAGGAACAGAACCCGCGCCCCGACCGTCGTCTCCTCCGCCGCCGGCACCCGCATCCAGGCCAAATCCGCCCCGGCCACCGCCACCACCGCCAGCAGCGGCACGACCCTGATCCGTGGGCTTGTCCCATTCAGCCATGGCCAGCCCGTCCGCCCCGGCAGCCGCCACGCGAACCAGCCCAGCAGCGCCAGGTCCAGCAGGATCGCGCCGTGGTGTATCCAGTTCACCACCTCGTTCTGCAGGCGCAGGGAACTAAGCTGCACCAGCAGCAGCACGAAGACCGGGAACACCGCGAGGACGAACCACACCGCCCAGCGGAACACGAAGCTCGCCCCGGCCGTTCCCTTGGGAGCCAGCAGGGCCTGCACGAATTCCACATTCGCCAGCAATTGCCGGCAGCGCTCCCGGTCCGCCTCCACCGCGACCATCGCGGCCAGGTCATCGCGGAACCGGCGGATATTCGCGGCCAGCATGTCGTAGCGCATCAGCGTATACAGATGCAGCGCCAGGAACACGGCGGGCGCGATGCCGAAGGTCAGCACCACCGGCACCTGCGCCCCGCCAAGCTGGGACACGGTGATGGACCGGTTCAGCAACAGGTCCTCGTCGGTAGCGGCAAACGCCGTGGCCAGCAGCACCAGCCCGATGGCGACGAAGGCCAGCGCGCCCAACTGCGCCGACTTCGCTCCGTCGTTGATCGAGGCGATCAGCTTCTCGATGTATTTCGGTGGCTCGAACGCTGACACACCATTTTCCCCGCCGCCGTTACTTCCTTGACGGTATCCCAACGGCGCGCCGGGTCAAACGTCCCACCGCGCGCCACGGCGGTGTTCGTTCCGCCCGCCAGCGGGTGTTGCCGTCGTCGCCGCTTCCCCTCGATGGCGGCCCCCCGATGGCGGCCTCTCTGTGGCGGCCCCTCGGTGGCGGCAAGTCTCGGTCGATCGGTTCGCACCTGTGGCGCCCCGCTCCGACCCGCGCCGTTTCAACCCGACCGAACCCTGTCAAACCGCCCCGGCTCCGGTAGCATGGCGTCCCATGACCGATCCGAGTCCCACCTCCGGCTCCCCCGGCTGGCAGCGCACGCTGTGGGCCATGGTGGGCATCCAGTTCATCATGACCATGTCGGTCAGCTTCCTCAGCCCGATCATCCCCCTCATGCTCCCCGAACTCGGCGTTGAGTCGGTCGAAGCGGTGGGCATCTGGACGGGTGTCATTACCGGATCGACGTCCTTCGTCGCCGCCTTCGCCTCCCCCATCTGGGGCCGCATCGCCGACCGCCACGGGCGGAAACTGTCGTTGCTGCGGTCCTCCATCGCGATCGGCATCTTCACCGGGCTGATGGGGCTGGCGACCGATGTCTGGTGGTTCTTCGGCGCCCGCGCGGTCATGGGCGTCTTCGCCGGCTTCACCTCCGCCGCCATCGCTTTGGTCGCCAGCCAGGTGCCCGAGCGCCGCCTCGGCTGGGCGCTGGGCTGGCTGAGCACCGGGCAACTCGTCGGATCGCTGGTCGGCCCCGTCGTGGGCGGCGTCCTGGCCGACATCACCGGCAGCTACCGCACCCCGTTCTTCTGGACCGCCGGCGTGACCTTCATCGCGCTGATCCTGGTCTGGTGGTTCGTGCGGGAGGATTTCACGCCCCCCAAACCGTCCGAGAAATCGAAATCCATCGCCGGTGGCCTGCGCCTGCTGATCGCCTCGTCTGGCATCATGGCGCTGTTCTTCGTGCTGCTGATGGCGCAGTTCAGTGTCCGCACCGTCCAGCCGGTGGTGACCCTGTTCGTGCAGGAACTGCTGGGCGACGTCCCGCAGATCGCCACCTTGGCCGGGGTCGCCTTCTCCATCACCGGCCTGGCCAACCTGATCGCCGCCCCCTTCCTGGGCAACCGCAGCGACGTGATCGGCTATCGGCGGGTGCTCCTGATCTCGCTCGCCGGCGCCGCCGTCACCTCGATCCCGCAGATCTGGGTGGAAAGCTACTGGCTGTTCCTCGCCGAACGCTTCGCGGTGGGGCTGTTCATCGGCGGCATCCTGCCCACCGCCAACGCCCTGATCGGGCGCAGCGTCCCGCGGGAGCAGCGAGGCTCGGTCTTCGGCATGACCGCCTCGGCCACGTTCATGGGCAATTCCCTGGGGCCGCTGACCGGCGGCCTGATCGCCGCCAGCCTGGGGCTGCGCTGGGTCTTCGCCCTGACCGCCCTGCTGCTGGTGGCCAACCTGATCTGGGTCTGGGTGGCGGTGAAGGAGCATCGGGAAGGGTAGGGGCACCCACCCGGATCGAAACACAAGCGCAATCGCTTCGGTGCGGGCCTGAAGCGATTTCCCGGCCACGCCGGCTGGCGGTCCGCGCCGGTTGCGTTAGCATCGCGGCGGCATGTCCGATCCCCCTCCCTCCGCCCCGGAACACTGGCGGCGCACCCTCTGGTCGATGGTCGGCCTGCAGATGCTCATGACCACCTCGATCAGCTTCCCCGGCCCGATCATGCCGCTTCTGCTGCCCGAGCTTGGCGTCGTGACGGTCGAGGCGATCGGCGTCTGGACCGGCCTGATCACCGGGTCCATGTCCTTCGTCGCCGCTTTCGCCTCCCCGATCTGGGGAAGAATATCGGACCGGCGCGGGCGGAAACTGTCGCTGCTGCGGTCCTCGATCGCGATCGCCTTCTTCACCGTGCTGATGGGCCTGGTGAGCGACGTGTGGCAGTTGTTCGCCATCCGCGTGCTGATGGGCTGCTTCGTCGGCTTCACCGCGGCCGGCATCGCCCTGACCGCCAGCCAGGTGCCGGAGGATCGCCTCGGCTGGGCACTGGGCCTGCTGAGCACCGGCCAGCTCGTGGGCCTGATGATAGGGCCGATGGCCGCCGGCGCCCTGGCGGACCTGACCGACAGCTACCGCGTCCCCTTCTTCGTGATCGCGGCCGTCACCGCCACGGTGCCCGTCCTGGTCTGGTGGCTGGTGCGGGAGGATTTCACCCCGCCTACGACAGCCGGCAAGCAGCCATCCGTGCTGGCGGGGCTGCGCGGGCTGGCCGCGTCCTCCGGCGTGATGGCGCTGTTCTGCGTGCTGCTGATGGCCCAGTTCAGCGTCCGCACGGTGGAGCCGGTGGTGACCCTGTTCGTGCTGGAACTGGCGGGAGACGTGCCGAACATCGCTTTGCTGGCGGGGATGGCGTTCTCGATCAGCGGCCTGGCCAACCTGATCGCCGCGCCGGTCATGGGCACCCGCAGCGACGTGCTCGGGCATCGGCGGGTGCTGCTGATCGCCCTGGCCGGATCGGCCGCCGCCGCCATCCCGCAGATCTGGGTCGAGAGCTACTGGCTGTTCCTGGCCGAACGCTTCGCCATGGGCCTGTTCACCGGCGGCATCCTGCCGACCGCCAACGCCCTGATCGGGCGCGCGGTCCCGCGGGAGAAACGCGGCTCCGTCTACGGCATGACCGCCTCCGCCTCCTTTCTCGGCACTTCGCTCGGCCCCCTGACCGGAGGGCTGATCGGCGCGAACCTGGGCATCCGCTGGGTCTTCGCGCTGACCGCGGCGCTGCTGATGGCGAATCTGGTGTGGGTCTGGGCGGTGGTGCGGGAGCGTCGGGACGGATAGCCGGACCAGTCGCGCGAAGTGTCCCACATCGGACCACCGTTGCAACGAACCTGCCAGTGTGTAGTCTTCATCGATCAGGGTGGACACGCGACGGAAACGACTGGTCCAATCCGTATCACGGGAAGTCGGATGGCCCGTCCGTCAGCCGCCTGACGAAGTCTTGCCTCGTGTCGCAACAGCTCAGTCACGGACCAGGATGTGTCATGAACACCGCTGCCCAGACTTTCGATTACATCGTCGTCGGATCAGGAGCAGGCGGCGGTGTCCTCGCCTCCCGGCTTGCGCGCAACGACCGCAACCTCAAGGTGCTGCTGATCGACGCGGGCGGTGAGCACGCGGACAATATCCACGCCAAGGTCCCGGGCTTTCACGCCCTGTCGACCGAGGACCCGGCTCTGCGCTGGGACTACTTCGTCCAGCATTTCTCCGACCGGTCGATCGCCGAACGGGACGCGCTCTGGCGGGAACGCAAGGCGATCTATTACCCCCGCGCCAGCGCGCTGGGCGGATGCACGCGCCATCATGCGATGATCACGGTCTATCCAGATGGTTCGGACTGGGACGGGATCGCTCAACTGACCGGAGACTCGTCCTGGTCGGCTGATAACATGTGGACCTATTTCCAGCGTTGCGCGCTGGACCAGCGGACAAGCTGGCTGCCAATCAACACGGCCAAGCCAGCCATCCTCTTCGAGGGGGCCGGCGACCCTTCCCTGCGGCGTATCCTCCTCGCGGGTGTCGGCTCCGCGACAAATCTGGCCTTCCCGCCGCCATTGCTGGGTTTGCTCGCGAATCTTGGCGACATGAATGACAAGCATAAGGTCGCCGGAGACCGCGAAGGCCAATACCTGATCCCGCTGAGCGTCGAGAAGGGACAGCGCAAGGGCGTCTTCGAGTTCATCCAGGATACCCGGAGCGATCCGGACTACGGGCACAACCTGACCGTCTGGACGAACAGGCTTGTGACCCGGGTGCTGCTGGAGAACGGGCGCGCGACCGGCGTCGAATACCTGCCGCGAAAGGACGCCTATCGCGCCGATCGGGATGCCATTGTCGGTGACCACCGACCATGGGCCATGGCTCAGGCCGATCTGCGGCAGGTCCTTGCGGCGCGGGAGGTCATCCTCGCGGGCGGGGCGTTCAACACGCCGCAACTCCTCATGCTCTCGGGCATCGGTCCCGCCGATCATCTCCGCGCGCTCGGCATCAAGCCGACCGTCGATCTGCCCGGCGTGGGGGGAAACCTTCAGGACCGCTACGAGGTCGCCGTGATCGACGAGATGCCAACGGAATTCGAAGTCCTGGAAGACTACCGCTTCGAACCGTCGGACGGTGACCCGGGCTTCGTACGCTGGCGCGACAAGCGACAGGGGCTTTACACGATCAACGGCGGCATCATGGCCATCCTGAAGAAGTCGCGGCCCGATCTGACGGACTGCGATCTGTTCATCTTCGGTGTGCCCGTCGAGTTTCAGGGCTATGCCCTCGACTACTCCGAATCGTCCAGGACGCCCGCCGGGCGTAAGCGCTTCTCGTGGGTGATCCTGAAGGCCCATACCGAGAATACCGGCCAGGTTCGGTTGCGCACCGCCGATCCGCGCGATCCGCCCGATATCAACTTCATGAATTTCGGTGATGGGCAGCGCTCGGGCGACCCCGACCTCGATGCCCTGGAGCACGCGGTGGAGTATGTGCGGGATATCATGCGCGGACCACGGAGCCGCGGTGTCACGAACGGTGAGTTCATTCCCGGCGCGCACCTGACCGGGCAGGCGCTGCGGGACGCCATCATGGCCCGCGCCTGGGGCCATCACGCGTCCTGCACCTGCCCCATCGGCCCCAAGGGCGACCCGCATGCTGTCCTGGACCCGGCGTTTCGGGTCAGGGGCCTGACGACGCGCAATCTCCGGGTCGTGGATGCCTCGGTGTTCCCGAAGATACCCGGCTACTTCGTCGTCCTGCCCACCTACATCATCGCCGAGAAGGCGGCGGATGTGATCCTGGCCGACGCGGGGGCTGTCACGATGCCTCTCCGCCACTGACGCCGCCGCCTTGACGTCATCCCCCCCACCCGGCCCACAATCAGCCCAGCCTCAAGGGGGAAACCAGATGTTGAAAATCGGCGCGGTGATGTTCTTCACCTCCTACTCCATGCAGCCCGTCGCCCTGGCGCGCGCGCTGGAGGAACGGGGCTTCGAGTCCCTCTGGGTGCCCGAGCACACGCATATCCCCTCCTCCCGCAAGACCCAGTACCCCGCGGGCGGGCCGCTGATCCGGCCGTACTACGACATCATGGAACCGTTCCTGGCGCTGACCGCCGCGGCCGCCGTGACGAATAACCTCCGCCTTGGCACCGGCATCGCGCTGGTCGCGCAGCGGGACCCGATCATCACCGCCAAGGCCGTGGCCACGCTCGACCAGATCTCCAACGGCCGCTTCCTGTTCGGCGTCGGCAACGGCTGGAACCAGGATGAGATCGAAAACCACGGCACCGAGTTCAAAACCCGGCACAAACTGGCCCGCGAACGGATCGAGGCGATGAAGGCGATCTGGACGCAGGAGGAACCGGAATACCACGGCGAAATGGTCAACTTCGACAAGATGAAGATGTGGCCGAAGCCGATCCAGAAGCCCTATCCCCCGATCATCGTCGGCGGCGCCTTCCCCTATGCGGCGAAGCGCGCGATCGCCTACGGCGACGGCTGGATCCCCCGCGCCGACCGCCTGGAAAAAGGCGGCGTCGGCGTCATCATCGATGATTTCCGCAAGATGGCCGTGGAAGCCGGACGCGACCTCGCGACCCTGCCGATCACCATCTTCCGCGTGCCCGACGAACTTGATCGCCTGAAATTCTGCGAGGAAATCGGCATCGACCGCGTCGTCTTCACCTTGCCGGCCGAGAAGGAGGACAAGCTGCTGCCGATCCTCGACCGCTGGGCCGACCTCCAGCGCCAGATGAACGGCTGACCGGGATGGCGCCGAAGCTGGGCTACCTGCTCCCGACGCGGGAGCGGATCATGGAAGGCAAGCCCGAGACCGGGCCGATGCTCACGCTGGCCGAACGCGCGGCGGGGCTGGGGTTCGATTCGATCTGGGTCGGTGACTCGTTGCTGGCCCGTCCCCGGCATGAGCCGCTGACGCTGCTGGCCGGGGTCGCGGGACGGGTGCCGGGAGTGGAACTCGGGACAGCGGTGCTGCTGCCGGCGCTGCGGAACCCTGTGGTGCTGGCGCACCAGATCGCCACGCTGGACCAGGTCAGCGAGGGCCGCTTCATCCTGGGCGTCGGCATCGCCGCCGACGCGCCGTCCATCCGCGCGGAGTTCACCGCCGCCGGCGTGACCTTCGACAAGCGGGTCGGCCGGATGATGGAGGGGCTGCGCCTGATGCGCGCGCTCTGGACCGGGGAGCCCGTCGATTGGGACGGGCGCTGGCAGGTCGCGGCCGGCACGCTGGCGCCGACGCCCTTCCGCGCCGGTGGGCCGCCGGTCTGGATCGGCGGCAACCTGAAGGCGAGCCTCGACCGCGCCGGCAAGCATTTCGACGGCTGGTTCCCGATCGCGCCCTCGCCCGCGACCTTCGCGACGCAGTGGGCCGACATCAAGGCCACCGCCCGCGCCGAGGGCCGCGACGCCGATGCCATGACCGGGGCGATGTACCTGACCATCGCGCTGGATGAGGACGCGGCGAAGGCGGAAGCGCGGCTGGATAGCTTCCTGGAGACCTACTACAGCGCTCCCGCCGCCCTGCTGCGCCGCCGCCAGGCCTGCTACGCGGGACCCGAGGCGGGGTTGGGCGCGTATCTGAAATCCTACGCCGATGCGGGAGTCAGCCACCTGATGCTGCGCTTCGCCGGCGATCCGGAGCGCCAGATGGAAGCGGCCGCCCGGGTGCGGCGCGGGCTGGGCTGGTAGGGGCAAACCGGACCATCCCGGCGGCGGCGGTGCCGACGCGTTGAACCGTCATGGGCGGGCTCGACCCGCCCATCGCCACGGGCATCGCTGGCTGGAACCGTGCGTACCGTGCATCCGCCGGGGTCCTTTGCGGTAGGCGGGTCGTGTGGCACGCGCCCTTTCCTCGTCATCCCCGCGCCTGTCGCGGGGACCATCACCAGCACCGTGCCGCGATCGGTCCCCGCGACAAGTGCGGGGATGACGGGGACAGGGGCCGCCCACGGTTCCCTCTCGCCCCGCCCCGGAATGACCCCCAGCACCGCCGCAGAGTCACATCCCCCCGCACGCGCCCCCCCACCCCCGCAATGACAACCCTTGCGGACCGGTCACCGACCGCCTATGTGGGGCCGCCAAGGTTGCGGAAAGGCACACCGCCCATGGCCCTCGATATCCCCCAGGATTCCATCCCCCGTTTCGCGTCCTCCCGCATCGAGGAGGCATTGGCATTCGACGACGTGCTCGTCGTGCCGGGGTACTCCCAGGTTCTGCCGTCCTCGACCAGCACCGTCACCCGCCTCACGCGGGAAATCTCCCTGAACATCCCCATCATTTCCGCCGCGATGGACACCGTCACGGAAGCCGAAATGGCCATCGCGATGGCACAGCTCGGCGGCATGGGGGTGATCCACAAGAACCTGTCCGCCGAGGACCAGGCCGCCCAGGTGCGCCAGGTCAAGAAGTTCGAATCCGGCATGGTCGTGAACCCGATGACCATCCACCCCGACCAGACCCTGGGCGACGTGAAGGCCCTGATGGGCAGCCACCGCATCAGCGGCGTGCCGGTGGTGGAGCGGAACACGAACCGCCTGGTTGGCATCATCACCAACCGCGATGTCCGCTTCGCCAACAACAACGACCAGCGCGTTTATGAACTGATGACCCGGGAAAACCTGGTCACGGTGAAGATGCCGGTCCATCCGGACGAAGCCCGCCGGCTGCTGCACAAGCACCGCATCGAAAAGCTGCTGGTCGTCGATGACCTGTATCGCTGCGTCGGGCTGATCACCGTCAAGGACATGGACAAGGCCGAGTCCCATCCGCTCGCCAACAAGGACGAGATGGGCCGCCTGCGCGTCGCCGCGGCCACCGGCGTCGGGCCGGACGGCCAGGACCGCGCCCGCATCCTGGTCGCGGCCGAGGTCGATATCATCGTCGTCGATACCGCCCACGGCCATTCTCGCGGCGTGCTGGAATCGGTGGAGCTGATCAAGAAGGCGTCCAACGCCGTGCAGGTCATCGCCGGCAACGTCGCCACGCCCGAGGGCGCGCTGGCGTTGATTGCGGCCGGGGCGGACGCGGTGAAGATCGGCATCGGGCCGGGCAGCATCTGCACGACTCGCGTCGTCGCCGGCGTCGGCGTGCCGCAGTTCTCAGCCGTGCTGGAAACCGCCGCCGCCTGCCGCGAACAGGGCGTGCCCGCGATCGCCGATGGCGGCATGCGGACCAGCGGCGACATCGTCAAGGCAATCGCCGCCGGCGCCGACTGCGTCATGGTGGGCAGCCTGCTCGCCGGCACGAACGAAGCCCCCGGAGAGGTGTTCCTGTATCAGGGCCGGTCCTACAAATCCTATCGCGGCATGGGCAGCCTGAGCGCCATGGCGCGCGGGTCGGCCGACCGCTACTTCCAGCAGGACATCAAGGACCACCTGAAGCTGGTGCCGGAAGGGATCGAGGGCCGGGTCGCCTACAAGGGCCCCGCCGGCAACGTGATCCACCAGCTCGTCGGCGGTCTGAAGGCCGGCATGGGCTACACCGGCGCGGCCGATATCCCGACCCTGCAACAGACCGCCAAGTTCCGCCGCATCACCGGCGCCGGCCTGCGCGAGAGCCACGTCCACGACGTCGCGATCGACCGGGAGGCGCCGAACTATCGCCAGGACTGACGGTTGAACCGCATCCGGGCGGTGGTGTTCGACGCCTATGGCACGTTGCTGGATATCCATGCGGCCATGGCCCGTCACGCCGACCGCCTGGGTCCGGACTGGCAGCGCATCAGCGCCGACTGGCGCGCGAAGCAGTTGGAATACAGTTGGGTCCGCAGCCTCGCCGGCCCCAGCCACCACCGGGATTTCTGGCGCCTGACGCAGGAGGCGCTGGCCTGGACCGCCACCCGCCACGGCATCGCCGACCCGGCGCTGCTGGCCGATGTGCTGCTGGCCTATCGCCATCTCGACGCCTATCCGGAGGTCGGGGTCGTCCTGCGCCAGTTGCGCGACGCCGGCCTGTCGCGCGCGATCCTCTCGAACGGCGAACCGGGGATGCTGCGCGACGCCGTGACCCATGCCGGTATCGGCCACACCCTGGACGCCGTGCTGAGTGTCGAGGCCGCCGGCGTGTTCAAGCCTGATCCGCGCGTCTACCGCCTGGCCGGGGCGCATTTCGGCCTGGCCGGCAGCCAGATGGCCTTCGTGTCATCCAACCCCTGGGACGCGTTCGGCGCCCATGCCTTCGGCTTCCGCGTGTTCTGGCTGAACCGCGCCGGCGCGCCGCGGGAATATGAACTGGGAGCGCATGTGACCGAAATCGCCGACCTCACCGATCTGCCGAACTTGCTTGCCGCCCCATTCGCCCGCACACCCTGATCCCATGACACCCGCCGCCCGCATCGCCGCCTCGATCGAGCTTCTGGCCCAGATCGACACACAGCCCAATCGCCCGGCCGACGCCGTCGCGAATGACTTCTTCCGCGCCCGCCGCTTCATCGGGTCGGGGGACCGCCGAGCGGTGTCCGATCGGGCGTGGTCGGTGATGCGGATGCGGCGGAGGGTGGCCTGGTGGCTGCGCCAGGACGCTCCCGATGCGCGCCTGGCGGTCGCGGCGTCGCTGCTGCTGGAGGGGTGGTCGGTCAGCGGCGTTGACCAGGCGTTTTCCGGCGGCCGTTTCGCCCCGTCGCCGCTGGATCACACCGAACGGGAGACGCTCTCGAAGATCGAGGGCCATACCGACGCGCATCCCAACATGCCCGACGCGGTCCGGCTGGAAATCCCCGACTGGCTGCTGCCGCACCTCCAGGCCCGGTTCGGCGCCGACCTGGATCGGGAAATGGCGGCGATGGGGACAAACGCCCCGCTCGACCTGCGGGTCAACCTGCTGAAGAACACCCGCGCCGAAGCCCGCGCCGCGCTGGCGGCCGAGGGGTGGGAATCCCGCGAAACCCCGATCTCTCCCTGGGGATTGCGGATCGACGGCCGCCGGCCGATCACCTCCGGCCCCGCCTTCCAGACCGGGTTGGTGGAGATCCAGGACGAAGGCAGCCAGTTGATCGCCCTGGTCGCCGATGCCCGCCCCGGCCTGCGCGTCGCCGACTGGTGCGCCGGGGCAGGGGGCAAGACGCTCGCGATGGCCATGGCGATGCAGAACCGCGGCCAGATCGTGGCCTGTGATGTCTCCGCCACCCGCCTGGATGGCGCCGTCCGCCGTCTGCGGCGCGCTGGTGCCCACAACGTGGAACGCCATCTGATCGAGGCCGGGGACAAATGGGCCAAACGGCGGGCCGGCACCTTCGATCGCGTGCTGGTCGACGCCCCCTGCACTGGCACCGGCACCTGGCGGCGCAACCCCGACGCTCGGCTGCGCCTGCGGGCGATCGACCTGTCCGAGTTGCAGGTGAAGCAGGCCACCATCCTGGACGCCGCGCAGGCCCTGGTTCGCAAGGGTGGTCGTTTGGTGTACGCTACCTGCTCCCTTCTGTTGGAAGAGAACGAGGCCCAGGTGTCCGCCTTTCTCGCCCGCCATCCTGAGTTCACGCTGGTGCCGCTGGCGCGCGCCTGGCCGCTGGAAACCCCGCCGCCCTGCCCGGGGGAGATGCTGTCGCTGACCCCGGCGCGCCACGGGACGGACGGGTTCTTCACCGCCGTGATGGAACGCGTTGCGTGATTGCCGTCCGTAAGGCCAGGCCCGCCGACGCGATCGCGATCGGCGCGGTGCATGTCGCGGCGTGGCGGAGTACCTATCCCGGCATTCTGCCCGACGGGTTCCTGGCGCGGATGTCGGTGTCCCGGCAGGCGGCGCATTACGACGCGGCGATCCGCGGCGGGACGGGCGTGCTGGTAGCCACGGCCTCGGGCGACGACGTCCCGGGCGGCCGAGCGGGTGGGGGTGGCACGAGGATTGTGGGCTTTGCGACGGCGGGGCTGGCCCGCACGCGGGAGATCAGCGGCCGAGTCCTCGGTGATGGGGAAGTCGAGACCCTGTACGTTCTGGATGACTGGCGCGAACGAGGCATCGGCCGCCAGTTGCTGCGCGCCGCGGGGGAGCATCTGGTGGAACTCGGCTGCCAGTCGGCGTTCCTGTGGGTGCTGCGCGATAACCCGAGCCGGTGGTTCTACCAGCGCCTCGGTGGGCGGCCGGCGCTGGAGGCGACGATCCGGATGGCGGGGCGGGACCTGGTGCAGACGGCGTATGTGTGGGACCCGATCGAGCAGTTGCTGGCGGCTTCGGCGGCGGAGTCTTAGCCGGCTTCGGGCACCTTGATGCGGAAGGTGTGTGCCCAGCCATCGGTTTCCAGCAGCATTTCAGACACGACGGTGTGGGTTGCCTCTCCGAGGTCGGCGGATGCCACGGGTTCGCCGGGGTTGACGCGCTTGGTATCCTCGTACCAGCCGAGCATGACCTTGACCATCTTACGGCTGCGCCTGGCCAGTAACGTCAACTCGGCATAGGCGCGGATACCGACGGATGCAGCGGCAACTGTTGGTAGCAGTACGGCTACAAAACCCAGCGCCCGTATCAGGCTTGCCAGGATGTGGTGACCGAATGGCTCATGGAACGCGTGCGGAACAACCATGATGCTCTTCACGAGAATAATGAGGATCACGACGCCGAACGAGAGTTCACCGAGGAACGCCAGCCGGTGGGCGGCAACCTCCAATCGTCGCGCGGTCCGTTTGTGGTATGTCAATTGATCTCGGACGAGTTCCTTTCTGATTGTCTCCTGAATTTTGACCACAGCGGCCTTATCTATCACGCCCGTCGGAAGGGGCGCGGCGCGGAGCATGGCCGAAAATACCCATGCGACCCAGGTGGCTCGCTCGGGTGACTCTGGACGCTGCCGATGCTCCTGATGGTGCGGCAACTGCTGGATCTCGGACGCGTTGTCCTCGGATTCTTGTACCGAGGGCACCGCCATTGCCGACACCAGTTGGCCTGGAAGGGTCCAACCAAGACGTGACACCGATCGCTGCCCCCGGCACATTTCCGCGAGAAGCCGGCAGTCGATCCAGCGTTGGTGCCAGTCCCTGCTGCTGTTCGCGAGGAGGAGAAACAGGATGAACAGCAACCCGACGCCTTCGATGATGATCGCGACAACTTCGAAGATTGTGTGCCATTTCCAATCCGGATGTACGGTCAACGCCGCTGTCGCCGCGATGAGCGATAGCGCGATGGTGATGAATATCCAGACATACACCGACCGATAGCGCTGGCCGGTCACTTCAGCCCGTTCATCGGCAAACGCATATTGACGACGCCAATAGTCCTGGGGTTCCCGCCACGGATTGGCGGGCTCGGGAGCGGATGGCGACGATGCGGCTGCCTTCATGAGCGAAGCCCTCAGGCCCTGCTTTCCGCAATGGCGCCACGCCTGCATGGGGCGGGCCGACAGGATGCGCAGCAGCCTGGTATGCGCGCGGAAGACGGCCGATGGACGAGCAGGGGCAGATGACGACCCGGTTTCGGCTTCCTTTATGCTGGATGGTTTCCGAGGGAGGGATCGCGCGAAGTAGTCTGGCATGGGGTCGCGCGGAGCGCCGAAAATTCGATGTGCGAGTTTATCCAGCAGTCCCCGATGGTCGGCGGACAGGTCGATCTTTGGCGGTTCGAGGCTGGCGCGCAGATACGCATTCAGCGCTTCAAATGCGTTGCGGTGGTCAGGTGAGCCGTAGACGTCCTGGAAGCGCCTGATCCAGCGTTGGCGGTCCGGCTTTCTCGTATCGATCCACCAGATCGGCCGGCGGCTTGCCGCTGCGAAACGGACGATCTCAGCCGTGCCACCCCAGCCACGGCTGGCCTCTCCATCCCACACAGCGATCAAAAGATCGCAGTTGCGGACGACGAAGTGTCCTACTGCTTCGTAGGAGCGTGCTTGCTGGATGGAGCAAAGCGGACCGGCGGGGCGAGCGCCGTCCAGGGTCAGCACACCGGCATGTGCCTTTGACAGGAGTTCTTGGAACTCATTGAGAGAACCGCCATCACTGAAGTCTTTCTCATACTCTCCCTGCTGGAAAGGGAGGGGAACGAACAGCTTGTAATCTTCCGCCAATGCTGCATACGCGGCCAGACGGTCGGCGCCCTCCGCCAGCGGTGAAAGCAATGTCAGGCGCGGTGTCGGCAGAGCGCCAGCGTCGCCCGCGAAGGCAGCGGCTGCACGGGGGCTGCTTGTGAGCTCCAGGTTGATCCGCTCCCGCACATGCTTCAGTACGGTCGCTATTTGTGCCTGGATGCTTTCCCGATGATCAGGGCTGATGTCGCGTGTGCCGGTGATGCCAATCCGAAATGCGAGTTCAGGTTTGTCCGGTATCGGCGGCACGGCACTCATGGACCTGTTCCCTCACACCGGACGTCGCTTTTCCCCGCCACCCGGATACAAGCACGGGATACCCTATGACGATGCGGATCGCTTGCCCCGATCATGCGACAAAAAGAAACGACCACGCAAACCCGCCTGACGCCCGTCATCCCGTCGATTGATCGCCACCACGATAGCCTCTAGAAGCCGCTCGTCAGGAGGCGGCGGCCCCGTCGTCCCGGACGGACATCCCACCCCAGGCATCCGATGAAACCCCTCCTATCCCTCAGCACGGCCATCGACCTGCTGAACCAGAAGATCGGCGCGATCTGCGACTGGCTCGTCCTGCTCGCCTGCATCGTCAGCGGCGGCAACGCCATGGTGCGCTACGCCTATGACTACAGCTCGAACGCCTGGCTCGAGGTCCAGTGGTACATGTTCGGCGTCATCATCATGTTCGGCGCCTCCTACACCCTCCGCCGCAACGAACATGTGCGCGTCGACATCGTCTACATGCAGCTCTCCGAACGCGGGCAGCTCTGGGTCGACATCATCGGAACCGTCCTGTTCCTCATGCCCATGTGCCTCCTCCTCGCCTGGCTGAGCTGGCCGTTNNACGCCGGCGGCCTGCTGCGCTGGCCCATCAAGCTCGTCCTCCCGCTGGGCTTCCTGCTGATCGCGCTGCAAGGGATCTCCGAGTTCATCAAGCGCCTCGCCGCCCTGCGCGGCATCCGCGTCCCCGAACTCGAAGCCCATTACGAGAGGCCGGTGCAATGACCCTGCTCGACCTCATGCCGGTGTTCATGTTCGCCGGCCTCGTCGTCTTCATGCTGTTCGGCTATCCGGTCAGCTTCTCCCTCGGCGCCGTCGGCCTCTTCTTCGGCTTCATTTCCATTGAGCTTGGCTACTTCGACTTCAACTTCCTCCAGGCGATCCCGGGCCGCGTCTTCGGCAGCATCATTTCGAATGAGTTGTTGCTGGCGATCCCGTTCTTCACCTTCATGGGCGCCATCCTGGAAAAATGCGGCCTCGCCGAGGACATGCTGGAATCCATGGGCCAGTTGTTTGGCCCGATCCGCGGCGGCCTTGGCTATTCCACCATCATCGTGGGCTTCATCCTGGGCGCCATCACCGGCACCGTCGCCGCGCAGGTGATCGCCATGGCGATGATCACCATGCCGGTGATGATCCGCTACAAATACAACATGCGCTACGCGACCGGCGTGCTCGCCGCGTCCGGGACCATCACCCAGCTCGTCCCCCCCTCCCTCGTCCTCATCGTCCTCGCCGACCAGCTCGGCCGCTCGGTCGGGGACATGTACCTGGGCGCCTGGGGGCCGTCCCTGCTGCAGATCGTGCTGTTCGCCGGCTACACCTTCCTGCTCAGCATCTTCAAGCCGGAACACGTGCCGCCCGTCCCCCGCACCCTGCACGGCTGGCCGCTGTTCGTGAAATCGATGTGGGGGATCATACCCTCCGCCGTGCTGATCTTCCTGGTGCTGGGCACCATCATGATGGGCCTGGCAACCCCGACCGAGGCCGGGGCGATGGGCACGATCGGCGCCCTCATCCTCGCCGTGGTCCGCAACGCGCCCCTGAGCACCTTCGACCGCTATGCCTTCGGTGCCGGCGTCGTGGCCGCGCTCGCCGGGGTCGCGATCGGCATGGTCGCCTTCAAGTCACCGGCCTTCAAGGTCGCCTTCACGGTGATGTTCGCGTCGGTCATCTGGATGTGCTGGCGCGCCTGGCAGGACCAGGCGCTGCGTCAGCTCATCATCCAGGCGTTGCAGGCCACCATGCGGATCACCGCCATGGTCGCCTTCATCCTGGTCGGCGCCACCTGCTTTTCCATCACCTTCCAGGGCGTCGACGGGAACCTGTGGGTCGAGCATCTGATGTCGAACCTGCCAGGCGGAGTCTGGGGCTTCCTGGTCGTCGTCAACCTGTTCGTGTTCTTCCTGGCCTTCTTCCTCGACTTCTTCGAGATCGCCTTCATCATCGTGCCGATGCTGGCCCCGGTCGCGCAGAAGCTGCTCGCCCCGGTCGTCGGCGCCGACGCCGCGCTGATCTGGTTCGGGGTGATGCTCTGCGTGAACATGCAGACATCCTTCATGCACCCGCCCTTCGGCTTCGCGCTGTTCTATCTCCGCAGCGTCACGCCCAAGGAAATCCCGAGTTCCGACATCTACTGGGGCTCGATCCCGTGGGTGATCCTCCAGCTCATCATGGTCGCGCTGGTGATCGCCTTCCCGGTCTCGGTCACCTACTTCCTCGACAACACCCCCAAGGTCGATCCCAGCCAGATCAGGATCGAACTGGCCCCGGCCGAGGACGACGCCGCCCCGCCCGTCTTCTCCACCCCGCCGCCAACCAACTGAACCGGTCCGCGCCCCTCAGGACGCCCAGAGGTTCGGCAGCACGGTGGCGGAGTAGCCGGAGGTGAAATCCTTCGCCTCCCCCGTCTCCGGCACGAAGACATGGCGGCGGACCCCGCCGATATTGCCGCCATACAGGTGGATCGAGATCGACGGCCGGTCCGCCAGCGCGTTCGCCACGGTGTGGATGTCGCCGATATGCGGGGACACGGCGTCGACCATGCCCGGGCGCAGATGCCCGGGATCGCCGGCGGTCAGGTGGCCCTGGTCCATCACATAGGGGACGGAAACCTCCTCCCCCCGCAGCATGCCGATCAGGCCCCACATCAGGTGGTCATGCACCGGCGTCCGCTGCCCGGGGCCCCACACGAAGCTCACCAGCGAAAACCGGTCGAGCGGGTCCCCATACAGCAGATATTGCCGGTATCGCGCCGGATCGGGGGCCGCGAATTCATCCGGCAGCCAGTCGTCCCGCCGCACCAGCTCGGCCAGCAGGTCGCGTGCCGGCTCCAGCGCGTCGGCCTCGGCGTTCCCGCGGCTTTCGACCAGGCGGGTCATCGAACAGACAAACGACCGCAAGGGGGTTATGGACATGTTTTTCTCCCCGAATCCGTATGGGGAGATTATTTACCATCCGCGCGCCGTTGCCGAGTCGAAAAATGCCCCCTCGACCCGCGCCCAGGGGTCAGGCCAGCCCCGTTTGGGCTACCAACGCCGACCGGAGCGCCGAACGGCGGATCTTGCCGGTTTCGGTGCGGGGCAGGGCCGGCAGCAGAACGGGGTGGAAACGTTCCACCACCCCGGCCAGGATGCCGATCATCGCCTGCGCCAGCGGGGACGGCAGCCGGTCCATGTCGCATTCCAGCACGACCACCAGGTCCTCGATCCCATGCGGCGTCGGCACCGAGAGCAGGACCGCGTCGCGGATGCCGGGCAGGCCGCGCAGCCGCGTCTCCATCGCCCCCGGCGCCACCTTGACCCCGCCGATCGTCACCATCTCATCCGCGCGCCCCAGCACCATCAGCCGGCCCGGGGCCGGGACCATGCCGATGTCGCGGGTCCGATACCAGCCGTCATGGAACGCGAGCGCCGAGGCTTCCTCGTCCCAGGCATAGGCATCGACGAGGGTCGGCGTCACCTCGATCTCCCCGATCCGGCCGGGTGGCACCTCGGCCCCGTCCTCGCCCAGGATACGCACCCGCATGTCGGGCTCGAGGGTGCCCACGCCGTCATCGCCGATCGTCGCGATGCGGTGCGTCTCGTTGGTGGCGTAGTTGGCATAGACATGCGTGACGACGCGCTGGCGCAGCAGGGTCCGCGTCGCCTCGGGCAGCGCCCCACCTTTGACTGACAGCACCCCCGCGCGGGGGCCGACCCAGTCCGGCGGCAGCGCTGCCGCGAGGCGGATGGCGTCGCCCGACACCATGGTCAGCCGGAACGCGGAAAAGCGGCGCATGTCGGCCAGCAGCGTCGGCATCGAGGTCGTGACGGCCGTCTGGCCAAAGCGCAGCGCGATCTCGGTTTCCATCAGGGCCGAACGTAGCGTGAAGTCATACAGGTTCAGCACGTTCCAGGCATGGCCGGGATCGTCGGGAAAGCGCAGGGTCTTGGCCAGCAGGCGGTTCATCGCGGCCTGCGTCATGGCCAGCACCTTGGCCCGCCCGGTGGTGCCCGAGGTCTTCACCAGCCGCACGATCGCGGTATCGGCCGGACAGTGGTCGAGCATCCGCAGGTCGTCCCGGGTCAGCGGCGTGTGCGCGACCTGGTCGATCACCGCCTGGGTCAGCACAAGCACCCCCAGCTTTCCGTCGGTCTGCGGCGGTACGCCGGTATCGGGCACGCACAGCAACTGGCAACGCCCAAGGATCGGATCGTTGGCGGCGATATCGGCCCCCGACAGCGACACCGATGTCGCGCCGACTAGCCGGCAGGCCTGGATCAGAAGGAAGTGGAGATAGCGCTGGTCATGCCGGATTCCGACCAGCGTCCCTGGCCCGACGCCGGACGACGCCAGCACCCGCGCCCATTGCACGATCCCCACCCCGAGGTCGCCGTAGCGATAGGTCGCCCCTGGCTCGATGAAGGCGGGGGCTTGCGGCGTCCGCTCCAGCCACCGCAGGATGCGCTGCGTGGTGGATGCGAGGGGAACGGGGTCCGGCGGTTGGATGGGGTGATCTCCTGCACGGTACTGCAACGAAGCGAAGGCCTATTCTGTGCGATCCGCGGGGCGCTGGCCAGCGGAGACAGGCTGGGGGTGGTAAGCGGACCTGGCCCCGTTTTCGTCATGGCCGGGCTTGACCCGNNCGTCCTGGCCGGGCTTGACCCGGCCATCGCCTGGCAGCCTGTCGGTTGGAACTTCGAGAAATACCCGCCGTAGGGATCCGTGGCGATGGCCGGGTCAAGCCCGGCCATGACGGATGAACCTGCGCGCGGAGCGAATCCGGAGCCCCACGCGGCTGGAGACCAACCCCCACCACGACCCCCTCAGCCGGAAGCCGCTCCCATCGCCGCAAGCTGTTCGCGCAGCGCCTGCCGGCGGATCTTGCCCGTGTCCGTGCGTGGCAGGTCCGCCAGCACGGTGGCCACGACCCGGGACAGGGCCCCGTGCAGGATATCGGCCAGGGCATCGCGCATGGCCGGGGTCAGCAGGGACGGCTCCCCCTCCAGCACCAGATGGGCCTCGTCCGGACCATCCCGCGCCGGCACCGCCACCAGCACCGCGTCCCGCACGCCGTCCAGCGCGCGGATGCGGTCCTCGAGCGCATGCGGGGCAACCTTGATGCCGCCCAGGTTGACCATGTCATCGGCCCGCCCGATCAGCTCAAACCGATCCGGCCCCACCATCCGCCCCAGGTCGGGGGAGCGGTACCAGCCGTCATGAAAGGCCGCCTCGGACTGGGCCTCATCATCGAAATAGGCTTCCGGCACCGCATCGGTCTGGATTTCGATGACGCCGACATCGCCGAACGGCACCGGCTTACTGGCGCCGTCGACCATGCGGATCGTGACCTCCGGCACCACGACGGCGATCCCGTCGGCGCCGATCATCGCCGCGATCTGCGTTTCCTTGGTGCCGTAGGAGTGGAACAGATGCGTGACGATCCGCCGGGTGATGCGCGCCCGCACCGCCAAAGGCAGATGCCCACCCTTCACGTGCAGCACGGCCTCGCGTGGCACGGGCCAGCCGAGCGCCTGCGCCAGGCGCACGGCGTCGCCGGCGATCAGCGTCAGGCGGCATTGCTCGAACCGGGTCATGTCGTCCAGCAACCCGTCCAGCGCCGACATCACGGCGGTGCGGCCCAGGCACAGCGCGGTCTCGGTTTCCCGTTGCGCGCCGCGGATGGTGAAGTTGTAGACGTTCAGGAAGTTCCACGCGAAGCCCGGGTCGTCGGGAAACCACATCGACCGCTCCCGCAGCCGGCGGGTCGTGCCCTGGGTCTGCGGCACGATCTTGGGCTCACCGCTGGATCCTGATGTGGCGGTCAGCCGGATCACCGTATCATCCGCCGGACAATGGTCGAGCACGCGCAGATCGGCCGGGGCCAGGGGCAGGGCCGCGACCCGGTCGAGCGTCGCCGCCGACAGTTCCAGCAGCCCGCGGTCCCGCATGGCCTCGGGCACGTGCCGCAGGCACAGGAAATCGCACCGCCCCATGATCCGGGCGCCCGAAGCGACATCGGCGTGGGAGAGGGAGAACGAGGTCGCGCCGACGATCTCGCAGGCCTGGATCAGCGCCAGATGCGGGATGCGGTCCTCGCATTCGATGCCGACCAGCATGCCCGGCTCGACGGCCGAGGCCCGCAGCGCCTTCACCCAGCGCGCGATCATCGCGCCGAACGCCAGGTAGCTGTAGGTGCGGTCGCCTTCGATCAGCGCCGGGGCGTGCGGGGTCCGGTCACACCAGTGCAGGATGCAGCGGGAGACCGAACCAGCCGGGAAGGCGTGCGGGAGCGATGCCGCTGGGATGCTTGGCGGGACGGCTCCCGCGGGCGCGCCGTCAGCCCGGATTGTTCTGTCCCCCCTTGCCGGCGGCGAAGCGGACCGCTTCCTCCGCCGCGCGGACCAAAGCGCGGGCCTTCTGCTTCGTCTCCTCGAACTCCGCGTCCGGCACCGAGTCGGCGACGATCCCGGCGCCCGCCTGGACATACATGACCCCGTCCTTCACCAGCGCGGTGCGGAGCGCGATGCAGGTGTCCATCGTGCCATTGGCGGCGAAGTAGCCGATGCAGCCGGCGTAGATGCCGCGCCGGTCGGGCTCCAACTCCTCGATGATCTCCATCGCGCGGACCTTGGGCGCGCCCGACAGCGTGCCGGCGGGGAAACCCGCCACCAGCGCGTCCAGCGCATCGAGGCCGGGACGGATCGTGCCCTCCACGTTGGAGGAGATGTGCATGACGTGGCTGAACCGCTCGATCACAAAGGATTCCGTGACCTTGACCGAGCCGATGGCGGCAACGCGGCCCACGTCGTTGCGGCCGAGGTCGAGCAGCATCAGGTGTTCCGCGCGTTCCTTCGGATCGGCCAGCAGTTCGGCTTCCAGCGCCAGGTCTTCCTCCCGCGTCGCACCCCGGCGGCGGGTGCCGGCGAGGGGACGGATCGTGACTTTCTCATCGCGCAGCCGCACCAGGATTTCCGGCGACGACCCGACGATCGAGAAGTTGCCGAAGTCGAGGTAGAACAGGAACGGCGCCGGGTTGATCCGCCGCAGCGCGCGATACAGGGAGAAGGGCGGCAAGGCGAACGGCACCGAAAAGCGCTGGGAAATCACGATCTGGAAGGCGTCGCCCGCGGCGATGTATTCCTTGCAGCGGTCCACCGCCTCCAGGAACCCTTCCTTGGTGAAGTTGGAGCCGGGGGTTTCCGGATCGGGCAGCATCACCGGCGGCGGCTGGTGCGGCAGCGGCCGTTCCAGCGCCGCGTCCGCCGCGTCGAGCGTCGCCTGCGCGCGGTCCCAGGCGGTCTGCGCGGTCACGTCCGGGGCCGGATAGACCGGGGCGATCAGCGTCAGTTCGTCGTTCACGTTGTCGAAGATCGCGAACAGGGTCGGGCGGACCATCAGCCCTTCCGGCACCCCGATCGTGTCGGCGTTCTTGGTCGGCAGCGTCTCCATCAGCCGGACCATGTCATAGCCGAGGTAGCCCACCAGCCCGCCCGCCATCGGCGGCAGGCTTGACGGCACCTCCAGCCGCACCTCGTCGACCAGCGCCCGCAGGCTGTCGAGCGGCGCGCGGTCGTCGGGCACGAAGGCATGCGGCGCGGACAGGGCATGCCGGTTGATCGCCACCTTGCCATCCTGGCAGCGCCAGATCAGGTCGGGCGCCATGCCGATGATGGAGTAGCGGCCGCGGTTCGCCCCGCCCTCCACGCTTTCCAACAGGAACGCATTCGGCTTGCCATGCGCGAGCTTGAGGTATGCCGCGACCGGGGTTTCCAGGTCGGACACGCCGCGTCGCCACAGCAGGCTGCCGCGCCCGTCCTCGTAGGCGGAGCGGAAGGCGGCGAAGCCGGGGGCGACGGACACGTTCATCGGGCTCTCTGCTGGTTCAGGGTTGTACGATCTGGTCGAGCGTCTTCTGGTTGATCCTGGGATTGGCGCGCAAACGCAAGGCCTCGGTGAAGGTCGCGCCAATATCGGCCCCGATCGAGCGGGTCACGGCCTGCCGCACCTGCCGGTAGCCGTCGGCGTCGGCCTTGGCATCGGGGTCGATCACCTCGGCGAGGGTGACGATCACGAAGGCCTCGGGCGTCTCGATCATCGTCGGTTCGTTGGGCTTGAGCGTGAACAGCGTCCGGCTCACCTCGGCGGGAATGCCCTCGGGCGTCTCACCCCGCGTCAGGACCGGCGTGGTCCGTTCCGTCACGCCGGCGACGGTCGCCGCGTCCTCGAACGACTGCCCGCCCTTGATGGCGGCCAGCATCTTCGCGGCGGCTTCTTCCTGCGCGCGGCGCTGCTGGTCGGCCTTCCAGTCTTCCAGCACGCGTTCGGCCACGTCCTCATACGGTTTCAGGGCCGCGGGGATCACGTCCTCCACCACCAGCGCGAAATAGGCCGAGGTGCCGGAGGACGGCGACTGCGCCTCGATCAGCCGCGGCGGGTCGCCCTTCTGGGTCTGGAAGGCGGTGGAGATCAGCAGGCTCCGCAGTTCCGACGAGCCGGGGATCGGGGCGGGTTCGTTGTCCTGCGTCATGCCCTCGGCGTCCAGCGTGCCGGCGAGGCCGACCAGGCCGAGGTCGTCGGGCATGTCGTCCAGGCCGTTGCCGTTGGCGAGCAGCCCGTCGACCTTGTTCGCCCGGTCATACATCAGGTCGGCCGCCTTGTCGGCGACGACGCGTTCCTTCACCTGGTCCTTCACGTCGTCGAAGGTCGGGTTCGTGGCGGCGGTCGCGCTGCTCACCCGAACCACGTACCAGCCGAGGGCGCCCTTGATGGGGTCGGTGACGGCGCCGGGGGTGGCGGCGAAGACGGCCTTGCTGAGGTCGGGGTCGGGGAACTGCGCCGGCGTCGCGTCGTCCATGGTGATCGCGGCCGCGCCCTGGCCCGAGGCCGCGGCCTGCATCGCCGCCCAATCAGCCCCGGCGCGCCACTGATCGGCCAGGGCCTTCGCCTTGTCTTCCTCGGTCACCGAGATCACCTCGGCCGACCGCTTGCCCTCGGTCGCGTACTGGGCGCGGGTGCGTTCGAAGGCTTCCTGCAACTCGGCGTCGGTCACCTGGATATCCTGCGCCAGGCGCTGCGGCGTCAGCAGCACGGCCTTCACGCGGCGGAATTCGGGGGTTTTGTAGCTGTCGGGATGGTTGTCGTACCAGCGCTTCAGCATGGCATCGTCCGGCGGCGGCGGTTCGGCGGCGGCGGACAGCGGGAACTCCGCGAGGCGCGCCGACCGCTTCTGGAACTCCGCGACATAGATCGGGGTGATCAGCACCTCGGGCGCACCGCCACCCGCGCTGACGGCGCTGAGCAACTGCCGCTGCGCGACATCGCCGCGCAGCATGTCGAGGAAGCGGGCCTCGGTCAGGCCGTTGTTGCGCAGGATCATGTCGAAGGCGGGGCGGCTGAACTTGCCGTCGGGGCCGCGGAAGGCCGGCATTTCCCGCGCCAGTTCGGCGACGGAGGCGTCGGGGACGACGATCCGCAGGCTTCTGATTTCCCCCGAGAGCGCGGCCTGGGTCACCAGTCGCTGGACGGTTTCCTCTCCGATCCGGCGGCGCAGTTCGGGTGGGGCGTCCTGGCCGGGGGGGAGGGAGCGCGTGGCGGCGGCCATGGCGCGCTGGTAGTCGGACTGGACCGCCACGGCCTCGATCGTCGTGTCGCCGACCTTGGCGACCCAGGTGTCGCTGCCGGACAGCCGCACGACGTCGCCCACGCCCCAGAAGACGAAGGACAGCACCATCACCCCGAAGAAGATGCGGACTGGCCAGGAGTCGAGCGAGCGGCGGAGGGAGGAAATCATGCAACGGGGCCCTGATGGGGGAATGGCAGGGATATACGGGGGGATGGTGTGTTTCGCCAGTGCGGGCGGCGATGGGGCTCGGGCGGGTGGTGGCCGCTCTGTGCAAATCTGTGTTCAATCCGTGTAAATCTGTGTCTTTCCTGTGGGTTGGGACGCCCGTGACCTGTGTTCTGGGGGACGGTCTTGGAGCGTGGTCCCCGGTAGGCCGCCAGACAAGACACGGATTTACACGGATTACGCACGGATTTTCACGGAGCGTTGGGTCGGCGGCCGGTGGGCTGTTGAGGTGTTCGTTGCCTCCGCCTAGGGTCGTTGCGGGTATGCGGGATCGGTCTTGCCTTCGATGAAGGGCTTCATCTCCTACAGTCACGATGACATCGCGATGTGCGGTGAACTGCGGAAGCATCTGTCGTTCCTGGAACGGGTCCATGGCATCGTCTTCTGGGCCGACGATGCCATTCGGGGCGGGGACCAGCGGGACCCGCGCATCCTGGATGCCGTGAACGAAGCGGACATCTTCCTGATGCTGTGTAGTACGAACTGGCTGGACAGCGATTATATTCAGGAGGTGGAGGTGCCAGCCATTCACGCGCGGGTGGCTCAGACGCGGGGCCTCGTGCTGCCGGTGGTTCTGGTCAAATGCGCCTGGGCGGAGGAGTTCCCAAGCCTTAAGCCGGTTCCCAATGTCAACCATCGGCAGAAGCCGATCGGGGATTGGAAACCGATCCGAGACGGGTACGATCAGGCGCGGATCGAAATCGTCGAAGCGATCAGGAAGCGGTTCAATCCGCCAAAAATGGGGCGGGATTGGTCGAGCGGCGTGCCGGACCAGGATCACGCCGCGATGACTTGGGTCAAGCTGGATAAGTTGTTCGTCGCCGAGGTCGGCGGCGACCTGTCCGATGCCCGGGTCGCCCAGGACATGGTGGTTTGCCAAATCCATGACTGTCTGCGGGACATGGCGCGCATGCTGGCCGATCGGCTGGCGGTTCCGGCGACCGACCCCGACATTGCAGCCGATCGCGAGCCGATCGCAGAACGGGTACGCGCGCTCGCCCAGGGGCTGGCCATCGAGACCGACGCGGTGCCCGGCCGCATCGGAGAACTCTACAGCGCGATCCAGACCCTCGGCGGCAGCCGCGACGCGCTGCGGCGGCTGCGGGAGGTGCGGACCAACGCACCCGACCCGCTCAGCCAGAGCGAATATGCCGACCTCGACGGTCTGGTGACCCAGGCGGCGCTGTGGATCAGGCAATTCCCACGCGCGCGCGACCTGGATGCCGGGTCGGTGATCCCATCCGACCTGCCGCGCCTGATCCCCCTGGCTCGGGCAATCGTAACCGCCGCCCAAGCCGCCCACCTGATCGAGGACGCGGACGCCGACCGCATCCTGTCCCCGTTGGCCGAGGCCAGCGGGGCCACGCCGGAGACCAAATCCCGCGCTGTCCTCGGTGCCCGCAACCTCCTCTACCGCCTCGGCACCTTCGCGCTCGGCTTTATCCCCGACCCGGTTCTGCCAGGCGACGCGGCGGATGACGGCGTGGCCAATGCCTTTGCGGGGATGCTGGTGGATCAGTCCGACGGGATCACGGCCTTCCTGCGCGGCGCGCCGGGGGAGGTGGGGGAGGCGTTTGGCCGGCTGATCGCGATCAGTGGCAAGTTTGGCCTGCGTGCCCTGGCTAAGCGGCCAGAGCCGGAACCGTCCGCGCCAACCGAACCGGAGGCGGTGTTCAGCCTGGACGAGGTAAAGCGGCGCATCCTGGCGGGGGAGACCATCCCGGCGGCCTGGGTGCCGTTGGTGACGAAGCTTAATCTGTCCCGCACGAACCTGAGCGACGTGCGGCCGCTTGGCGCGCTGACCGCTCTCCAATCCCTCGATCTCTTGGGCACGCAGGTGAGTGACGTGAGGGCTGACCGCTCTCCAATCCCTCAATCTCAGTTATACGCAGGTGAGCGACGTGACGCCGCTCGCGTCCCTCAAGGCGCTGAAGAAACTGGTTCTGACCAGAACCAGCCCCACCGGCGTGGAAGCCCTCCGGCGGCCGGGGCTGACGATCCGGGGCGGACCGCGAAGGCCCCTCGCGCCGCGCGCGGGCCGCTGACGCCGTCGCCAGCCGGACCCCCGGCCGCCACGTCGCGATCGACGAAGCATTTGCCTCTCGCGGGCCGGTTGCGCTAAACTCCAGAACGAATAATGAACAGACGCCAGACCCCCACCCAACGAACCAGACACCAGCCCGCGGCCGAGCGGTGGGGGGATGGAGGGGGGGCGGCGGTTTTTTCCAGGGATGGCACCCCATGCCCGGTGAGAAACGCGCCGAGCGACAGCCCGCCGCGCCCCCGGCCGCACCATCATCCGGCACGGGCAACCCGACACGCCTCGTCCTCCCAGGCATACACCCGATCAACCAGCCACCCGTTCGGCCGCCGACCCCGCCCTCAGGCCCACGGAAATTTGCCCTCCGTAAGACCCCATGCACCGTGAGGATGACCCCCTGCCGAGGCCTCGGATCGCGCATGGTTGCCGCGCCAAGCACGGGCAGGACCTGGGTGCCTGTCCCGCCTTGCGGGTCCGCACGCCACCCTCCGCCCAGCGTCCGGACGTCATCGGCGGAGGGGGGGGCAATCGCCCCTCAACCCGGTCGGGGCACTGCCCTGCGTGGTCGTCCGTGTGAAATCCGTTTCCCTTCCCCCCGACCCGCGCACTGGAAAATCGCACCCGGCAAGACCCCATGCACCGTGAGGCGCCGCCCCCGCACCAGCGCCCTGGAAAATCACATGCGCCAAGACCCCATGCACCGTGAGGATCGCGCCCGGAGGAGTCCCGAGGCCAGACGACGGCCGGAGTCCCGGGCGATGGCCGGGTCGAGCCCGGCCATGACGAGTCGGGCGCCGGTCCATGACGAGTGGGGCGTCGGACCATGACGTGTGGGGCGGTGGCACGGCCGCACCCCCACAGCGTCACCCCACGGCCCCACCCCCCGCCGTCACCCCACCAACCCGACCCACTCCCACCAACCCAACCCACCCCCACCAACCCCAAACCCTTGCGCAACCCGACCGACAAGGTGCAAACCGCCCCCATCGCCGTCCGGGAGTTCCCCAATGCGCCAACTGATCGCCGGCAACTGGAAGATGCACACGCTGGGGCAGGAAGCCCTGGCCCTCGCGCGCGCCGTCGCCGAGGGTGCCCAGGCCCTGCCGGCCGATGTCCTGGTCTGCCCGCCCTTCGTCCATGTCGCGGCCATTGCTGCGGCCCTGGCGGGGACCAAGGTCGCCGTGGGCGGCCAGGATTGCCACGCAGACGTCCAGGGCGCCCATACCGGTGACGTCGCCGCCCCCATGCTGCGCGATGTCGGCGCGACCCATGTCATCCTGGGCCACAGCGAGCGCCGTCAGAACCATGCCGAAACCGATGCCCAGGTCCGCGCCAAGACCTTGGCCGCGACCGCGGCCGGCCTGACCCCCATCGTCTGCGTCGGCGAAACCGAGTCCGAACGCAACGCCGGCCGGGAACGGGACGTGGTCGCCGGGCAACTCGCAGGCAGCCTGCCCGAAGGCTTTGCCGGCGTCGTGGCCTATGAGCCGGTCTGGGCGATCGGCACCGGCAAGACCGCGACCGAGGCCGATGTCGCCGCCATGCACGCCTTCATCCGCGCCCGCCTGGTCGCCCAGTGCGGACCGGCCGGCGCGGGTATCCTGATCCTCTATGGCGGCTCGGTCCGTCCGGCCAACGCGGCGTCCCTGCTGGCGGTCCCGGACGTGGGCGGCGCCCTGGTCGGCGGAGCCAGCCTGAAGGCCGAGGACTTCCTGGCGATTGCCCGCGCGGCCAAGGCCGGCTAAGCAGCGTCCGCATACACCGCCCCGACCAAGCCCCTGGCCCAAGGACCCCGAGTTGAGCACCGTCCTGCTGATCATCCACCTGTTCGTCACCGTCACCCTGATCGGCGTCGTGCTGATCCAGCGCAGTGAAGGCGGCGGCCTGGGGATCGGGTCGTCCCAGGGCATGGGCTCCTTCATGTCCGGGCGCGGCACCGCCAACCTGCTGACGCGCGCGACCGCCATCCTGGCCGCGATCTTCATGCTCCTGTCCCTCGGCCTGGGCGTGCTGAACAAGAGCAGCACGAACAGCCGGTCCCTGCTCGACACGCCGGCCGGCGCGCCCGCGGCACCGGCCCTGCCGGCACTGCCCGCCGCCCCGTCGGCGCCAACGAACTGAGCCGCGCCGTGTCCGCGATGGAAGCCCCGCGCAATGCGGGCTTTCCCGACTCCGATTCGCATCCGTATACAGGGCGCCCATGACGCGGTTTGTGTTCATTACCGGCGGCGTGGTCTCCTCCCTGGGCAAGGGCATTGCCTCGGCGGCCCTTGGCGCGCTGTTGCAGGCCCGCGGCTACAAGGTGCGCCTGCGCAAGCTGGACCCCTATCTCAACGTCGATCCGGGCACCATGAGCCCCTATCAGCACGGGGAAGTCTTCGTCACCGATGACGGGGCCGAGACCGACCTGGACCTGGGGCACTACGAACGCTTCACCGGCGTCCACGCCACCAGGCTGGACAACGCGACGACGGGCCGGATCTACCAGGATGTGATCGCGCGGGAGCGGAAGGGCCTGTATCTGGGCGCCACCGTCCAGGTCATCCCCCACATCACCGACGCCATCAAGGAAGCCGTCCAGCGGGAAACCGACGGGCTGGATTTCGTCCTGGTCGAGATCGGCGGCACGGTGGGCGATATCGAAAGCCTGCCGTTCCTGGAGGCCATCCGGCAGTTGGGGAATGAGCTTGGGCCGGAACGCTCGATGTTCGTCCACCTGACCCTGGTGCCCTATATCCCCTCGGCCGGCGAACTGAAGACGAAGCCGACCCAGCATTCGGTCAAGGAACTGCTGAACGTCGGCATCCAGCCCCAGATGCTGCTGTGCCGCTGCGACCGGCCGATTCCCGAGAACGAACGGCGCAAGATCGCCCTGTTCTGCAACGTCCGCCCCGCGGCCGTCATCCCGGCGCTGGACGTGGCCTCGATCTACCAGGTGCCGATCAGCTACCACGCCGAGGGAATGGACCGCGAGGTGCTCCGCCACTTCGCTTTGCCGCATGAGGGCGAGCCGGACCTGTCCCGCTGGGAACGGATCGTCGAGGCGATCGCCACGCCCGAGGGTGAGGTCCGTATCGCGATCGTCGGCAAATACACCAATCTGCTGGACGCCTATAAGTCCTTGGCCGAGGCTCTGGCCCATGGCGGCATCGCCAACCGGGTCAAGGTGACGCTGGATTGGGTTGACAGCTCCATCTTCGAGCAGCCCGACGCCGTCCAGCGGCTGGAGGATGTCCACGGCATCCTCGTGCCAGGCGGCTTCGGGGAGCGCGGCACCGAAGGCAAGATCGAGGCGGTGCGCTTCGCCCGCGAGCGCGGCGTGCCGATGTTCGGCATCTGCTTCGGGATGCAGATGGCGGTGATCGAGGCGGCGCGGAATCTCGCCGGCCTGACCGGCGCGTCATCGACCGAGTTCGGGCCGTGTGACACGGCCGTGGTCGGGCTGCTGACCGAATGGGCGCGCGGCAACCAGATCGAGCGGCGGTCCGAGGCGGATGACCTCGGCGGCACCATGCGGCTTGGCGCCTATCCCGCGGAACTCGCCGAAAATAGTCTAGTCAGCCGTATATACGGTGGCGCTCGGCATATCCAGGAACGGCATCGGCATCGTTTCGAAGTCAATGTGAATTTCCGCGAGCAGCTGGAACAGACGGGCCTGCGGTTTTCCGGCATGTCCCCCGATGGAGTCCTACCCGAGATCGTTGAACTTCCGAACCATCCCTGGTTCGTGGGGGTCCAATACCATCCGGAGCTACGGTCCAAGCCCTTCGACCCCCACCCGCTGTTCGCGAGCTTCATCGAAGCCGCCGTCCGCCAGGCCCGCTTGGTCTGATCCCTGGCCCCGGGTCCGCCTCCCCCGTCATGGCCCGCGAAGGCGGGCCATCCACGCCTTTGACAGCAGACCGAACCTCGTCGCCGGTCCGCGAACGAGCGCCCCAACGCCTGGCCTCCCGAAGACCAGCCGATCCGCCCCCCAAACGAAAACACCCCCGGCTGATCGGATCAGCCGGGGGTGTCCTTCAAAACCCGAAGATCAGTTCTTTGACTTGTCGACCAGCGCGTTCTTGCTGATCCACGGCATCATGGCCCGCAGCTTGGCGCCGACTTCCTCGATCGGATGCTCGGACAGGCGGCGGCGAGTGGCCTTGAAGCTGGACTGGTTCACCTTGTTCTCCAGCATCCAGTCGCGGGCGAAACGACCGGACTGGATGTCGGCCAGAACGCGCTTCATCTCGGCCTTGGTTTCATCCGTGATGATCCGCGGGCCGGTCACGTATTCGCCATACTCGGCCGTGTTGGAGATCGAGTAGTTCATGTTGGCGATGCCGCCCTCGTAGATCAGGTCCACGATCAGCTTCACTTCATGCAGGCACTCGAAATACGCCATTTCGGGGGCGTAACCGGCTTCCACCAGCGTCTCGTAGCCGCCCTTGATCAGCTCCACCAAGCCACCGCACAGGACGACCTGCTCACCGAACAGATCGGTCTCGCACTCTTCCTTGAAGGTCGTCTCGATGATGCCGGCGCGCCCACCGCCAATGGCCGAGGCGTAGGAGAGGCCGACTTCCTGCGCGTTGCCCGACGGGTTCTGGGCGATCGCGATCAGGCAGGGGACGCCGCCGCCGCGCTGGTATTCGCTGCGGACCGTGTGGCCAGGGCCCTTGGGGGCGATCATCAGCACGTCGATGTCGGCGCGCGGGTCGAGCAGGTTGAAGTGCACGTTCAGGCCATGCGCGAAGGCCAGCGCGGCGCCGGGCTTCATGTTGGCGTGCAGCTTCTCGCGGTACAGGTCGCCCTGGCCCTCGTCGGGGGTCAGGACCATGACCAGATCAGCCCATTTGGCGCAGTCGGCCGGGTCCATGACCTTCAGGCCGGCGGCTTCCGCCTTGGCCACGCCCGCGGAACCGGGGCGCAGGCCAACGGCGAGGTTGGCGCAGCCGCTGTCCTTCAGGTTGTTGGCATGGGCGTGGCCCTGGCTGCCATAGCCGATGATGGCGACGTTCTTGCCCTTGATCAGGTTCACGTCGGCGTCGCGGTCGTAGTAGACGCGCATGGATGGGTTCCTTTCGTTGGGTCGGCGGAGGCTTGGAACGTCAGGACCGAACCCGGTCCAGCCACGCGATGGCCGGACCGGGTTCGGCCCTGACGCAAAGGGGTGGGTTAGATCGTCCGCTTGCCGCGCGCCAGCGCCGCGATCCCGGTGCGGGACACCTCGGCGAGGCCCAGGGCCCGCATCAGCTCAATGAAGGCGTCGATCTTGTCGGACGCGCCGGTCAGCTCGAACACGAAGCTTTCCACCGTCGTATCGACGACCCGCGCGCGGAAGGTCTCGGCGATCCGCAGCGCCTCGACCCGCTTTTCCCCGGTGCCGATCACCTTGATCAGCGCCATCTCGCGGGCGACATGCGGGCCTTCGCGGGTCAGGTCGGAGACGCGGTGGACCGGGACCAGCCGGTCGAGCTGGGCCTTGATCTGCTCGATGACCATGGTCGTCCCGGTGGTCACGACATTGATCCGGCTCTGCTTGCCCTCGGCGTCCACCGGGGCGACCGTCAGGCTGTCGATATTGTAGCCGCGGCCCGAGAACAGGCCTGTGACCCGCGCGAGGACGCCTGCCTCATTGTCCACCAGGACGGAGATGGTGGCGGTGCGCTGGGTCGTGTCTTGGGAACTGGACATGCTTCAACCGATCGGTAACGCGAAGGGGCGGGCGGGTCACCCGCATGGGGAAACCCAACCCGCGGCGGCCTTCTGACAGAAAACTCAGACCAGGGCAAAACCCTGATCGGAGACGACGGCATTCGTCGCCTCATGATCCGGGCCGAGGATCATCTCATTGTGCGCCGCGCCCGACGGGATCATCGGGAAGCAGTTCTCCTTCTGGTCGACGGCGATGTCGGCGATCACCGGGCCGTCGCAATCCAGCATCCGGATGATCACGTCATCCAGTTGCTCGACGCTGGTCGCCCGCAGGCCGGTGGCGTGGAAGCTTTCCGCCAGCTTCACGAAGTCGGGCAAAGCGGCGGAGTAGCTTTCCGAATACCGGCCCCCGTGCAGCAGCTCCTGCCACTGCCGGACCATGCCCATGTATTCGTTGTTCAGGATGAAGACCTTCACTGGCAGGCGGTACTGCGCCAGCGTCCCCATCTCCTGGATGTTCATCAGGATGGACGCCTCGCCGGCGATGTCGATCACCAGCGCGTCCGGATGCGCCACCTGCACGCCCATCGCGGCCGGCAGCCCGTAGCCCATCGTCCCCAGCCCGCCCGAGGTCATCCAGCGGTTCGGCTTCTCGAACTTGAAGTGCTGGGCGGCCCACATCTGGTGCTGCCCGACCTCGGTCGTGATGAAGACTTCCTGCTTCCGCGCCTTGGTGATCTCATACAGGCGCTGCACGGCGTATTGCGGCTTGATGATCGTCCCGGGCTGCATGGCCTGGTGGAAGCCCAGGCTGTTCTTGCCGCGCCATTCGTCGATCTGGCGCCACCAGGCGGCGATGGCCGGCGCGTCTGCCTTCCCCGGGGTGGCGTGCCATTCCCGCAGCATCGCATCCAGCGCCCGTCCGGCATCCGCGATGATCGGGATTTCAACCGGGACGTTCTTGTTGACCGAGGAGCGGTCGATATCGATGTGGATCTTGCGCGAGCCCTGGCTGAACGCGTTCAGCCGCCCGGTCACCCGGTCGTCGAAGCGAGCGCCCACGGCCAGCAGCACGTCGCAGCCATGCATCGCCATGTTGGCTTCGTAGGTGCCGTGCATCCCCAGCATGCCCAGGAACTGCGGGTCTGACGCCGGATAGGCACCCAGCCCCATCAGCGTATTGGTCACCGGGAAGCCGGTGGCGCGGACCAAAGCGGTCAGGGCCTCCGACGCCTTCGGGCCGGCATTGATCACGCCGCCGCCGGCATAGATCATCGGCCGCTTCGCCTGCTTCAGCAGGGCCACCGCTTCCTCGATCCGGGCCGCCTCGGGGTCGAGCCGCGGGCGATAGCTCGGGTGCGCCGGCGCCGCTTCGGTGTAGGGCGCCTTGTTGATCAGGATGTCCTTGGGCAGGTCGATCACGACCGGACCCGGCCGGCCGGAACGCGCGACATAGAAGGCCTCATGCACCACGCGGGCCAGGTCTTCCGAGCGCTTGACCAAATAGTTGTGCTTGGTCGCGGGCCGGGTGATGCCGGTCGTGTCGGCTTCCTGGAAGGCGTCGTTGCCGATCAGATGCGTCGGTACCTGCCCGGTCAGGCAGACGACCGGGATGCTGTCCATCAGCGCATCGCATAGCCCGGTCACGGCATTGGTCGCCCCGGGACCGGACGTGACCAGCACCACGCCGACCTTGCCGGTGGAGCGGGCATAGCCCTCGGCCGCGTGGACCGCGCCGCCTTCCTGGCGGACGAGAATGTGCCGGATCGCGTTCTGGTTGAAGATCGCGTCATAGATCGGCAGGACCGCGCCGCCAGGATAGCCGAAAATAACCTCGACGCCCTGGTCTTTCAGGGCGCGAAGCAGGATTTCGGCGCCCGACTGGGTGAGTTCCGCGGACATGACTGGAGTGCCCCATGGTTAAAGAGGGCGGACGCATAGAGGGGTTGTTGCGGTGCGTCAACCCGCGTTGTGAACAAAACTCACGAAATCAGCCAAAATACTTTCCGAATCTTGCGTTGAATCGCTCCATCGCGAACTGATCGTGCGAACGCATGGCGGGTCCGCCAAAACGTGATGCCTGAACCAAGTTCCCTGCCGCTTGGTGTATTGCCCGGTGATCAGCTCCGTCCGCTCCCGCGCCTGGTCCAGCGTCATCGTCCCGCGCAGGAAGGCCGACAGCTCCGGCACCCCATGTGCGCGCATCGCCGGCAAAGCGGGGTCGAGGTCCTGTTCCAGCAGCGCCCGCACCTCCTCGACCGCGCCCTCGGCCAGCATCGCGTCGAACCTTGTGGCGATGGCGGCGCGCAACGCCTCCCGCGGCGGGTCGAGCAGGATCGCTCCGAACCGGTACGGGGCGGCCGGCAGCTTGCGGTTCTGCCAGGCGGCGAGGCCCTGGCCCGTGCTGCGCCAGACCTCCCACGCCCGGGCGATGCGCTGGCCGTCGGACGGGTGCAGCCGATGCGCGGTGGCGGGATCGACCTTTGTCAGGCCGGCATGCAGTTCCGCCGACCCGATCTCGGCCAGCAGGCGGCGGGCTTCCTCCCGCGCTTCCGGCGTCGGCGTGGGGATTTCGGCGAGGCCCTGGGTCAGGGCGCTGAAATACATCCCCGTACCGCCGGTCAGGATGGGCAGGCGGCCTTCCGCCAGGGTGGTGGCAATGGCGTCCAGTGCCTGCTCCCGCCACCAGGCGACGCTGCCGGCCTCGGCGGCGGGGCGGACGCCGTACAGGCGATGGGGAACGCGGGCTTCCTCCGCCACGGTCGGGCGGGCGGTCAGGACGCGGAGTTCCCGATACACCTGCATGGAGTCGGCGTTGATGATCACGCCGTTCAGGCGTTCGGCCAGAGCCATGGCCAAGGCGGATTTGCCGCTGGCGGTCGGGCCGGAGACGATGAGGACGAAGGGCAGGGGAGGGGTGGTCATCCCCCCTATTTCTCACCGGACATGGGGTAGCACCGTACGAAAAATGCGGAACACGAGGGACAGCGGTTCGTGTTCCTGTTATGTTCGATCCATACCCGAACCCCGCCCGCGATGGCAACCGCCAATCCCGGCCTGATGGGACAGGGCGGAAACCGCCCCCGCCGTCACGGAGAGGATCGCAGCAGCCGCCCCGCCTGCACCAGCCGTCCCACCACCTCGGCCAGATGGGCCTGGTCAACCGCCGGCCACCCGTCCCCGGCCTTATGCAGCTCCGCCGTCGCCCTCGGGCCCAGCAGCGTCTCCCGCAGGAACTCGACCTGGAGCATGCCGACCTGGGATTCTCCCAGGGCGCGCAGCCGCCCGCCCCACAGCACCGTCTCATACGCCCCTTTGTACGGGGCGTTCAGCGTGACCGAGGCATCGTCGGTGACACCCCAGGCGGTCGCATGGGCCGCGACGACCCGGCGCGCCTCGGGGGCGGAGATGGAAATCTCGTCCTGCTCCTTCTCCCCGCGCGCGTCACCGCGATTGCCGAAATTGGCGACGGCGGGCAGCCGGTCGGCCAACGGGCGTTCCCGCGTGATCGCGCCATCGTCCTGCATCTGCGTGTTCATCGTGTCGTGCAGGCTGAGCACATGCAGCGCCTGCCCGGACGGGCGCGCCTCCAGCACCTGCTCGACCACCTGATCCCGAACCGCGGCATAGGCGTTCGGCCCCAGTTCGGCGCAGCGGTTCAGCGTGCCGATCAGTGCGTCCCACCCGGCATCGCTGTCCGGTTCCAGCAACACCGTCTCCCCCGAGAAGGTGACCGGCCGCACCGTGTCCACCCCGCCGAAGCCGATCTTCTCCCCGGCGCGCTGGCGGGCGAGGCGGGCGAAGAATTCCCGCAACCCCGGGCCGGCATCGGTGATCGGCGACCGGTTCGGGTCCATCACAAGCCGGGAATGCGGGTTCTCGACATAGACGACGCGGTCATCCGCCTCGGCCCAGGCGCGCCCCACGGCGCTGGTGATCACGTCGGAGTAATCATACTGCTTCCGCCGCGTCAGCGCCGGCGCGACGAAGGGGCGCAGTTCCGCCGGAAAGGCGGCCGAGGCATGCGGGCCGAACACAACCGTATCGATCCGGCCCGCGACGGCGGCGAACGGGATGGCGGGCTTGCCGCGCCAGAACACGAGATCATCGAAATCGAAGCGCCGGCCGGCCTCGATCCAGGTCAGGGTATCGGACATCGGAGCCTCCTACAGTGCCGCGATCACCAGCCCGAGGCCGACCGAAACGACCGTGAACACGATCACCGGCACCAGGAACGAGTGATTGATGACATAGGCCCCGATCCGGGTCGTGCCGGTCTGGTCCAGCTCCACCGAGGCGATCTGGGATCCGTTGGTCGGCAGCAGGAACACGCCCACCAGCGCGGGCCACATCGCCGCCAGGACTCCGGGGGAAAGGCCCAGCGCGATCCCGATCGGGATGATCGAGAATGTCGTGCTGGACTGGCTGGTCGTGATCGCCGCCACCAGGAACAGCGCCACGCCCAGCATCAGCGGCGCCCGACGGGCCAGTTCGCCGAGTTCGTTGACGATGACCGTCTCATTCGCCGCGATGAAGGTATTCGCCATCCAGGCCACGCCGAACAGCGCCACCACCGCCACGAGACCCGAGGCGAACAGCGGGCTTTTCGGAATCCCCGAGGCGCTGACGCCGCAGAACGCGATGATCACGGCGGAAATGCCGAGCATGGTCATCTGGATGAAGAGGGACATGTCGAGGGGGATGGACTCGCCCTTGGACACCACATGCGGATGCACCTGGTCGAACAACCCGGCCAGGATGATCGCCGCGAGACCGGCCATGAACAGGATCGCCGACAGTTTCGCCTTGCCGCTGATCTCCTTGGCCGCCCCATCGGCGGATGGGGGCGTCACCAGCCCCTCGGCCACGCGGCGCTGATACTCGGGGTCGTCGGCGAGTTCCTTGCCCATCCGGTTCATCACGAAGGCGCCGACCAGGATCGCGATCACCGAGGACGGGAAGACGATCATCAGGATATCGGTCAGATGGAAGTGGAGCGGCCCCATCAGCCCCACCATCGCGGCCATCGCGGCGGATACCGGGCTGGACGTGATCGCCAACTGCCCGGCCGTGGCGCTGAGCGCGAGCGGACGCTCGGGCCGGACGCCGGCGGCGAAGGAGACCTCATAGATGACCGGCATCAGCGAGTAATAGATGTTGCCGGTGCCGGCCCCGGCGCAGAACAGGAACGTCACGAGCGGGGCGATATAGGTGATCTGGGAGGGGAATCGGCGGATCAGCTTCTCGGCGATGCTGACCAGGTAGTCGACCCCACCGGCCAGTTGCATCGTTCCGGCGGCGGTGACGACGGCCAGGATGATCAGCATCGCGGAGACGGGAACCGGCCCCGGGGCAACGCCGAAGACCAGGGCGAAGATCAGCACGCCGAGGCCGCCGAACAGGCCGATGGCCATGCCCTTGAAGTGGACGCCAATCGCGATCAGGGCGATGACGAGGATGGCTTGAACGGCGATCAAGGCCGACTGCATGACGTTCCACCCGGGGGTTGGGGTTCTGGTTGGTACCAGAACGAATCCTACTCCGGTGTTTCGCGCGCGGTCACCCCCCGAACTGGTTCGGGGCTACCGCCCATGCGCCTCCACCACCGCCAGCGCACTCAAATTCACAATCCCTCGCGCCGTCACGCTCGGCACCACGACATGGATCGGCTTGGCCATGCCCAGCAGGATCGGCCCCACCGGCAACCCGTCCGCCGCCGCCTTCAGCAGGTTGAAGGAGATGTTGGCGGCATCCAGAGTCGGCATGATCAGCAGGTTCGCCGTCCCCGTCAGGCGGCTGTCCGGCACCGCCTGGTCGCGGATCGTCTGCACCAGAGCGGCATCCGCGTGCATCTCGCCATCGATCTCAAGCTCCGGCGCCCGCGCCCGGATCATTGTCAACGCGCGCCGCATCTTGCGGGAGGATTCGGTGTCGCTCGCCCCAAAGCTGGAATGGGACAGCAGGGCGGCCTTGGGGGTGATGCCGAAGCCGCGCACGGCGTCGGCGGCGAGCAACGTCATCTCGGTGATCTGTTCTGCCGTCGGATCGACCACCATGAACGTGTCGCACAGGAACAGCACGCCGTTCGGAATGATCAGGCAGGACAGGGCGTAGACGCGGCTGACCTCCGGCCGGCGGGGGATGATCGGCAGGATATACTGCACCTGCCGCCACCAGGCGCCGGTGCCGCCGCAGATCGCGGCGTCCGCCATCCCGGCCTCCAGCATGATCGCCGCCGCGACAGACGATCGGGTCCGGACCCGGCGCGCCGCCGGCTCGGGCGGCACGCCCCGGCGCCCGGCCAGCAACTGGTAGCGGGGCACCAGAGGGTCGAACACGTCATGATTGGCGTTCGGGTCGTAGACCTTGACCTGCGCGTCCAGCCGCATCCGCAGCCCCAGTTCCCGTACCTTGCGCTCGATCACGTCGCGCCGGCCCAGCAGGATCGGCTGGGCGATGTTGTCGTCGATCAGGGTCTGGGTCGCGCGCAGCACGCGATCGTCCTCCCCCTCGGCGAAGACGATGCGCTTGGGGTCGCGGCGCGCCGCCTCGAACACCGGGCGCATCAGGTAGCCGGAGCGGAAGACGAAGCGTTGCAAATCCCGCTGATAGGCATCGAGGTCGCGGATCGGCCGGCGGGCCACGCCGCTTTCCATCGCCGCGCGGGCGACGGCGGGGGCGATTTCCAGGATCAGGCGGGGATCGAAGGGGCGGGGGATGATGTAGTCGGGGCCGAAGACCGGCGCGGTGCCGCCATAGGCCGCAGCCACGACCTCACTCGCTTCCACCCGGGCCAGGCCGGCGATTGCCTCCACCGCCGCGATCTTCATCGCCTCATTGATCGTCCGGGCGGACACATCCAGCGCGCCGCGGAAGATGAAGGGGAAGCACAGGACGTTGTTGCACTGGTTCGGATAGTCGCTGCGCCCGGTGGCCACGATCGCGTCGGGGCGGAGCGCGCGGACCTGGTCGGGATCGATCTCCGGGTCGGGATTGGCGAGAGCCAGGATCAGCGGATTGGGCGCCAGAAGGTGCAGCCACTCCGGTTTCAGCACCCGAGGCGCGGACAGGCCCATGAACACATCCGCGCCGGCCAGCACGTCCTGGAGGGTGGTCGCGTTGGTGTCCCGAGCATAGCGGGCCATGTTCGGCAGCATGTCCGGGCGGTCCCTGCGGATCACGCCCTTGATGTCGGTCAGGGTCACGTTCTCGACCCGCAGCCCCATCGTCACCAGCAGGTCGACGCAGGCCAAGGCCGCTGCTCCGGCGCCGGAGGTCACCAGCCGCACGTCGGATAATTGCTTGCCCTGCAGCAGCAGCCCGTTCCGTACCGCGGCGGCGACCGTGATCGCGGTGCCGTGCTGGTCATCATGGAAGACCGGAATGCCCATTCGCTCCCGCAGCCGAGCTTCGATCGCGAAGCACTCGGGGGCCTTGATGTCCTCGAGGTTGATGGCGCCGAAGGTCGGTTCCAGCGCGGCGACGACGTCGCAGAACCGGTCGGGGTCCTGGGCGTCGACCTCGATGTCGAAGACGTCGATGCCGGCGAANNCCTTGCCCTCCATCACCGGCTTGCCGGCGAGCGCGCCGATGTTGCCCAAACCCAGCACAGCGGTGCCGTTGGAGATGACGGCGACCAGGTTGCCACGCGCGGTATAGTCGTAGGCGGCATCGGGGTTGGCGACGATCGCCTCACACGCCGCGGCGACACCGGGGGAATAGGCGAGGGACAAATCCCGCTGGGTGACCATGCGCTTGGTCGCCTCGATGGCCAGTTTTCCGGGCCTCGGCAGCCGGTGATACTCGAGCGCCGCCTTGCGGAAGTCGTCGTCCATTGCCCCTTGCCCCGCTCTGTTGCAGTGCAGAATGAGCATGGGGCGGGCTGGTGGCAAGGAAGGGTTGGGGTTTCACCCCAAACCCCGACCAGGGGGCTTTGCCCCCTGGACCCCCACCAAGGGCCGAGCCCTTGGAACCATTGGTTTGGGGGGATTCCGGGAGGGGCTGAGGTGCTGTTGCAACCACAGCCTCAGCCCCTCCCGGAGTCCCCCCAACGGAGCGGTTTCCAAAGGGCTGTGCCCTTTGGTGGGGGTCTCGGGGGCAACGCCCCTGAGCGGGGTCCGGGGCGGAGCCCCGATCCTTCCTCACCACCGGCACGCCCCCTATACTCACCCCGCGGCAACGGGAGGACACAATGAGCAGCGGCTATCTGCAAGGGCTCGACAGGAATCAGGCCAACCACGCGGCGTTGACGCCCCTGACGTTCATTGAGCGCGCGGCTTATGTTTATCCGGACAAGCCATCCGTCATTCACGGCGACCAGCGGTTCACCTGGTCGCAGACCTATGCCCGCTGCCGGCGCCTGGCCTCGGCCTTGACCAAGCGGGGCATCGGCAAGAACGACACCGTCGCGGCCATGCTGCCGAACACGCCGCCGATGTATGAGGCGCATTTCGGTGTCCCGATGGCCGGCGCCGTGCTGAACGCGCTGAACACGCGCCTGGACGCCGAGACGATCGCCTTCATGCTGAAGCATGGGGAGGCGAAGGTGCTGATCACCGATCGCGAATACGCCCCGATCATCGAAAAGGCCCTGGCGCTGCTGGACTCGCCGCCGTTGGTCATCGACGTGGACGATCCGCTGGCGCCCGAGGGGAAGCTGCTGGGGGAGATGACCTACGAGTCGTTCCTCGACCAGGGCGATCCCGACTTCGACTGGCAGCCCCCGGCGGATGAGTGGGACGCGATCGCGCTGAACTATACATCGGGCACAACGGGCGATCCCAAGGGCGTCGTCTACCATCATCGTGGGGCGCATCTGAACGCGGTGTCGAACATCCTGAACTGGGGCATGCCGCACCACGCGATCTATCTGTGGACGCTGCCGATGTTCCATTGCAACGGCTGGTGCTTCCCCTGGACCGTGGCCGAACGCGCGGGCGTGAACGTGTGCCTGCGCCGGGTGGAGGCGAAGGCCGCCTGGGACGCCATCCGCGACCACGGTGTCACGCATATGTGCGGTGCCCCGATCGTCTATTCCATGCTGATCAACGCGCCGGCCGAAATGCAGGCGAAGCTGTCCCGTCCCATCGCGGGCCAGGTCGCCGGTGCCTCGCCCCCGGCGGCGATCATCGAGGGTACCGAGCGCGTGGGCATCGAACTGACCCATGTCTACGGCCTGACCGAGGTCTATGGACCCGCCTCCGTCTGCTCCAAGCACGAGGCCTGGGCGGACCTGCCGATCGACCGGCGCGCCGAACGCAACGGACGGCAGGGCGTGCGCACGCCGTTGCAGGACGCGATGGTGGTGCTGGACCCGGAGACGATGCAGCCCGTGCCCTGGGACGGCGAAACGATGGGCGAGATCATGTTCCGCGGCAACATCACCATGAAGGGCTACCTGAAGAACCAGGCCGCCACCGACAAGACCTTTGCCGGCGGCTGGTTCCATACCGGGGACCTCGCGGTGATGTATCCCGATGGTTACGTGAAGATCCGCGACCGGTCGAAGGACATCATCATCTCCGGGGGAGAGAACATCTCCTCGATCGAGGTGGAGGAGGCGCTGTATCGCCACCCGTCGGTGTTGAGCGCCGCTGTCGTGGCGCAACCGGACGAGAAATGGGGCGAGACCCCGTGTGCCTTCGTCGAGCTGAAACCGGGGTCGAACCTGACAGCCGAGGAACTGCGGCTGTTCTGCCGGGAGCATCTGGCGGGCTACAAAGTGCCCCGGAATTTCATCTTCCAGGAGATCCCGAAGACCTCAACCGGCAAGATCCAGAAATTCGCGCTGCGGGAGATCGCGAAGTCCGCCAGCGCCATCCAATAGGGAGGAAAGAACCATGGCCAAAGCCTTGCTGATCGTTCCGGCCAACAACACCACGATGGAAGCCGAGATGAACGCGCTCTGCCCCGATCTGGCGCCCTTCATGGTCGCCCGGGTCAAGCGCCCTGCGCGCACGCTGACGGTGGACGACCTGCCCGACTACCGCCGCTCCACGCTGGAGGCGATCGAGCCCTTCCTGGCAGAGAAGCCCGACCTGGTTGTCTATGGCTGCACCGCTGCCGGGTTCCTCGGCGGGCCGGAGGGCAATGGCATGATGGTCGACGCCCTCCGTGATCGCACCGGGGCCGTTGTCGTCTCCACCGCCGGGGCGATGGAGGAGGTGCTGGCGGAGGAAGGCGTGTCCCAGACCGCCGTCGTCACGCCCTATCTGACGCCGGTGAATGATGGGCTGCGCGCCTATTTGGATCATGCCGGGGTGGCGGTCGAGGTGCTGGACAGTTTCTTCTGCGAAACCGTCGCGGCGCTGGGTGAGATCACCGAGGATCAGGTGCGGGAAAAGGCACTGGCCACGGTGACGGACCGGACCCGCTCGCTGTTCATCGCGTGCTCTCAGTTGCCGACGCTGAACCTGGTGCCGGAACTGCGGGAGCGGTTGGGGATACCGGTCTGGTCGTCGATCCAGGCGACTGCCTGGGCGGCCGATCGCGCGCTGGCGCGGGACACGGTCTAGGCGCCGAAACGAAAACCGCCGCCCTGGGGGACCAGGGCGGCGGCTTTTTTGTGTCCGGGGTCGGGTGGGGTCAGATGACCCCGTGCGACCGCAGCACCGACCAGAGGCCGTTGGCGTCGTTGTTCACCATGGACCCGCCCGTGCTCCAGCCGACCTTCGTGCCGTCGGAGGAGGTGATCAGCTTGTCCTCGTTGAAGGCCTGGAGCGCGTTCTTCAGTTCCTCGGCGTCCGCGGTGAAGTCGCTGATGCCCATGCTCTTGTCCTCATACCAGGCCTTCTTGCTGGTCGAGAGAGCGGCGGACGTGAAGGCACCGCTGGAGGTGTTGAAGTCGATCGTGCCCGAGCTGCCGGATTCCAGGACGCCCGCCGAACCGACGCGGTCCACGTCGCCGCTGCTGCCGTCGCTATAGACGAACACGCCGTCGCCCTTGAGCCACTGCACCGCCTTGCTGATCAGGTCGGCGCCGACCGTCATCCCACCGGCGGCTTCCTTGCCGTTGTAGATGTTGAGCTGCGTCGCCAGCGCGTGGCGCATCAGGATCTGGCGGCCGTCATTGGCGGAGTCGCTGGAGCTGATGATCTTCTGCGCCGCCGCGAGGCCAACGAACAGGGTTGTTTCCCCGCCGTCGGTGACGCCATTCGCGTTCGAGTCACCCAGCAGAACACCGACCGCGCCGCCCGGGCCCGACTTGCCCTGGTTCGGTAGCGCCCGGATCACGTCGACCGAGCTGAGCGTGCCTTCCTTGACCAGGTTGTCATACTTGGTGTCGCTGGCGCCATCCCAGGCCTTGAGGTGCTGCGACCAGAAGCCGGGCGTCAGGCCTTCCATGCGATCGCCACCGGTGGTGGGGTCGCAAGGATCGCAGGGATCGCACGGGTCATAGCAGTCGCCCCCGGTTGACGTGACTTGCATGCCCGCGTCGACGCTGGTGTCATTCTCACCCGCGCTCAGGGCGATGACTCCGCTGAGGCGCGTCGAGGTGCTTGCGTCGGAGTCCTTCGAGTCATCCGTGCCCTGGTTCGCGGCGCTGAGCTGATAGCCCGACTTAGTGCCGAAATAGACCTGGTAGTTACCCGCGGCGAGGTTGGAGAACAGGTAGCCGCCGCTGGAGTTGGTTGTCGTCGTGGCCAGGACCGACGTGCCGGCTTCGTTCATCAACTTGACGGTCACGCCGCCGATGCCGCCTTCGCCGTAGTCCTGCTTGCCGTCCTTGTCGGTGTCACACCACACGGTGTTGCCGATGGAGCCGGTGGCGGCCGGGGGCGGGCAATAGACCTGGAAGCCGGCGTCAACCGAGGAGTCGTTCTCTCCGGCGCTGAGCGCAATCGGGCCGCTGAGGCGGGTCGAGGTGCTGGCGTCGGAGTCTTTCCAGTCATCGGTGCCCTGGTTTGCGGCGGACAGGACGTAGCCGGACTTCTCACCGAACCACACCTGGTAAGTGCCGGCCGTCAGACCCGAGAAGTTGTAGTAGCCGCTGGAGCTGGTCGTGGTGGTCGCCAGGACCGACGTGCCGGCTTCGTTCATCAGCTTGACGGTGACGCCGCCAAGACCGTTCTCGCCGTAGTCCTGCTTGCCGTCGTTATCGCAGTCATACCAGACGAAATTGCCGATCGAGCCAGTGGGCGGCGGGCAATAGACCTGGAAACCCGCATCAACCGAGGAGTCGTTCTCCCCGGCGGAGAGGTGGATCGGGCCGCTGAGACGGGTCGAAGTGTTGGCGTCGGAGTCCTTCCAGTCATCCGTGCCCTGGTTGGCAGCGGACAGGACATAGCCGGACTTCTCACCGAACCACACCTGGTAGGTGCCGGCCGTCAGACCCGAGAAGTTGTAGTAGCCGCTGGAGCTGGTCGTGGTCGTCGCCAGGACCGACGTGCCTGCTTCGTTCATCAGCTTGACGGTCACACCGCCAAGCCCGTTCTCGCCGTAGTCCTGCTTGCCGTCCTTGTCGCAGTCATACCAGACGTCACTACTGTCCGGTTGACGGC
>DIUL01000056.1 GCA_002422345.1 Acetobacteraceae bacterium UBA6159
GACAACTGTGTGATGTAGTGCGGATAGGAAGATGGGCTGCCGGCCCGGATGTCCTTGAGCACCGATGTTCCAGCGGCGGTGCCGTCGGTGATCCACAGCTCTCGGCCGTTGGTCCCCGAGGCGGCGAACAGGAACCGTCCGTCCCCGAGGGCCGTCAACTCATCGGGGTTGCTGTCAGCCAGGCCCGGGTTGATGTCCTTGAACAGGCTCGTTCCGGCCGCGGTTCCTTCGGTGACCCATAGTTCGTTGCCGGAAACACCATTATTCGCAATGAACAGACTGATTCGATGGACTGCCATGCGACCTCCAGTTCGTCATCCGGAGCGGTCGATGATCGAGTCGCGCGTTCCGTACCGTGACAAAAATCCGACATGACGCCTTGTTTATTGGATCATTCGGCCTGATTCAATCCATGGAGATTGTTTCGGGATGACGCTTCCGCGGAATACAGACCATTGCGTGGCCGGAATCCCCACGACAGACCGGATGTCCACCATTCCGTACCGGTGTCGTTTCAATAGCTCGCCGGCTGAAACCGATGCGCTCCCGCGAATGTTTCGCGGCCCTGGAGGTGGCCGCCAGGCCATCGACCGGCCGTGGGGCTCCAACCGCGACCGGACATGCCGGTGCGTGCCGCGAGGGCCAGCATCGGGCGATCCATGTCTTCAGGAAGCTTCGAGGGCGAGATGGTGGAGCTGAGGGGAGTAGAACTGACATCCGAGGGCATTCACGGATGACCAGAAAATGGCCGTGATCAAAGGTGGTTATGAAAGGATCCGTCCGCAATTGACCGTCATTGACCGCCCTAATCCGGACCGGTAGTGTGGGCTGACGTGGTGGCTGGCCAAGTTCGGCGGAAGCTAACCGATTATGTGGGCTGGGTCGGAATGGCACGCCTGACAGCACTTAAGATCAAAGGTTTAGTCTCGCCTGGGCGCTACGGCGACGGCGATGGCCTGTGGTTACAGGTGCGAGACGCGGAGCACCGCTCGTGGCTGTTTCGCTTCACCATGGATGGCAGGCAGCGTCAGATGGGCCTCGGTCCATTCCCGGACGTCTCATTGGCCGACGCGCGGGAGGCGGCTCGGAAGTGCCGCGGCATGGTCCGAGAAGGCCTGGACCCGATCGCAAACCGGCGGCAGCAACGGGCAGAGCGGCTTGCGGCGATACAGGCGCAGACCTTTGCGCAGGTCGTGGAGCGCTACCTGGGGGCGCATGAGGCCGTGTGGCGCAACGACAAGCATCGGTACCAATGGCGGCAGACCTTGAGCGTAGCGAGTGCCGCATTCGGCAGCCATCAGGTCGCGACCATCTCCACCGGGGACGTGATGCGCGTCCTTGAGCCGATCTGGCAGACGAAGTCCGAAACCGCGTCCCGGCTGCGGGGGCGGATCGAGGCTGTCCTGGACTACGCCACGGCCCATGGCTGGAGAACAGGTGAGAACCCGGCCCGCTGGCGCGGTCACCTCGCCAAGCTACTACCCGCCCCCAGCAAGGTCGCGAAGGTCAAGCATCAGCCCGCACTCCCCTGGCGACAGGTCGGCGACTTCATGACGGGTCTCCGAGGCCAGGACGGGGTTGCCGCATTCGCGCTCCAGTTCACGATCCTGACGGCCGCCCGGACGGGGGAGACGATCGGCGCACGGTGGTCCGAGATTGATCTGGCTTCCGCGGTCTGGTCGATTCCTGCGGCCAGGATGAAGATGAACCGGCCCCACCGAGTGCCGCTCAATTCGGCGGCCATGGAGGTTCTTGAAGCAGTGAGGCCACTGCGGAATTCCGAGGATTCCGATGGCTGGGTGTTCCCAGGTGGTCGCAGGGACGCCGCCTTGTCGAACATGAGCATGCTGATGTTGCTGCGCCGAATGAATCCCCACGACGCGGGTGCTCCGGCGAAGTGGCGCGACGAGGTTTCGGGCGATCCGATTTCGGTGCATGGGTTCCGGAGCACATTCCGTGATTGGGTTTCGGAGTGCACCAACCATTCGCGGGAAGTGGCGGAGCAGGCACTCGCCCACGTCCTTCCGGACGCCGTCGAGGCAGCATACCGGCGTGGTGATCTGATGGAAAAGCGCCGAAGGCTGATGAATGATTGGGGGGAGTTTTGCTCCCACCCCTCACGCCATGGCGAGGTGGTCCAATTACGACCCGCTGTTGCAGCCGGGTAAGCCGCAGGAGGTAACGACCTTGCCACCCCGTGACCATGAAATCCTGCCACGAACAGGCCGAGGTCGTCGCAAGCAGGCTGATGAACCTTTGGTTCCCAGGGATGCCAACGAAATACTCGCGGAACCACTACGAACGCACCGAGCACAGTGGGCCCTGACCGTCTCGATCGAAGGCGAAGCGGTCCGGACAGGGACACGTTCGCCGTTGAGGAGGGCACTGACTGCCATAGACGCGATCGTCTGCGGTGTCATGTGCAACGGGGAGATATGGTGCGGCAGCGGCAGCCGTGCTCCTGGCGGGGCCAATACATGGCGAGAGCCGTTCACGAAGCAACAGAGGGAGGCTCACTCCAGTCCGATCAACCCGTTCGAAAAGCGAGATGGTGAAGACCTCGTCGCTGTTCCATGGGGAGCTGTTGTTTGGTTGGAGACCTTTTCGCTCTGGCTTACGCTCGAAGGGACTGGTCGGACAATCGAACCCCATTCGATGGCTCGATATGTTGGAATCCGTGGCGACCGACGCGGGAGCGCCAAGTATTTCAGTTCCTCGCGACCATCGAATCGCCCGCCTGACTGGGAGCAGAACAGCCTACTGGGTGCACTCGAAGTCATTCACTCCATTGGCTGTGGAGTGATCACGGGTGAACGAATGTCCGGGCCGTCGATCGCGGGATTGCTTCCAGAGGACTCCCAATGGATCAAGGCAGGGAACCGCGCAAGGCTGTTCAACGCTATGAAA
>DIUL01000189.1 GCA_002422345.1 Acetobacteraceae bacterium UBA6159
CGGTTCATGCCCTTGCACATGATGTAGGACAGGATCGCGCCCGACGCGCCCACCAGCGACCCGGTGATGATCAGCGCCAGATTCTGGATGGTGAAGCCGATGCCCGCCGCGGCCCAACCGGAGTAGCTGTTCAGCATCGACACGACGACGGGCATGTCCGCCCCGCCGATCGGGATGATGATCAGGAACCCGAGCGTCAGCGCCAGAACCGCGATCATCCAGAACAGAACCGTGTTCCCGCCGGTCAGCACGAAGCCCACGATCAGCAGGGCCAAAAGAATCCCCAGGCCCAGGTTCAGCTGATGCTGATACGGAAACAGGATCGGCGAACCCTTCATCAGGGCCTGCAACTTCGCGAACGCGATCAGCGAGCCTGAGAAGGTGATGGCGCCGATCGCGAGGCCCAGCGACATCTCCACCAGGCTTTGCGTGTGGATATGGCCGGGCGTGCCGATGCCAAACGCCTCGGGTGCCTGCTGCGCCCCCGCGGCCACGAACACCGCGGCCAGGCCAACCAGGGAGTGGAACGCGGCCACAAGCTGCGGCAAAGCGGTCATCTGGATCCGCAGCGCCACCATGGTGCCGATCGCCCCGCCGATGGCGATGCCCAGGACCATGAGGCCGTAGCCCCAGCCCGACATGCCATGGTGCAGCAGCGTCGCGCCCACGGCGACGCCCATGCCGATCATGCCGTAGCGGTTGCCCTCCCGCGACGTAACCGGGCTGGAAAGGCCGCGCAGCGCCAGGACGAACAGCACGGCGGCGACGAGATAGGCGAGCGAGGTCAGGCTGGCGGACATCGTCTGGCCCCTATTGCTTCTTCTTGAACATCGACAGCATCCGTTGCGTCACAACGAAGCCGCCGAAGATGTTCACCGAGGCCAGGACGACCCCGATGAACCCGAACGCCATGGCCCAGCCCGAATCAGCCAGGCCGGCCGACAGCATGGCGCCGACGATGATGACCGAGGAAATCGCGTTGGTGACCGCCATCAGCGGCGAATGCAGCGCCGGGGTCACGTTCCACACGACGTAGTAGCCGACGAAGCAGGCCATCAGGAAGATCGCCAGCAGGAAGATGAACGGCTCCACCACCGGGCCATAGGAAACGGCGGTCTGGGCCACGGCCTTGGCATGTTCGGCCAGGGTTCCGGCCTGCTGCGCGAGGCGGGCCGCCTCTTCCGCCAACTGGGCTGGGTTCATCGCTATGGTTCTCCGGCGCTCAAGCGGCCTGTTTGGGCAGGAAGTTCGGGTGCACGACGGCCCCGCCGCGGGTCAGCATCACGCCCTTGACGATGTCGTCATCGGCCGGCAGCGCGGGGGCCTTCGCCTCCTTGTCCCAGAACGTGGTCAGGAAGGTCAGCAGGTTGCGGGAATAGAGGTTGGACGAGGCCACCGGGATCCGCGCCGGCCAGTTGCGGTGGCCCAGGATGGTGACGCCGTTCGGGGTGACGATGACCTCGCCCGGCACGGTCGCGGCGCAGTTGCCGCCGGCGTCCGCCGCGAGGTCGATGATCACGCTGCCCGGCCGCATGCTGTCGACCATCGGCTGGGTCACGATCACCGGCGCCTGCCGGCCCATCACCAAAGCAGTGCAGATCACGATGTCGTTCTTCGCCACCGTCGTGGCCATCAGGTCCGCCTGCTTCTGGCGGAACGCATCGCTCATTTCGCGGGCATAGGCGCCTGTCTGGGCGGCGGTTTCGGCATCCTCCACCCCCACGAAGGTGGCGCCGAGGGAGCGGATTTCCTCCTTCGCCGCCGGTCGCACATCGGTGGCAGAAACGATCGCGCCCAGCCGGCGGGCGGTGGCGATGGCCTGCAACCCGGCGACACCGGCGCCGATCACGAAGACGCGGGCGGGCGGGACGGTGCCGGCCGCGGTCATCATCATCGGAAAGCCGCGCTGGAAGGAGGTCGCGGATTCAACGACGGCGCGATAGCCGGCGAGGTTCGCCTGGCTCGACAGCACGTCCATCGACTGTGCGCGGGTAATACGCGGCAACAACTCCATCGCCGCCGCATCAATCCCCGCCGCCGCCAGGCTCGGCACCAACTCCGGATCCCCGAAGGCGCCGGCGGTGCAGACCAGCAGGGCGCCGCGCGGGATCAGGGCACGTTCGTCTGGCAAGGGGGCCTGCACGGCGAAGACAATGCCGGCGCCGGCCAGCGTGGCGGCCGGATCGGCGGTGACCTCGGCCCCGGCGGCGGTGAACTCGTGGTCGGGGATCGAGGCCCCCGCGCCCGCGCCGGTTTCGACCGCGACCGTCAGACCCAGGCCGATCAGGCGCTTCACGGTCTCAGGCGTCGCCGCGACGCGTGCCTCGGCAGCACGCCGCTCTTTCAGCACCGCAAGGCGCATCCGTCATGATCCCCCGTTCTTCGGCCGAGAAAGCCCATGCGCGTCCGAGCGTCCAGGATCGGGGACGACATTCTCTCTCGGTGTGTTTTCAATGCACCCGGCGTGCCATCGGCGCAAGTGCCGCGACGGGCGGCATTTCCCGGAATGAAAACAAACGGCAATGAAATGGCACCGGGTGACACCGACCGCGATCAGGCCGGCGTCGGCGCCCCCGGATGCAGCAGCCCCGCCGTCTTCAGGTCCGACCACAGGCCGGCCGGGATCGGCATGGTGAACAGCGGCAGATTCTCCTCGAACTCGGCCGCCGTCCGCGGCCCCGGGATGATCGCGCAGACCGCCGGATGGGCCAGCGGGAATTGCAGCGCGGCGGCCGGCAGCGGCACCTTGTGGGCGTCGCAGACGGCCTGGATGCGGCGCACGCGGTCGCCCACCTCGGCCGGCGCGGTGGCATAGTTCCAGGTGTCGCGGCCGGCCAGGATGCCCGAGTTCAGCGGCCCGCCGACGACGATCGAGGTCCCGCGCGCAAGGCACATCGGCAGCAGGTCGTCGAGCGGTCCCTGTTCCAGCAGCGTGTAACGGCCGGCCAGCAGGAAGACGTCCCAGTCCCCGAAGTCCATCACGTCGATCAGGACTTCCTTTTCGTTCACGCCGAGGCCGACGGCGCTGACGACGCCGGTCCGGCGCAGTTCCTCCATCGCCTTGTAGCCGCTGTCCCGCAGGACCTTCATGTGGGCGGCGTTGACCTCCGCCCCGTGCTGGTAGACGCCGATGTCGTGGACATACAGGATGTCGATCCGGGCCAGGCCCAGGCGCTGATAGCTGTCCTCCACCGATCGCATGATGGCGTCGTAGGAGTAGTCGTAGATCGGGTCGAAGGGCAGCGGCGACAGCCGCCCGTCGGGGGAGGGGCCGGTGCGGCTGGTCGGGCGCAGCAGGCGGCCGACCTTGGTCGACAGCACCCATTCGTCGCGCGGGTATTCGCGCATCGCGTCGCCCACCCGCCGTTCCGCCGCGCCAACGCCATAGAACGGCGCGGTGTCGACATAGCGCAGCCCCGCCTTCCAGGCGGCGGCGACCATGGCCTCCCCCTCGGCCCGTGTGACTGGGACGCGGCTGCCGCCCATGGTGGCGGTGCCGAGGCCCACGGTGGTGACTTCCAGGCCGGTGCGGCCGACCTTGCGCTTTTGCCAGTTGGAGGGGGACATGGCGGGTTTCCTCAGAATTCGGCGACCGCGCAGGCGGCGCCCTTGGCGCGGACACGTTCGCAGAAACCGCGCGCCTCGGCGACATCCGAGAAGCCGGCGGTGCGGACGCGCCAGAACGTCTTGCCGTCCCGCTCGGTCTTCGGGAACACGGCCTGTCGGCCGCCCAGCAGGTCCGGCAGGCGGCGTTGCAGGGCCACCCATTCGGCCTGCGCGGCACCCTGGGACCGCACGGCGGCCAACTGCACGGAAATCCGCCCGCCCTGCGCGCGGGCCGGTGTCTCGGCGGCGGGCTTGGGCGGTTCCACGCGCTGCGCCGTGGGGGCGGGCTTCGGGGTGGCGGCGGTCTGGTTGGTCGCGGCGCCCTGGGTGTTGACGCCCTGAGTGTTGACCCCCTGGGAGTTGGCGGTCTGGGGCGCGGGCGGAGCGGTCCGTGCCACGAGTTTCGCGGCGGTCGTCGAGGTGGGGGGGGCCTGTGTGGCCGGGGCGGTTGTCGCCGGAGCGTTGGCCGTTGGGGCGGCGGTCCGCGCGGCGGCCAGCAGGTCGGGGCGCGGGCTCTCGGGCGTGTGGGTTTCGGGCGGCGGCGCGCGCAGGGCGGCGGGGTTGGGGGCCTCGGCCCCCGGGGCGAGGCGGGCGCCATCCCGCGTGTCGCCGTCGGAATAGATTTCGTTGTTCACGCCCGCGATCTGCAGGCCGCCCGGGTTTTCCGGCTTCACCCGGATCGGCCGCAGGTCGGCCTGGATCACCGGGACCTCACCGGTCGAGCGGCCGATCAGCGTGACCGTGCCGCCGATGACGATCACCGCGCCGAGGATTCCTCCCGCGATGACCATCCGGCGCTTGGTGTCTGGTGACAGGCCGCGCGCGCGGTTGGGCGGGCGGTAGGCGGCGGGACTTGGTATGGACAGATCGTCCGACACGGCGCGCATCCTTGACCTGGCCGACCGCCAGCCGGACGCGGGCCGGCGGGATCAGCGCATTTCCTCGACGGGCGTGACGCCCATCACCCCAAGGCCGGACCGAATCACGATCGCGGTCGCCGCCACCAGGGCCAGCCGAGCCTGTGTTTCGGCTGGTTGGTCGGGTTGCAGAAACCGGAGGGTCGCGTTGTCCCTGCCTCGGTTCCACAGCATATGAAAGTCGGCCGCCAAGTCATAGAGGAAAAACGCAATTCGATGCGGTTCTCGGGCCAAAGCGGCGGCTTCCACGGTGCGCGGCCAGGTCGCGAGGCGGCGGATCAGGGTCAGGTCCGACTCGTCGTCAAGGCTGTCAAGCGGTGCGGTGGCCAGGACCGCCGGTTCGATCGCCGCGGCGCCGAACATCTCGACCGCTGAACGTAGGACCGAGCGGCAGCGGGCATGGGCGTACTGGACGTAGAAAGCGGGGTTGTCGCGGGTCTGGGCGATCGCCTGGTCGAGGTCGAACTCCATCTGCGCGTCGGCCTTGCGGGTCAGCATGGTGAAGCGGACGGCGTCGCGGCCGACTTCCTCCAGCAGGTCGCGCAGGGTCACGTAGGTGCCGGCGCGCTTGGACATCCGCACCGGTTCGCCGCCGCGCATGATGTGGACGATCTGGCACAGCACAGCCTCGAACTTCGTCCCGCCGCCGGACAGCGCCTGCACGGCGGCGCGCATGCGGGGGACGTAGCCGCCGTGATCGGCGCCGAGGACGTCGATCAGCATGTCGAAGCCGCGGTCGAGCTTGTTGGCGTGGTAGCCGATGTCGTTGGCAAAATACGTGTTGGAGCCATCGGATTTCCGCAGCGGCCGGTCCACGTCGTCGCCGAACTGGGTGCTGCGGAACAGTGTCTGCGGGCGGGGTTCCCAGTCGTCCGGGGTCTTGCCCTTGGGCGGCTCCAGCACGCCTTCATAGATCAGCCCATCGGCCGCCAGCCGGTCGATCGTCGCATCGGCCGCGCCCGAGGCGACGAGCGCCCGTTCCGAGGAAAAAACGTCCTGCCGGACGCCCAGCAGCTCCAGGTCTTCCCGGATTTCCGCCATCATCAGGTCGATCGTCGCGTCGCGGACCAGGTCGATCCAGTTCTCGGGCGCGGCGATGCCGAGGTCGGGCTGGGCCAGTGCCGAACCATGTTGCTTTGCCAAGGCGGCGCCGACGGGCACCAGGTAGTCGCCGCGATATTGCAGGCCGCCGGGGACCTGGGCGGAGAATTCCTCCTCGGTCAGCGGCGTGCCGATGGCCTGGAGGTAGCGCCAGTAGGCGGCCCAGGCGAGGGCGGTGACCTGCGCGCCGGCGTCGTTGATGTAGTACTCCTTGGTGACCTGGAAGCCGGCCTTGGCCATCAGGTTGGCCAGCGCGTCACCAACGACGGCGCCGCGGCAATGGCCGATATGCATGGGGCCGGTCGGGTTGGCCGAGACGTATTCGACGTTCACCCGGCGGCCGTGGCCGGCGGTGCTGTCGCCGTAGGATTCTCCGTGCGTCAGGATCACCGGCAGCAAGGCGCGGAAGGCGGGCTTCTCGATACGGATATTGACGAAGCCGGGGCCGGCGATGGTGACCTCCTCGACCTCCGGCGCCTCGCCCAGGAATGCCACGAGCGCTGCGGCGATCTTCTGCGGTGGCTGGCGCAGGGCCTTGGCGCAGACCATCGCGGCGTTGGTCGCCATGTCGCCATGCGCGGGGTCGCGCGCGGGGGTGACCTCCACCCGGTCCGCGATCTCCGGCGGCAAGGACGGGTCGAGGCCTTTCAGGGCGGCCAGGACGGTGTCGCGCATGCGGGTGTAGATATCGTGGGTCATGGGTATGGTCTCGGGAGTTTGCTGGCGGCCGGGATGTCGGGGCGCACGGATACGCCAAGTCGGGGCGTCTGGCGACCGAAGATGCGGCCTCAGGCGTTGGCCGACAGGCGGCGCATCACGCTCAGGAAGCGTTCGGCGGCCTGGTCGGCGGGCCAGGGCGCCCATGGCGGCACGTCGAACCAGGCGGCGAGGGGGTCGCTGTCTGTGATGCGGTCGCGGATGCCCAGGGTCGCGCGGACCTCGGTGGGCGTCCAGCCGGCGACGTGGACAGCCTCGGACGCCGCCGCCACGCGATCGGCGCGCTTGTGGGATTTGTGGTCCGCGACCGTCCAGGCCGGGAGCCCGTGGCGGCTGGCGATGGCGGCGCGCAGGCGTTCCGCCAAAGCGGCGTAGCCCGGGCCGAGGAACGGCTTCAGGGGAGAGATCGGGTCGAAGCCCAGCAGCCCCTCATCGGCGTCGTGCAGCAGTTCCCGCAGGGCGACGGCGTCGGACAGGCCGGTGGGGCTGGCGTCGCGGCGCAGCGCCAGGACCAGCAAAGAGTGCTGGGCGACGGACAGCGGATGCGGCCAGACCGAGTGCCCGCCCCAGCGATAGGTGCGCGCGAGGCCGATCGCCAGATCCTCATCCGTCCAGTCGAAGGGGGTGGGGTTCAGCAGGTCCAGCCGCCGCCCCGAGGGCAGCCGCACCCAGGCGCGGGCGGTGTCGGGGTCGGGGCGTGCGTGCGTGGTCAGCGGCGGAACCTTCGAAGGAGGACGATCAGGCGACGACGCCCTCGGCGATCAGGGCATCGATGCGGGCCTGATCATAGCCCAGGGTGTCGCGCAAAACCGTGACCGAATGCTGGCCCAATGTCGGCGCGGCAACCGGCGGGACCAAAGGCGTGCCGGCCATGCGGATGGGCAAAGCGATGTTGGGCACGGTGCCCAGGGTCGGGTGGGGGATGCGGCTCACCAACCCGCGTTCGGCGATATCGGGGCCGTCGAACGCCTCCTTCACCGTGTTGATCGCGCCCGCGGGCACCCCGGCCTTGCGCATCGGCTCCAGCCAGGCGGCGCGGGGGCGGGTGCGGAGGATGTCCTGCACCAGGGCCAGGATCCGGTCACGGTCGCGGATGCGGGACGCGGTGCTAGCATAGTCCGCCGCGAGGTCAGGCCGGTCCAGCACCTGTTCGGCGAGCCTCTGCCAGGTCCGGTCATTGGCGCAGGCGATGTAGATCGGGCCGTCGGCGGTCTGAAAGGCGGCGGTGGGGACGGTGTCGCGGCTGTCATTGCCGAAGCGCTGGGGTTCCTGGCCGCTGACCAGGTAGTTCATGGCGTGGAAGCCGGTCATGGTGACGGCCTGGTCGAACAGGGCGCATTCCAGATACTGGCCGCGGCCGGTGCGCTCGCGGGCGAACAGCGCGCCCAGCATGGCGTTGGACGCCATCATTGCCGTGCTCATGTCCATGATGGAAGGGCCGGCGCGCATGCCGACGCCGCCGGGTTCGCCGTTCAGGGACATGAAGCCGCTTTCGGCCTGGGTGATCGGGTCGAAGCCCAACCGGTCGGACAAGACGCCGGAGCGGCCATAGGCGGAGACCGCGCAGTAGATCAGCCGGGGTTGGTCGGCCGAGAGCGTGTCGTAGTCCAGCCCGAAGCGGGCCATCACGCCGGCCGAGAAATTCTCCAGCAGGATGTCTGACCGCGCGACGATGTCGCGGGCGATGGCCTGTCCCTCCGGCTTGCGGAGGTCGAGCGCGATGCCCTTCTTGTTGCGGTTGGTCCAGAGGTAGGGCGCGCCCTCCCGGGACGGGCCTTCCTGCGGCTTCGCAATGGGGCCGAGGCGGCGGAAGTCATCGCCGCCGTCGATCTTCTCGATCTTGATGACCTCGGCGCCCATGTCGGACAGGATCATGCTGGCCATGGGGCCGGCGATGAAATGGGAGAAGTCGGCGACCTTGATGCCGGCGAGGGCCGGGGGATTGGACATTGCGGGGTTCCTCCGATCGAGGCCGTTATGCCGGCCCTTGGGTCGATGCGGGGGTTGTTCTACCACTCCACGACGTTGGCGGCGCCAGTGGTTTCCGCCGCGGGTTCGGCCTGGGCGGGTTGTGGCGCGGGTGCCGCCTGACGCGGCGGAGCCTGCCATTCCGCGAGGCCGCCCAGGATCAGTACCAGTCCGGTATCGGGCATCCGCTTCGACAAAACCGGGATCGGCGTGCCGTTGGGGCCGAGCTGGGTGAGCGGTTCTGGGGCTTCGGCGGTCAGGAGGGATGCGGTGCGTTGGGCGATCTCGGCTTCCGGATCGGTGCCGGGCGTGCCGAACAGGCCGGCCTGGTGCTGGCGGCGCAGCATCTCATCCAGCGGCAGGCCTTCCTTGATCGCGTCCTCGGGCAGGCCGGACGCGGCGATGAAGCGGTCGTTCCAGGTTGCCAGTCGCATCTCCGCGTCGAACACCGCCGCGGCCTCGGTCACGCCATCGAGCAGGGCGCGCAGTTGCGTGGTCGCGGTGGCGGCGCGCAGGCGGCTCGCGGTCATGTCGGCCTGTGCGGCGGAGAGGTCCGCCTGCGCGCGTTCCAGGTTGCGCTGGCGGCGGCGGTTGCCGCGGAGGGTCGCCAGGCCCCAGGCCACGATCAGGCCGGCCGCGACGACGACGCCCGAGGCCATGGCGGCGATGGAATAGGTGCCGGCGGCGATCGCCTCGGCCGGGGCCAGGGCCTGGGCGATGGGGGTGCCGACGACGACGATGCTGTCCCGACCCGGGACCTTGGCCCAGGCATGGATGCGCGGCGTGTTGTCGACGCCGGTCGGGCCGGTCCAGATGCCGCTTTCACCCTTGGCCATCGCCTCCAGCATCTCGGTGCGGGCCAGGTTGACGCGGGGGCGGCGGGAGGCGGGGCCGGCAACGGCCTGCAACAGGTTCTGTTTCTGGTCGACCAGCAGGACGATGCCGTTGGTGCCCAGGTTGGCGTCGGCGAAGTGGCGGGTGATCTCGCCCGAGCGGTAGGAGGCTCCGAGGAGCGCGCGGACCGGGTTGCCGAGGGGGCGGACGAGGTAGATCAGGTAACGCCGAGCCTCGACGGTGGCGTTGGTGGTGGGGGTGACGATGCGGCCTTCGCGGGTCCGTTCACCGTCGGCGCCGAAGAGTTCCAGGGAGCCATGGGGGAAGGGCAGGTAGGCGCCGCCGATGCCCTGGCCGATCGCCTGGGGCAGGATGTCCTGCTGGATGATCCGCTTGTCGTCGGCGATGAAGATGTCGTCGGACACCGCGGTCAGCGCGGGGACGCGGTTGTGCCAGTCGTTCAGGCGGAAGCTGGTGGGATTTTCGTTCCACAGCGCCTGGATGATCGCCATGGTCTGGTCGACCACCAGGATTTCGAGCTTCACCTTCTCGGCCAGCGTCGCGGCCTGGGCCGAGAGGCCGCGTTCAACGTCCTGCCGCATCATGGTGCGGTAATCATCGGCGGAGCGTTGCGCCATCATCCAGATCAGCACGATCAGGGCAGCGCCGACGATCGACACGGCGATGGCGGTGAGGATGGCTTCGCGGCTGACCTTGGGCTGGGCGGAGACCTGCACAAGCTCCGACGGGCGATAGCGGCGAGCGGTGGAGCCGACGCGGCGGCGCTTGGTCCGGCGGGGCGGGGTGGTCATGCCGCGGCGCCGATCATGGCCAGCCACAGTGCGTCCCGGACGCTTGAAACACGGGCGGGTTGTAACAGGACGTGCATGTCGCCGACGGTTCCTGGGTGCGCTGCCATCGCGGATGTCTACTCATTCCCTGCTTTCCATGCAACGGAAACGCGCGGGTTCGTCTCAATTCACGTGTTTCGTTGCTGAATATGGGCGGTTTGGGCTGCTTGACAGTCTGGCATACAAAATACAGTATGCCTAAAACCCGTCCATGAGGCCCGTCGCTTGAACGACGACATCGCCCCCGCCCCGCATGCCCGAGAGCATCACGCCCGTTTGCGGATCGAACCGCTCGATGTCAGCGTCGGGCTGCGCCGGCGCGTGTGCGAGGCGATCCGGCGCGCGATCATGGACATGGACCTGTATGGCCGCCCCGGCGAAATCCGGCTGGATGAGCGGCAATTGTCCCAGGACCTCGGCGTCAGCCGCACCCCGATCCGGGAGGCGCTGTCGGTGCTGGAGCAGGAGGGTTTCGTCCGCTCCATCCCACGGCGCGGCATCCAGGTCGTCCGCAAGTCGAAGCGGGAGATCGTCGAGATGATCACCGTCTGGGCAGCGATCGAGAGCATGGCCGCGCGCCTCGCCGCGCCGATCGTCACCGAGGCCGATATCCGCGACCTGCGCGCGCTGGTCGATGCCTTCCGGGACGATCCCGCGGGGCAGATCGGGGAGTATTCCGAGGCGAACATGGCGTTCCACCGCGCCATCATCCGCCTGGGTGGCGTGGCCCTGATGGGCACTATGATCGACACGCTGTTCATCCACATGCGCGCCGTCCGAGCCGTGACCATGACGCAGGACAACCGCGCGCAACGCTCGGTCGCCGATCACCGCGCCATCATCGCCGCGCTGGCCGACCATGACGCCGACCAGGCCGAGCGGCTGGTGCGCGAACACACGATGGGCCTCGCGGCCCATGTCGAGCAACACGGTGATTTCCTCGACCGGTTCGAGGAAACGCCACGGAAAACTGCGTAACCGAAGGGGGGTACACGATGTCCAGATCAAGGACGGCCACACGGATGCAGAACCTGGCGGGGGCGCGCTGATGTCCAGCGAAACCGAAACGGCGCCCGAGGTCGAGCTGACCGACGGGTTCCACTTGGTCATCGACGCGCTGAAGCTGAACGGCGTGAAGACCATCTATACGGTCCCCGGCATTCCGATCACCGATCTGGGCCGCCTCGCGCAGGCGTCGGGCATGCGGGTGATTTCGTTTCGGCATGAGCAGAACGCGGGCAACGCGGCCGCCATCGCGGGCTTCCTGACCAAGGCGCCGGGCGTCTGCCTGACGGTGTCGGCACCCGGGTTCCTGAACGGGCTGGTCGCGCTGGCCAACGCGACGACCAACTGCTTCCCGATGATCCTGATCAGCGGATCGTCGGAGCGGGAGATCGTCGATCTCCAGCAGGGCGACTATGAGGAGATGGACCAGCTTGCCGTCGCCAAGACGCTCTGCAAGGCGTCGTTCCGTATCCTGCATGCCGCGGATATCGGCATCGGCATCGCGCGCGCCATCCGCGCCGCGGTCTCCGGCCGGCCGGGCGGCGTCTACCTCGACCTTCCCGCCAAGCTGCTCGGCCAGGTGATGGATGCCGAGGCCGGCGGGCGGTCCCTGGTGAAGGTGATCGATCCGGCGCCGGCGCAAATCCCGGCACCTTCGGCCGTGGAGCGAGCCCTTGATGTGCTGCGCGGCGCGAAGAAGCCGTTGATCATCCTGGGCAAGGGCGCCGCCTATGCCCAGGCCGATGACGATATCCGGGCGTTGGTCGAAAAGAGCGGCATCCCCTACGTGCCCATGAGCATGGCCAAGGGCCTGCTCCCCGACACGCATCCGCAGTCGGCCTCGGCCGCGCGGTCGACCGTCCTGCTGGAAAGCGACGTGGTCATGCTGGTGGGCGCGCGCCTGAACTGGCTGCTCAGCCACGGCAAGGGCAAGCAATGGGGCCCGCCCGGGTCCAAGAAGTTCATCCAGATCGACATCGAACCGCGGGAGATGGACAGCAATGTCGAGATCGCGGCGCCGCTGGTGGGCGATATCGGCTCCTGCGTCGCGGCCCTGCTGAAGGGCATGGGCGACGATTGGGCGCAGCCGCCCACGGAATGGACGGCGGCAATCCAGGCGAAGAAGGATTCCAATATCGCCCGGATGGCGTCGCGGCTGGGCAAGAATTCCAACCCGATGGACTACCACTCGGCCCTGCGGGTGCTGCGCGATGTCATCAAGGAACGCCCCGACGCGATCCTGGTGAATGAGGGCGCGAACACGCTCGACCAGGCGCGCGGCGTGATCGACATGTACCAGCCGCGCAAGCGCCTGGATGTCGGCACCTGGGGCGTCATGGGCATCGGCATGGGGTTCGCCGTTGCCGCCACGGTGGAAACCGGCAAGCCCGTGCTCGCGATCGAAGGCGACAGCGCCTTCGGGTTCTCGGGCATGGAGATCGAAACGATCTGCCGCTACAACCTGCCGGTCTGTGTCGTCGTCTTCAACAATGACGGCATCTATCGCGGCGACGGAGTCAATCCCGGCGGCGGCGCCGATCCGGCGATCACGATGTTCGTTCCGGGTTCCCGCTACGACAAGATGATCGAGGGGTTTGGCGGCGTCGGCGTGAACGTCACGACTCCCGACGACCTGAAACGCGCGGTCGACGCGGCGATGGACAGCGGCCGGCCCACGCTCATCAACGCGGTCATCGACCCGGCCGCCGGCACCGAAAGCGGCAATATCGGCAACCTCAATCCCAAAAGCGCCCTGAGCAAGAAGGGAGGAGCATGACATGAGCAAGGCACTCGACGGCGTCCGCATTCTCGATTTCACCCATGTCCAGTCCGGCCCGACCTGCACGCAGTTGCTGGCGTGGTTCGGCGCGGACGTGATCAAGGTGGAACGGCCTGGCACGGGGGACATCACCCGCGGTCAGTTGCAGGACATCAAGGGCGTGGACAGCCTGTATTTCACGATGCTGAACCACAACAAGCGCTCCATCACCATCGACGGCCGCAACAAGGGCGGCAAGGAAGTCCTGGAAGCGCTGGTGAAGTCCTGCGACGTGATGGTGGAGAATTTTGCCCCCGGCGCCCTGGATCGCATGGGCTTCACGTGGGAGCGGGTGCAGGAACTCAATCCCCGCATGATCCTGGCCTCGATCAAGGGGTTCGGTCCCGGCCCGTACGAGGACTGCAAGGTCTATGAGAACGTGGCCCAGTGCGCGGGCGGCGCGGCCTCCACGACCGGTTTCGATGATGGCCCGCCGATCGTGACCGGCGCGCAGATCGGTGACAGCGGCACTGGGCTGCATCTCGCCCTGGGTATCGTGGCCGCCCTGTTCCAGCGCACGGCGACCGGGCGTGGGCAGAAGGTGGATGTGGCGATGCAGGACGGGGTGCTGAACCTCTGCCGCGTCAAGCTGCGCGACCAGCAGCGGCTGGAGCACGGGCCGCTGACCGAATACCCGCAATATCCCGATGGTTCGTTCGGTGAAGCCGTGCCCCGCTCCGGCAACGCGTCGGGCGGCGGGCAGCCTGGCTGGATCCTGAAGTGCAAGGGTTGGGAGACGGACCCCAACGCCTATATCTACTTCATCGCCCAGGCGCCGGTGTGGGAAGCGATCTGCGACGTCATCGGCAAACCGGAATGGAAGACCGATCCGGACTATGCCAAGCCGCCGGCCCGCCTGCCGCGCCTGAAGCATATCTGGGACACGATCGAGGCCTGGACCATGACCAAGACGAAGTTCGAGGCCATGGACATCCTGAACAAGTACGACATCCCCTGCGGCCCGATCCTGTCGATGAAGGAAATCGCCGAGGAACAGTCGCTCCGCGCCACCGGCACGGTGGTCGAGGTCGATCACCCGACCCGCGGCAAGTACCTGTCCGTCGGCAACCCGATCAAGCTGTCGGACAGCGAGACCGAGGTGAAGCGCTCGCCGTTGCTGGGCGAGCACACCGAGGAAATCCTGCGCGACGTGCTGCGCTTCGACGATGGCACGGTGTCGCGGTTGCTGGCGTCAGGCGGCCTCGGCGCCCCGGCGGCGGCGGCGGAGTAATCCCGGCCGCCCTTGATCGTGACCCGTCGCCGTCATGGCCCGCGCAGGCGGGCCATCCACGGCTTCGCCGGACCCGGGGGGCCACCGCGGCCTTCGCCGGTTCCGATCACGCGCGCGAAAGGGTCAGGTGCAGCCGGTTGGCTGCGCCGGCCTGCTCGTAGCGCAGGCTCGACGCGAACCGCCGCATGAGGATGAGGCCCTGTCCCCCCACGCCGCCACCGTTCGGCGTCTCGGCCCGCGTCGGATCAAACGGTTGGCAGTGATCCTCGACCGTCAGGTGGATACTGTCGTCATCCGACCGGACCTCGATGCCGATTGTATCACTGGCGATGCCAGGGGACGGGATGCCGTGCATGACAAGATTGGCGACGGCTTCCTCCAGGCACAACCGCAGGCCGAACGCCGTCCGTCCGGTCAGGTTCAGTTCGGCAATGACCGCATCGACCCAAGGTCCCAGGCGCAACAGACCATCCTGGTCGCGCGACAACAGAAGGTCATGCGTGTCGCCCGTCTCAGGCACTGACGATTTGCAGCGCGGCGTCGAGATGTTCCGCCATGGCGACGATCTGCCCAATTCCACTGACGACCAGCACCTCGGAAACCTGCCGCCCCGCGCCACACAGGACCATGCGACGCCTCTTTGATGCCATGACCCGCGCGCCCAGCATCAGTGTCCGCAGGCCCATGGAGGCGATGAAGTCCACCTCCGACAGATCGACGATCAGGCTGGGCGACGATCCGACCAGCACATTGAAATGCAGGTCGATCGCCTGCGCGCCGGCGATGTCGAGCCGCCCGATCAGCCGGACATGAGTCACGGTAGGCGCCGCCTGCGCAACTTCCATTCGCATCGATCTTGATACCTTTCCCGTGGGGGGATCGGACCCTATCGCCGATCACCACAACGGCCAATACGCGGTGCTGCCACGTTACGCGAATGCGTGGCGGGTCGGTCTGCCATGTGAACAGGCCTAACCTGATGGGGGCGGCCTCTGATAGAAGCGCCCATGTCCCAAACCGACGATCCCATGCGCGGCATCGCGTTGTCGCTGACCGCGACGCTGCTGTTTGCCATCGCGGACACCATCGCGAAATTCCTGAGCACCGGCCTGCCGATCATCCAGATCAACTGGGTTCGTTACGTCATCTTCCTGGGCCTGGCGCTGATCCTGGCGCGCAACACGCCGGTGCGGGCGTTGTGGCCGGCGTCCCCGTGGTTGCAGGTGGTGCGGGCCTGTTGCGTCATCGGCTCGTCGGTTCTGTTCGTCTTCGGCATTCGGTCCATGACCATGGCGCAGGCGACGACGATCAGTTTCCTGTCCCCTCTGTTGATCACGATCCTGTCCATCCCGCTGCTGGGGGAAACGGTGGGGCTGCGCCGCTGGGCGGCGGTCGGCGCAGGCATGGTGGGCATGCTGATCGTCGCCCGTCCGGGGCTGGACGGGTTCGAGCCGGCGGCGCTTTTCGGCGTCGCCTCGGCCACGTTCTGGTCGGTGGCCCTGATCATCACCCGAAAAATGTCGGCCACCGATCCGCCGACCACGACCGTGCTGTGGTCGGCGGGGCTGGGGACGATGCTGCTGAGCGTCGCGCTGCCGTTTGAACTCGCCTGGCCGACGCCGCTGCAATGGGGGCTGATGGTGGCGCTGGGGGTGCTGGCCTCGGCCGGGCAGTGGCTGGTGATCCTGGCCTACCGCCACGCACCGGCATCCGTGCTGGCGCCCTTCGTCTATTCCCAACTCGTCTGGGCCACGATCACGGGGTATTTGGTCTTCGCGAGCCTGCCCGACCGGTGGACGCTGGTCGGCGCGGCGATCATCATCGCCTCGGGCCTGTATACCGCGCATCGGGAACGTCTGCGGTCGCGGCAGCGCAACGCATGATCCGACTGTTACCGGCGGCCCGCGGCGTGTAGGTTGCGGCCTCGATCACGGGACCCCCATTGGAGCACGGCATGGCCGATACCGAGACCACCGAAGCAGGCCGCGATTTCGTCCGGGACATCGTCCAGGCGGACCTGGACGCGGGCCGCGTGCAATCGGTGGTCACCCGCTTCCCGCCGGAGCCGAACGGCTACCTGCATATCGGGCATGCAAAGTCGATCTGCCTGAATTTCGGCATCGCGACCGAGTTCGGCGGCCGCTCGCATCTGCGGTTCGACGACACCAACCCGGTGAAGGAGGAGCAGGAGTTCATCGACGCCATCCAGCGCGACGTGAACTGGCTCGGCTTTCAGTGGGACGCGCTGCATCACGCCTCCGACTATTTCGAGCAGCTTTATGAGTGGGCGGAGCATCTGATCCGCACCGGCCATGCTTACGTCGACGACACGCCGCCCGACCAGATGCGCGCCCAGCGCGGCACGCTGACCGAGCCTGGCCAGAACAGCCCGTTCCGCATGCGATCCGTCGAGGAGAACCTAGACCTGTTCCGCCGCATGCGCGCGGGGGAATACCCGAACGGCACCCGCGTGCTGCGCGCGAAGATCGACATGGCCTCGGGCAACATGAACCTGCGCGATCCGGTGCTGTACCGGATCCTGCACGCGAGCCATCCGCGCACCGGCGACGCCTGGAAGATCTACCCGACCTACGACTACGCGCACGGCCAGTCCGACGCGATCGAGGGGATCACGCACTCGATCTGCACGCTGGAGTTCGAGGCGCATCGGCCGCTGTATGACTGGTGCCTCGACAATTTGCCGGTGCCATCCCGTCCGCGTCAGTATGAATTCGCGCGTCTGAACATCACGTACACGGTGCTGTCGAAGCGGGTGTTGACGACGTTGGTGCGCGATGGGGTGGTCTCGGGCTGGGATGATCCGCGCATGCCGACCATCGCGGGCATTCGCCGGCGGGGCGTGCCGGCGGTGGCGCTGCGAGAGTTCGTGAAGCGGGTCGGGGTCGCGCGGGCGAACTCGATCGTCGACATGGCGCTGCTGGACGCGACGATCCGCGACACGCTGAACCCGGTCGCGCCGCGCCGGATGGCGGTGCTGCGGCCGCTGAAGCTGGTGATCGAGAATTATCCCGAGGGCCAGACCGAGCCGCTGACCGCCCGCAACCACCCCGACAACCCCGAGGCTGGCGAACGCCAGGTGACCTTCGGGCGGGAGCTGTATGTCGAGCGGGATGATTTCATGGAGAACCCTCCGAAGAAGTTCTACCGGCTGTCTCCTGGCAAGGAGGTCCGGCTGCGCTATGGGTTCTTTGTGACCTGCCAGTCGGTCGTGAAGGACGCGGCGGGGGAGGTTGTGGAACTGCGTTGCACGTACGATCCGGCCTCCCGCGGTGGGAACGCGCCGGATGGGCGGAAGGTGCAGGCGACGATCCATTGGGTCTCGGCCGCCGACGCGGTTCGGGCCGAGGTAAGGCTGTATAATCCGCTGTTCAACCGCCCCGATCCGGGCGCCGAGGGCGGGGATGTGATGGCTGACCTGAACCCGGACTCGGTCGAGGTTTTGCGGGATGCGCTGGTGGAACCCGCTTTGGCCTCGGCCATGGTGGGGGAGGCGGTGCAGTTCGAACGCCAGGGCTATTTCTGTGCCGATCCGGATGGGACGGCGGAAAGGCCGGTTTTCAACCGGACGGTCGGGCTGCGGGATAGCTGGGCGAAGGTTTCGGGGAAGCCGGGGTAGGGGCGTCGTTCCGTCCGCCCGATTGGTCCCCTCCGTCCTATCCGTCCCCTCCGTCATGGCCGGGCTTGACTCGGCCACCTGCCCTCCGACCGTTGAAGCGGGGATGGCGGGGGGCGTGGTTGGTTCTGACGGGGGGACGCCGTCCCAACCGATGAAGCGTGGGTGGCCGGGTCAAGCCCGGCCATGACGGAGAGGGAAACTCGCCCAGCGCCATGACGGAGAGGGGAAACTCTCCCAGCGCCATGACGGAGAGGGGAAACTCGCCCAACACCATGACGGAGAGGGAAAGTCGCTCAGCGCCATGATGGAGAAAGTGGCGCTGGACAAGCGCTGTAACGCGGAGAGGGGCCCTGGACGAGCGCCTTGACGGAGAGAAAGAGGGGGCCGGTCAGCCCAGCCCCCTACCTTCAGCCCCTCAGCCTTTGCCCTTCGGCTGGGCCAGCGACAGCGGCACGAAGCGTGTGCCCTCCGGCCCCTGGATCAGCATCAGCACGAACTTCCGCTCCTGCTTGCGGGCGGCTTCGACCCGGCGCTGCACGTCGGCGGGGGTCGAGACCTCGTTCTGCTGCACTTCGACGATCACGTCGCCGGCCTTCAGGCCCTTCTCGGCGGCGGACCCGCTGGCGGACACCTCGGTGATCAGCACGCCCTTGCTGTCCTCGGCCAGGCGGTATTTCTCCCGCGCCTCGGCCGTCAGGGGGGCGATCTTCATGCCGAGGCCCGCCAGTTCAACGGCCTTGGCGGTATCGCCACCCTTGCCGCCGTTCCGTTCAGCGGCGAGCTGCTGGTCGTTCGGCCGCTCTCCCAACGTCGCGGTGATCGTCACTTCCTTGCCGTCGCGCCAGACCACGACCGGGACCTGCTTGCCGACCTCGGTGTCGGCGACGACGCGGGGCAGGGCGCTCATGTTCTTCACGTCCTGACCGTTGAACTTCAGGACGATATCGCCGCCGCGGATCTTGGCCTTGTCGGCCGGTCCACCCTCATTCACGCCGGCGATCATCGCGCCGGTCGGTTCCTTCAGCCCCAGGCTCTCGGCGATTTCGGGCGTCACCTGCTGGATGCGAACACCCAGCCAGCCACGCCTGGCCTGCCCGAAGTTCTTGAGCTGGTTGACCACGTTGGAGGCGAGCTTGGACGGGATCGAGAACCCGATGCCGATCGACCCGCCGGATGGTGAGTAGATCGCCGTGTTGATGCCCACGACCTGGCCATCCATGTTGAACAGCGGCCCGCCCGAGTTGCCCCGGTTGATCGCGGCGTCGGTCTGGATGAAGTCGTCATAGGGGCCGGAGTTGATATCGCGGCCGCGCGCTGAAACGATGCCCGCGGTCACGGTGCCGCCCAGGCCGAACGGATTGCCGATCGCGACCACCCAGTCACCCACGCGGGAGGTATCGGAATCCCCGAACTCCACGAAGGGCAGCGGCTTGTCCGACTTCACCCGCAGCAGCGCCAGGTCGGTGCTCTCATCCCGCCCGACCACGGTCGCCTTCAGCGTCGTGTTGTCCTGCAGGGTGATGGAGATTTCGTCCGCGCCCTCGATCACGTGGTTGTTCGTGACGATCAGCCCTTCCGGATCGATGATGAAGCCAGAGCCCAGGCTTTGCGCCCGCCGTTCCGGCCCGCGCGGCGGCGTGCCTTCGCCGCGGTTGCCCGGCGGCGGGCGGTTCCGGTTGAAGAAGTCCTTGAAGAACTGCTCAAACGGAGAGCCAGGCGGGAAATTCGGCATTTCCGGCCCCGGCTGCTGGCGTTGCTGCTGCTGTTGCGGGGTCTGGCTGGAGGAGACGTTGACGACGGCCGGCAGCAGCCGAGCCGCGAGATCGGCGAAGCTGTCGGGCGCGCCGCGGGCGACGGCGGGCGGCGCGACCACCGGCATCGCGGCCGGCGTCAGGATAAGCAACGAAAGACCGATCAGGACCGAACGGGCCAGGACCGGGCGGTCTGAAGCGGAGCGGAACAGGCGCATGGTCACGGATCCCTGGAATTTGCACCGCATATGGGCTGACAGGCGGGCCGCGACAACGCGGCCCGCCATATTGTCAGGGCTCGGTCCGCGGCGGCGGAGCCTGAAGGTAGCGAAGGTAGTCGTTGTCCGGGGTCAGGACCAGCCTTGTGTTGCCGTTGCCCAGGGCTTCACGGTAACCGTCCAGCGTGCGCCAGAGGCTGAAGAACTGCGGATCCTTGCCGAAGGATTTGGCGAAGATGTTGGTCGCTTCCGCCTCGCCCTCACCGCGGACCCGGTCGGCCGTGGCCTGCGCGTCGGCCAGCAGCACGGTCCGTTCCTTTTCCGCGTCGGCGCGGATGCGGGCGGATGCCTCGGCGCCCTCGGCGCGGGCCTGGGAGGCGACGCGCTGACGTTCGGACTGCATGCGGGCCAGAACCGCCTGGGTGTTTTCCTCCGGCAAGTCGGCGCGCCTGATCCGAAGGTCGACGATGCTGACGCCGAACGACTGCATCTCGGTGTTCACCTGCCGAGCGATCAGGGCCATGATCTCCTCACGGTCGGCCGAGAGCACGTCGAGCAGGGTGCGGCTGCCCATCACGCGCCGCAACGACGACGTGACGATCGAGTTCAGGCGGCCGCGGATGCCATCGGGCACGGGGCCGATCGCCTGGTAGAAGCGCAGCGGGTCGGTGACGCGGAAGACGGTGAAGCTGTCGACGATCAGCCGGCGCTGGTCGCCCAGGATGATTTCCTCACCCGGCAGTTCGACATTCAGCAGGCGGTTGTCGAACACGATCACGTTCTGAATGAGCGGGATCTTGAAGTTCAGGCCGGGCTTGTCGATCAGGCGGACGACGTGGCCGAACTGGGCGACCAGGACCTTCTCGGTCTGCTCGACGGTGAACATGCTGGCCGCGCCGACGAAGGCGGCGACGGCCAGGGCGCCGATCCCGGCGATGGACAGGCGGTTCATCGGATCGCTCCCGCGGCGGGATTGGCTGGGACGGCGGGCCTGTTCGCGCCATTCGGGGCGGGTGGCGTGTTCAGCGGCAGGAACGGCACCAGGCCCTTCATCCGGTCATCCACGATCAGGGTCTGCGTATGCGTCAGCAGGTCCTGCATCGCGTCGAGATACATCCGGCGCACGGTCACATCCTTGGCCTGCTGGTAGGCCGCCAGGATGTTGTCGAAGCGCTGGGTCTGACCGGTCGCCTGAGCGACGGCTGCCTGCTTGGCGCCTTCCGCTGTCGTGACGATGCGCGCCGCCTCGCCTCGGGCACGGGGGACGATGTCGTTGCGGAAGGAGTCGGCCTCGTTCCGCATGCGTTCGGCGTCCGTGTTGGCGCGCTGCACGTCGCGGAAGCTTTCGATGACCGCGGCCGGAGGATCGACCTTCTGCAACTGCACCTGGGTGATTTCCACGCCGGCCTTGTAGCGGTCGAGGATCTGCTGCGTCTGGCGCAGCACGTCGGTTTCGATCTGCGCGCGGGCCTGGGTCAGCGCCGGCTGGATCGGCGTGCGGCCGATCACCTCTCGCATGGAGCTTTCGGCGACGCCGCGCACCAGCAGTTCCGGATTGCGGGCGTTGAACAGGAAGTTCGCGGCATTGTTGATGCGCCAGAACACCGCGACGTCGATGTCGATGATGTTCTCATCGCCCGTCAGCATCAGGCTCTCGCCAGGCACGTCGCGGGTGGATTGGTCGCGAGTGACCTGGGAGCGGAAGCCGATCTCGGTCCGGTTGATGCGGGTGACGGTGGGTTTCTCGACCCGCTCGATCGGCCAGGGCAGATGCCAGTGCAGGCCTGGGGGGGTCCAGTAGACGTATTCGCCGAAGCGCAGGACCACGCCCTGCTCATCGGGCTGGACGCGGTAGAAGGCGCTGCCGCCCCAGATCGCCAGCACGCCAAGACCGAGCGCCGCGATACCGCGTCCACCGGCCATGCGACCGCCGCCACCGCCCATGATCCGGCGGACGGCGGACTGAAGCTGCGCGATCAGGCTGTCGAGGTCGGGGAACGGACCACCGCCGCCGCCACCGCCGCCCTGGCCACCGCCGAAGGGACCGCCGGGCCGACGTGGGGGCTCATTGTCGCCGCCACCGCCGCCCCATGGGCCGCCGGGTGGAGGCCGGTTACCACCGCCGGAGCCGCCTGATGAGCCTCCGCCCTGTGAACCACCTTGTGAGCCACCGGGATTTCCCCAAGGGCTGGGACCGCCATTGTTCCAAGGCATGGGACTTGTGAAGCTCCTGTCGCGTCTGTTTGGCGTTGGCCGTTGGCGGAACCACGGCTCACGCCATATAGGGGGCGCGTTCAATTCTGCCAGCGTTTATCCGATGGCGGTGAAAGGTTTGCAACCCAATGACGACCCCCTCCGCCGACTCGCTCCGTTCGGCTTTGCGTGAGATCAAGGACCCGCGATCCGGGCAGGACATCGTCGCGGCCGGGCTGCTGGAAGGCATCCATGTCCGTGACGGGATGGTCCAGGCGTCCCTGCTGACCGACCGGGCGCAGGCCGCGGCGATGGAGCCGGTGCGCCGGCAGGTGCAGGAGGTGCTGGCCCGCCAGCCCGGCGTGCGGAACGCGACCGTCGTGCTGACGGCGCACAAGGGGCCGGCGCCGATCCCGCCTCGGCCGGCACCGGCCGGGGGGCATGGGCATTCCCATGGTCCGGGTTCGGGTCCGGGAGGCGCCAAGCCGCCGCTGCTGCTGCCGGACGTGAAGGCGATCGTGGCCGTCGCTTCGGGCAAGGGCGGTGTCGGGAAATCGACCGTGGCCGTGAACCTCGCGGTCTCGCTGGCGCGCCAGGGCCACAAGGTCGGGCTTCTGGACGCGGATATCTATGGGCCGAGCCTGCCGCGTATGGTGGGGGTTAGCCGGAAGCCGGAGGTGCGGAATGAGAAGATGATCCCGCTTCAGGCCTGGGGGCTGTCCTGCATGTCGATCGGGTTCCTGGTGGATGAGGAAACCCCGATGATCTGGCGCGGCCCGATGGTGATGGGCGCGCTGGAGCAGATGATGGGCCAGGTGGAGTGGGGCGCGCTGGATATCCTGATCGTGGACATGCCGCCTGGTACCGGGGACGCGCAGTTGACGATGGCGCAGCGTGTGGCCCTGACGGGGGCGGTGATTGTCTCCACCCCGCAGGATATAGCGCTGATCGATGCTCGGCGGGGCGTGAAGATGTTCGAGAAGACGAATGTTCCGGTTCTGGGCGTGGTGGAGAACATGAGCTTCTTCTGCTGCCCGAACTGTGGCCACCGGTCCGACATCTTCGGCCACGGCGGGGCGCGGGAGGAGGCGAAGCGGCTCGGCGCCGAGTTCCTGGGCGAGATCCCGCTGCTGCTGGATATCCGCGTGGCGGCGGATGGGGGGACTCCAATCGCGGCCTCCGCCCCCGAGAGTGAGGGGGCGAAGGCTTATGACGCTCTCGCTAGGCGGGTTTGGGAGAAGGTGAGCGGGACGGGGGTGGCCCGGGGGGCTGGGCCTCGGATTGTGATGGGGTGAGGGACGGGCTCCCTGACCAACGGTCGGGGAGCGTCCGCCACGCCTGCGTGCGTCAGCCGCTCCGTCGTTCTGTGAATTGCGTCGCCAGGGACGCGATGAACGGGATCAGCACCTGTGCGGTAAAGACGTTCCATCCGGGGAAATCGCTCAACAGGTTGTCGGCCCGGAATGCAGCCGCCTTGTCGGTGGTGAGATCGGCACGACCGAGGGCCGTCAGAACGATATCGGCCATGACGGCGTAACCCGGTATTGTTGGGTGCATATTGTCCAGGCCGGTAAAGCCGCCATTGAACCCGAAAGGCACCGGTGTGACCGGGCGGTTGTTGATCGTGATGTCCGGGTCTTCGATCTTGATTCCACGGCGATGATAGTGCTTGCCATCTAATGGCGGACACGCGGGATAGAGGTCCGCGAACACGGCACGGTTGCCCAGGGCCGTCTGCAATGTTGCTTTCGACTGGGCGTTCACCCTCGCGATAAGTGCATCATACTTGCGAAGTGAGTCGGCACTGATCGGCGTTGATGTTCCCGTCAGCCTGGAACCATAGGCAGAATAATATTCATCCCCGGGGAAACTATTTTCCTCCTGGTGGTCGGGCATGAGATTGGGCACGAAGCGCGGCCTGATGAGTCCGTTGAAGACAATTTTTTCGACCCGGTTCGGCAACATTTTTAGCCTATCTGCCAGCTCTGCGACCAGCCTGTTGATCTTTGCCTCGGTCGCTGCCATCGCCTGAACATCGGCGTGGTTCGCGAAGCTGATCTTGCCCATGAAGCATGCGTTGAAAAGGCCTTCGTTGCTGCCAATGTTGATCAGCAGTATCCGCGGCGCCCTTTGAAGCACCTGGTCCAACTGCGACAGGGACCGCTGCTCCGACCGATGGCGCGGATTGAGTGTGTAGCAGGCACTGAGTGCGAACCAGAGCTTGATGAACTTGCTGGCATCGATGGCAAAAGAAATGTCCTTGGTCCGGAATTCCTCGGACAGGCAAGGCTGTTCAACGCTATGAA
>DIUL01000057.1:0-1821 GCA_002422345.1 Acetobacteraceae bacterium UBA6159
CAAGCTGGCCCCCGACGGCCTGGATGCAATCGAAGACCCGGACGATCTGACGACCGTGCCGACGACGTTCGGTGAAAAGCTGCGATGGCTGATCCAGCGATTCTGGCGCGCCGACAAAACACCCACTATAATCAGGGTGAAGAACGAGGCAGGTGATACGATCACCACCCAGGCGGTCACGGACGACCAGGCCGGCACCGAAACCCTGGGGGCACCACAGTGAGGCTCAACCGGATCGTGAACCTCTGGCCGCCTTTCACCGAGTTGGTGTTGCTGCGGGTGGATCCCACGCACTACCATGTGCTGGTTGGGGCATCGAGTCAACTTTATGTGTTGATCGGTTCCCGGGTGGAGGCCTACAATCTGGACGGCGCGAGCGAGCAACTCTACGTGATTGAGGGATCGGAATGAACACCCATACGATTCAGTACGGCGACTCCCGAACGCCGCTCGGCGCTGTCCTGAAACAAAAAAACGAGTCTGGCGTCTTGGCTGCCGTAGATCTCACGGGCGTGACGGTCAAGGTGTTGATCGTGGACGCGGACGGCAGGGTCGTGGTCGCGGAAACTACCACCGGAGTCACGGTAGTAGATGCGGATGCCGGCAAGGTCAGTTACGAGTTCCGATCAGGCGACGACGCACTTCCGGCCGGCACCTACTACCTGTACTTCCGGGTCTACGTTGGCACGGAGCGAGACACCTTCCCGGTCGTGCCGAAGGAACTGAAGGTTGTCGTCAAGCAGCATATCGAGGACGAAACATCGAGTTGATTTAACGGAGGCATCACCACTGGGGACTGCGGCGTAGTCGCAGTCCGGCACAGGCGGGCCCGGCCAGGCCTCTTGGAGCCATCACTCCAGTCCTGATGGGGACTGCGACACGATCGCAGTCCCCTTTCTTTTTCAGCTGGAGGACGTTATGGCCCAAGTGGCGCGCGCGCGGGTAGTGGAACAGATCGAAAAAATTCAACAGCAGGTCGACGAGCACGACCGATCGGACGAGCGGGACCTAAGCCCGGGGCTCTGTCGGGCCTTCACCGACCTGGCCCGGCTGGTCCGCACGATGGAGTTCAGCCCGGACGCCTACGAGCTCGTGATGGCGGTCGACCGATTCGTCGCAGCGGCCGACGGGTGGCTGCAGCAGGAGAACCTCGACCGGGTGAAACTCGACGGCCGCACCACGGCCCCGAGCGGATCGGACGAGATGTGGCGCTATTGGGCAGAGGTCAAGGCCGCGCTGCCGGAGCGCGCTCGCCGGCTCCCGACACCCGCGATCCTGCTGTGGGACCAGAAGGTCAGCCCGGCGGTGATTTGCGCGAAGTACGGATTCCGGCGCCCAGACGGCAAGCCCGACATCGAGAAACTCAACGAGCACCTGATGGCCGAGCGGAAGGGCGAGCCCAGCCCGCACTTCGACCCCGCGACCTACGTTCACGGGGCCGACCGGCAGCGCATGGAATACCTGGCCGAGCAGTGGGCCGGGCGGCCCGAGCGGCTGGCGAAACTTGGGGTGATCCTCGGGCAGGAAAAGCCCAGCGGCCCGCGGGTGCCACCGCCGCCGATCGAAGACCTCGCGGGCCAGCCGGGCGTGACACTCGAATTTATCGCCCGCAAGCACCGCCTGAGCGAGGACGAGGTGCGGCACTATCTGGCCGAGCGCGGGATCGTGCTCGACCGGGCCGGCACGCGGTTCTACGATCCCTCGATCGCCGACATCAATCGCCAGCGCCAGCAGCAATCCTCCGAGCGCGAGCGGTGGTCCGGGACCGAAACCTACGAGCAGATGGGCGACGATCTCGCGGGCCGGGCGCAGGCCATGCAC
>DIUL01000057.1:1872-5403 GCA_002422345.1 Acetobacteraceae bacterium UBA6159
ACCCGAATAGCGACGGAAACGGCGCAAATGAATGGGCGCAAAACATTCCGCAAAGCAGCATTCTCGTGGCTGGTCGGCGCAGGCGCGGCGAGCGAAGGCAATATCACTTCGCGCGCAGGGAATGACGGAGCCGATGATCGCTCGCCGTGTTGGTGTCTGCCACCAGACCGTTTCCAAATGGCTGCGAGATGAAACCGACAGGCTTAATCAGATCCTGGAAGTCGGCAGACAACACCTGATCCGCGAGCAGCTGGCGGCCCTGCAGGAAGCCCAGCGGCTGGCGTTCAGCGGCTTCAAGAAGTCCTTGCGCGATGCCGTCGAGCAGACCATTACCGAAACGCCCGACGGCACGACGACCAGCACCAAGCGAAGGGGCCAGAGCGGCAACCCGAGCTACTTGGCCCAGGTGGTCGCGACGGCGAACCGGCTTGCACAGATGATGGGGCTGGATGCGGTCCAAAAAGAAGAACCACCCCAGGACGTTGAGCCGATTATGGAGGTTGTGGTGGACACGACCGATCAGGCCGCGCAATTACGCGACGTCCATCAAGTCACCGTCAAGATCGAGAACGTGCATGAGCGTTTCCCAACTGATCCAGAGATGGAAACCGGGCAGCAGCTTTCGGGGCCGACTGCGAAAACTGACCAGAAAGCAAAAGCTGTTCGACGAACTCGAAACCCACGTAAAGGGGTTCGTGGGCGGCCGAGGGGTCGGAAAAACGGAGGTCGGAAGCCACTGGATCCTGAAGCATAGCCGACCCGGCGATCCCTGGATGGTAGTCAGCCCCGACTACAACGTCATCCAGGATACTACCTGGCCGACGTTCGAGCGGGTGGCGCAGCAAACCGGCCAGTGGTATCGCGGCATCAAGAGCCCGACCCCCAGGGCGTGGTTTCGACCAGTCGGCGGCGGGCCGCTGTGCCAAGTAGTATTTCGTTCAGCCGAAAAGCCCGACAAGCTTCGTGGCGGCAGCTGGGCTGGGCTTTGGTTCGACGAAGCCAGTATTATGTGCCACGACGCCTTTACGTTCGCGATCCCGGCCCTGCGGTGGATGGGGCGCCGCGGAACCGTGCTGGTCACCATGACCCCCAAGGGCCTGAACCACTGGACCTTCCGGCTGTTTTTTGAGGACTGCGATGAAGGCGAGATTGAGATCCTCAACAGTGGCCCCGATGCGGTCAACCTGCTCGATGACCCATCCCGCTATCAGCACATCGCCGGCCGATGGTATCGACGATGCGACAGCACTGGACTCGTGATGGCCCACAGCCGCGAGAACCCGTTCCTGCCTGATACGTTCGAGCATGATATCGGTGCTCACCTGAGCAGCGCCCTCAAGGCCCAGGAACTGGCGGGCGAGTTCATCCTGATGGACGGTCTCTATTACCGGCGCGAGTGGTTCAAGTTCGTCGAGGAGGTGCCGAGGGTTGCCCAACGGGTCCGCTACTGGGACCGCGCGGCCAGTTCTAATTCGGGATGTTTTTCAGCGGGCGTCTTGATGGCCAGGACCGACGACGGCCTGTACTACATCGAAGACGTGAAGCGCGGGCAGTGGAGTTACGAGCACAGGAACGCCGCGATCCTCGAAGCGGCGCGCGAGGACGACATCAAATACGGTGGCACCGTTCAGGTTTGGGGCGAGCAGGAGGGCGGGTCAGCGGGAAAAGAAATCTCGCAACAGTTCGTCAAGATGCTGGCTGGCTACCCCGCTCACGTTGATATCGTGACCGGTAAGGGCACGAAACTACTGGACGGCATCGAGGTTCCGCACAAGCCAAAGATCGTTCGGTCCCAAGGGTTGATCGCCCAGGCTGAGGCCGGGAATGTCAAACTCAAGCGCGCCAGCTGGAATTCAGAACTGCTTGATGAGTTCTGCGCATTTGGCCAGTCCGACATTATGGATCAGTGCGTGGCAGAGGGCACACTTGTGGAAACCCAGCGAGGCAGCGTACCCATCGAGCAGATGCGGCAAACGGATTTTGTATGGACCCGTTGGGGGCTCGCGCCTATCATTGACGTATGGTGTACGGGCGACCACGAGCAGGTCTTCATGATGGAGACCTCGGATGGTCGCACCATTGAGGCCACGGCAGGCCATCCGTTTTGGATCGATAGCGTGGGGTGGGTATGTCTGAACAGCCTAAAGCAAAGCGTCGGCGTGACCGTGTCCGCGAAACAATTGTCGTCGATGGAATCGCGTGGACTCGCTACCCTGAGTCCCCGAGTCGTAACCATCGCGTCTATTTCAGCGCGGGAATCGGTGGCAAGAGGATTATGTTGCACCGGTACTTATGGGAGCAGGTGCATGGTCCACTGCCCGACAAACACGAGATCCACCACAAGGACTGCAACCCGATCAACAACGCCATTGAGAACCTGGAGTGCCTCACGAAAAAGCAGCATAGGCGAGTACACGCCGACCTCGGGGCGTTCAGCACTCCAGAGCAGTTGGAGCATCTCGCCAGAATTCGAGGCCTCACGAAAGACTGGCATCGGTCGGATGAGGGACGGGCGTGGCATCGTGAGCATGCCAAGACATCAATCTGCAGCCGCCAGCCAACCAGGCAGGTCTGCACATGGTGCGGTGTCGAGTTCGTGGGTCTCAACATGGGTGGGCGGCGATTTTGTAGCCGTAAATGCGCGGAGCGAGAACGCTACCATCGGACGAAAAAAATCGTCCCAGGAACCTGCGAGTGGTGCGGAAATGCGTTTCTCGGAGAGCGATCCGGAAAGCAGCGGTATTGCTCAAAGTCTTGCGCGCATACTCACTATTGGGCCAAGCGGAAGGAAGCCAGTTTGGAACCTGACAGTGAACGGGCCGCCTGAGTATTTTGCGAACGGCATCTTGGTTCACAATTGTGACGCCGCCGCCGGCGCATTCAACAAACTCTGCCGCACTTGGACCACCGACCCCGGCTGGACCGGCCGGGTCAAGATCGGGCGCGACCCGAGCAAGTACGGTATCCAACTGGATACCACCGAACCAGGAACCCAACGGAGGAGATGATGAGCCAACCCATAGCCCTTCCCCAGAACCTTGCCAACGCGGCCCACCAGCAGGCGATCGCGCAAGCCCAGGCCCGAGCGGTGATCGAGGGCCTCGCGTGCGGTCTGTACGAGAAGCTGGCGATCGTGGAAATTAAGACGCCACAGGACCAGGCAGAGCAAGACCGTCGCCTTCGCGAATGTGCCGACTTCGCGGTCAGGGCTGCGGTCGTGATGGGGGAAAAGCTCGGCTACTGCCGACGCTCCCCGTAGTCTCCCCGGTCCTCGATCCGACGCTCGCACTCCAGGCCGATGAGCGCGCAGGCCTTCCGGACCAGCACCAGGGCCTCGGGCTGGTGGGCCAGGGCGACCAGTAGGTCCAGTTCGCGCAGACCCGCGAGCCGCAGGAACACGTCGCGGTAGTCCTCGGCCTCTGACCACGCCTGATCTAGCGCGGCGATCTGCCGCATCGTCTCTCGGTCCATCGCACCCTCCGCTGCATGGTAGCGGCCGGACGCCGGGGCGTAAACAATTCCCGAAATTCT
>DIUL01000098.1 GCA_002422345.1 Acetobacteraceae bacterium UBA6159
GCCGTCAGCGTTGAACAGCCGTGCACCGACGCCGCCCTGGCCCAGATGGCCAGCACCGAGGACCCCCGTCTGCGCCAGATCATGGACGCCGCGGTCCGCCACCTGCACGCCTTCGCCCGAGAGGCGAACCTGACGCCCGACGAATGGATGACCGGCATCCAGTTCCTGACGGCCGTCGGCCAGGCCTGCTCCCCCATCCGGCAGGAGTTCATCCTGCTCTCCGATGTCCTGGGCCTGAGCGCCGTGGTCATCGCCCTGCATGACCGGGCGGCGCGGGAACTGGGCACGCAGTCCTCCCTCCTCGGTCCCTTCTACCGAGACGCCGCCCCCGACCTGCCGCTCGGCGCCTCCATCATCCAGAACCCGTCGGTGCCCGAGATCGTGGTGTACGGCCAGGTGACGGACAATGCCGGCCAGCCTGTGCCGAATGCCCTGGTCCAGGTCTGGCAGACCAGTGAGCACGGACTGTACGACCTCCAGATCGCAGGCGGGAACGGCATGGACATGCGCGGGAACTTCCGCTGCGACGGCGACGGCCGCTACCATTTCCGCACCGTCCGGCCGATGGGCTACGCGATCCCGATGGACGGGCCGGTGGGGACGCTGGTGAACAGCCAGGGGCGGCACGGGCACCGCCCATCCCACATTCATATGCTGATCGGCGCGCCGGGGTATCGGGAACTGGTGACGGCGCTCTATTTCGGAGACGACACCCATATCGACTCGGATACGGTGTTCGGCGTCTCGGCGTCCCTGGTGGTGGAGGCGCGGGACGACCCGGCCAGCCCGATCCCGGGATTGCGTGCCGTACGCTATGATTTCCGGCTGGCGGCGGCGGTGGAAGGCGGGTCGGGCAGGGTGGGCGGCGATCCGGCGGCGGTTGCATCGGCGAGTCATTAGGCCAAACGGAATAGTAAGGACCCGCGCGCGGACCCTGTCGTTTGCCGAACGATTGCGCTATGATGGGGACGAGCGCGTGATCAACGCAGGCAAATGGTGGTGAGTCATGGCCGGGTTCCGTTGGTGGTGCTGTGATGTGTCAAAAATAACTTGCTGCTTCTGATTTTGCACGTTACGCTACTTGAGTAAGGATGAGGACCAGCTGTGAAAGCGAGCTTGGCATCGGCGACATCGGTCATGGCGCTGCTGGCTTTGGAAGCCGTGCAGACGTCGGGCGTGCTCGTCACCGTGGCATCCACGGCGGCTGGCGTGACGGCGGTGACCTTGGCCGACATGGCGCCGGCGCATGCGGGTCCGATCACGATGTCCGGGTCGAACGCGCTCGGCAGCACCTTCACGGGTGGCGTGTCGACGGCGACGTACACGATCTTTGATCTGGTGGACGGCGGGACGTCGACGTCAAGGACAGCGACCCTCACCGCGAGCAATTCCGCCGGAGCAACCAGAACGATCACGGGCGCGGGATACTCGACCGTTGGCGCGGGCGCCGGCACGCTGCGCGCCCAGGCGGTGAGCAAATCCATCGCCAATGGTGTCGTGAGCAGCACGACGGCCAACTATACCTATCGGGCCTCGTCGACCTCCAGCGTCTTGAGCAAAACATCCGTCTATAGCTTTCCCGGGCCGGGCAACACGAGCGCCACCCTGACGGTCATCGGATCTGGCGTGGCGCCTGTCGCGGGCGTGTCCGCCACCAATGGCTATGTCCTGGTGAACAACGCGACCTCCGGCGTTCAGGTCACGATCACCAACAGCGGGACAGGCAACAAGGCGACAGAGCGTGTCGACAAGGGCGTTACCCTCAACAACCTGAATGGCTCGATCGGCTCGATCAGCGGCTTCACGGGTAGCGGCGGGTCGGTGAACCTGGGTGACGCCTACGGTGGCCCCGCCGCGAGCAAGACCTTCACCTTCACGCCGACGACGCTCACGAAAGGTCAGACCTTCGCCGGTTCAGCCGTCGCGACATTCTCCAACGGCACCACCGCGACGAACGCGGCCGGCAGCCTGACCGCGACCCTGTCCGGCACCGGCGTCGCCCCGGTCAACGCGCTCGCCTCCAGCGCCACCACCTTCGCGCGAGTCGGCGGTCCGTCGGTGACCTCGACCGTCTCGATCTCCAACGTCGGCGACGGCAACAAGTCCGGCGCCGGTTCGATCAGCAACCTGAACGGCACGATCAGCAACAGCCTCGGGACCGGCTTCACCGCCAAGGTTGGCAACCCGTCAACCCTCAGCCTCGCCGACTCGGCGTCCACGACGCTCGGCTTTACGTTCCAGCCCGTCAGCAAGGGCACATCGACCGTCACGTCGACCTTCACCCTGTCCAACGGCAGCGCGGATGGAAAGAACACCGCCGCCACCGTCACGGCCTCGGTATCCGCGCAGGGCGTCGCGCCCGAGCTTCAGACCAAGTTCAATTCGGTCATCAACACCGCCACGGCCGTCGCCGGCGGCGCGACCGCTGCCTCCGGCCCGACCATCAGCTTCGGCTCGGTCGGCTACGGCGTCAGCACGACGGTCTATCTCGACCTGGCCAACATCACCACCGACCCCAACGGCGGTGACAACAACCTGACCAACCGGACGTTGAATTCGTTCGCGTTCGGTGGCCCCGATGCCTCCAAGTTCAGCGTCGGCCTCGCAAACGGAACGGTCATCAGCAAGGGCGGATCGGTGTGGTTGCCGATCACCGTGCTCAGCACAACGCTGGGCGCGCTCGCCAGCACGCTGACGATCTTCACCGACCAGTCCGTGGCGCTGGGCGGTGTGGGTGACACCTTCACCTACAACCTGACCGCCCTGGTGCCGGAGCCGATGTCGATCGCGCTTCTCGGCGGTGGTCTGGCCGGTCTCGCGGCCATTCGTGGCCGCAAGAACCGCCGCAAGGTCGAAGCGGTCGCCTGAGAAAGCCGGCCCGGGGAGTCCCGGGCCGAACCGCAGCCCGGAACGCTATCCGCCCGTCATGCTCATGTGCCGCGTCAGCGCGGGACGCTCATCACGCCGGTCGATCACGAAATCATGACCCTTGGGCTTGCGCGCGATCGCGGCCCGGATCGCATCGTCCAGGTCGTCGTCACTGACGCCGGCGCGCAGCAGATCGCGGAATTCCGCCGAATCTTCCTGCCCCAGACACATGAAAAGCGTCCCGGTGCAGGTCAGCCGCACGCGATTGCAGCTTTCGCAGAAGTTATGAGTCATCGGCGTGATGAACCCGATGCGCCGCCCGGTTTCCTTGACCGTGAAATACCGCGCCGGCCCGCCAGTCTTGTAGTCGGTGTCCTGCAGCGTCCAGGTCTTCCGCATCTTGCCGCGCACGATGGACAGCGGCAGGTACTGGTCCGTGCGGTCGCCGGTGATGTCGCCCAGCGGCATGGTCTCGATCAGGCACAGGTCGAACCCGTGCTCTCCGCACCAGGCCAGCATGGAGTCGAACTCGTCCTCGTTCACGCCCTTCATGGCGACGGCGTTGATCTTGACCGCCAGCCCCGCTGCCTTGGCGGCGAAGATGCCGTCCAGCGTGGCCTCGATCTTCCCCCAGCGGGTCATCGCGGTGAAGCGTGCGGGATCGAGCGTATCCAGGGACACGTTCACCCGCCGCACGCCGGCGGCGTATAGCCCCTCGGCATGCTTGGCTAACTGGGTGCCGTTGGTCGTCACCGTCAGTTCGTCCAGCCCGTTGCCGATGCGGCTGCCGAGGCTGCGGAACAGCGACATCACGTCGCGGCGCACCAGCGGCTCCCCGCCGGTCAGCCGGATCTTGGTGGTGCCCAGGCGGATGAACGCGCCGCACAGGCGGTCCAGCTCCTCCAGCGTCAGAAGCTCCCGCTTGGGCAGGAACGTCATGTCCTCCGCCATGCAGTAGACGCAGCGAAGGTCACAGCGGTCGGTCACCGACACGCGGAGGTATGAAACTTTACGGCCAAAAGGGTCGATCATGAGTGGTACATGACTCCTTCCCCGCATGAATTGCCCATTCCGGACGGGTCTTCAAGGCCACATTCCACGCTCGTTAACCTCACGGTAGCAATTTGGTCGCAACAATGCCTTCTTCGGTCGTGCGGGACGTCTTGTTCGGCTCGACTTCCGCCCGCCAACACGTCAGGGTTCCAGCGGGCAAACCGGCTTCGTGCCTTGGGGATCGGATGGCTCGGATCAGTGAATGCCTGCGGCTCGCCGAGTTGACCTGCGCGCGCCTCTGCCATGACCTCAGCGGTCTCCTGGGTACGATCGGGGGCGCGCTGGAGTTGGCGACGGATGGTGACCAGGAAGCCAGCGAGGAAGTGACGCTCGCCGCGGACGCCGCGCGGGAGCTGATTACGCGCCTGCGCCTGTACCGCGCCGCCTGGGGCGGACCGGGGGAGCCGCTGTCGCTGCCCGCCTTGCACGACCTGCTGGAGGGGTTGCCGCAGGCCCGCTCCGTGACCGTGGAAACCCACGGTCTGCCGCCCGATACCGTCCTGCCGCCAGTCGTAGCCGTTATCTTGTTGAATTTGCTTCTGCTCGTCGGCAGCTGCCTGCCACGCGGCGGCCGCGTCGTGCTGGCGGGCGCGCCGAACGACCTGTTCCTTCGCATCCTCGGTCCCAACGCCGCATGGCCCGCCGGCTTCGCCGCCTGCCTGGTGGATGAGGACGCGGCGATGGCGGCCCTGTCGACCGCCCGCGCCCTGCAGATGCCCCTGACCGCCCTGATGGCCCACGGACACGGGGTTCGGCTGTCCATCCTGATGGGGCCAACCCCCGCTGGAGCGCCCCCGCCTTTGCGACTCGAAACCGCATAAAAATCGCCGGTATTTACCTTTTGTTTTCTTTCTTCTGTTCAGGTTCGGTCTCCGCCCGCTTGTCGGGCCTTGCTGGGGGCCGCCATGGACGACTTACTGACCGACTTCCTGACCGAGACGAACGAAAGCCTGGCCGAACTGGACGTGGCGCTGATCACGTTGGAACGGACGCCGGATGATGCCGATACCCTCTCCCTGATCTTCCGCCTGGTCCACACGATCAAGGGCACCTGCGGCTTCCTCGGCCTGCCGCGCCTCGAACACGTCGCCCACGCCGCCGAGAACGTGCTGGGCAAGCTGCGCGACCACACCCTGAGCGTTAACCCGGCCATCGTGAGCCAGGTGCTCGCGGCGCTGGACCGGATCAAGATGATCGTCGCGGCCCTGGGTGTCTCCGGCGCGGAGCCCGCGGGGGACGACAGCCCGCTGATCGCCGCCCTGAACGCCATGGCCGCCGGTGAGGCAGCCGCCCCGGCGCCCGAGCCTGTTGCTCCCCCGGCCGCCGTCGTCGAACCGCCCCCGCCTGTCGCCGCCGCGCCCCCGCCGGTGGCCGTCGCCCCGCCGCCCCCGCCCGTGGAGGCGCCGCCACCACCCCCAACCATCGCGCGGGAGCCTGCACCGATGGAGGACGCGGCTGGTCCCGCCGCCGCGCCCCAGCAGGCCGCCGGCCAGACCATCCGGGTCACCGTCGACGTCCTCGAAGACCTGATGACCCTGGTCAGCGAGCTCGTCCTGACCCGCAACCAATTGCTGCAGTTGGCGCGCGGCCAGGACGACAGCGGCTTTACCGTCCCGCTGCAACGCCTGTCCCACATCACGTCCGAACTGCAGGAGGGGGTCATGAAGACCCGCATGCAGCCGATCGGGAATGCCTGGAACAAGCTCCCCCGCCTGGTGCGCGACCTCTCCCAGGAACTCCACAAAAAGATCGAACTCACCATGCTCGGCGCGGAAACCGAGCTGGATCGCCAGGTCCTGGAACTCATCAAGGACCCGCTGACCCACATGGTCCGCAACAGCGGCGATCACGGCCTGGAAGCCCCGGCCGACCGCCGCGCGGCCGGCAAGTCCGAGACGGGACGGATCACGCTGAACGCGTTCCACGAGGGCGGGCACATCATCCTGGAAATCTCGGATGATGGCCGCGGCCTGCCGGTGGAGCGGATCAAGGCCAAGGCCATCGCGAACAACCTCGCGACCGAAGCCGAACTGGCGACCATGAGCGACGCGCAGATCCAGCGCTTCATCTTCCGGGCCGGCTTCTCGACCGCCGCGCAGGTCTCGGCGGTGTCCGGACGCGGTGTCGGCATGGACGTCGTCAAGACGAACATCGAGAAGATCGGCGGCACGATCGACCTCAAGAGCATCCCCGGCCAGGGAACGACCTTCACGATCAAGATCCCGCTGACGCTCGCCATCGTGTCCGCGCTGATCGTCGAAGCCGGCGGGGAACGGTTCGCCATCCCGCAGCTTTCGGTCGTCGAACTCGTCCGCGCGCAGCGGGAAGGGGAGCAGGCCAACGGTTCCGAAAGCGTCATTGAGCGGATCAACGACACACCGGTTCTGCGCCTGCGCGACCGCCTGCTGCCGCTGGTCAGCCTGAACAGCCTGCTCAGCCTGGGCGGAGAGGTCAGGGATGAACGTGGCGCCTACATCGTCGTCACCCAGGTGGGCGCCAGCCTGCTGGGGATCATCGTCGACAAGGTCTTCGACACCGAGGAAATCGTGGTCAAGCCCGTCGCCCCGATCCTGCGCCACGTCACGATGTTCAGCGGCAACACGATCCTGGGCGATGGCTCGGTCATCATGATCCTGGACCCCAACGGCATCGCCCGCGGCACCGGCGTCGCCGCCGGCGGCGACAGCAAGACGGCGAAATCCGCCATGACCGACTTCGCCCGCTCCTCCGAGAAGACCGCCATGCTGCTGTTCCGGGCCGGCGGCGACCAGAAGATGGCCGTCCCGCTCGGGCTGGTGGCGCGGTTGGAGGACGTGCCGCGCGACAAGATCGAAATCTCCTGCGGGAACCCGGTCATGCAGTACCGCGGCAAGCTGATGCCGCTGGTCCCGCTGTCCGGGGTCGTCGACACCGAACGGCCGCGTCAGCCCCTGCTGGTCTTCGCCGACAAGGAACACGCCATGGGCCTGATGGTCGATGAGATCGTGGACGTGGTCGAGGACCGCCTGGAGATCGAACTCGCTGGCGCCCGCCCGGGCCTGCTGGGCACCGCGGTCATCGCTGGCCAGGCGATCGACGTGCTGGACACGATGTACTGGCTCACCCAGGCGTCGCAGGACTGGTTCCAGGATGCCAGGCAGGAGGCGCAGCAGCGCCGCTCCAGCCTGCTGATCGTCGAGGACAGCGACTTCTTCCGCCAGTTGCTCGGCCCGACACTGGGCGCGGCCGGGTTCGAGGTTCGGACGGTCGCCGGCGCCGAGGACGCGCTGCGCCTGCGGGATGCCGGGGCGATGTTCGACGCGATCGTCTCCGACATCGAAATGCCGGGCATGGACGGGCTGGAATTCGCGCGGACCGTCCGCTCGGGCGGGCCGTGGGCCTCCCTGCCGATGATCGCGCTGACCGCCCACACCGAACCCCAGCAGGTGGAGGCCGGCCGTGACGCGGGTTTCACCGACTACGTGACGAAGTTCAACCGGGACTCGCTGGTCTCCAGCCTGCGTGAGTGCCTGGCCGAACCCGTCGCCGCCTGATCCGCTCGAAAGGATAAGCCAATGACCACCGATGTGCTCGAACGGCCCGATGTGGGCGATGAGGTCGAACAGGTCTTCGTGACCCTGACCGTCGCGGATCAGTTGTGCGGCGTCCCGGTGCTGGGCGTACGGGATATCCTGGGGGAGCAGTCGATCACCCGCATCCCCCTGGCCCCGCCCGAAATCGCCGGCAGCCTGAACCTGCGTGGCCGGATCGTCACGGCGATCGACCTGCGCCGGCGGCTCAATCTTCCCCCGCCGCCCGAGGGTCACAAGCGGATGTCGGTCGTCGCCGAACAGGGCGGCGAACTCTACGCCCTGCTGGTTGACCAGGTGTCCGAGGTCATGAGCCTGAAGGCCAGTACCTTCGAGCGGAACCCGCCCACCCTGGCCTCGAGCTGGGCCGCCTTCTCCACCGGCATCTACCGCCTGGATGGGCGGCTGCTGGTGGTACTGGACGTGGCCCGCCTGCTCGATCTTTCAAAGGAGGCGTGAGGCACGATCATGGGACGCACCTGCCTCGTCGTTGACGATAGCCGCGTCGTGCGCAAGGTCGCTCGGCGCATTCTGGAAACCCACGGCTTTCAGGTGATCGAGGCCGGTGACGGCCAGCAGGCCCTGGATGCCTGCCGCGAGTCGATGCCCGATTGCGTGCTGCTGGACTGGAACATGCCCGTCATGGACGGGATCACCTTCCTGCGCTGCCTGCGGGAGGAGTTCGGCCCCGATGAGCCGCCGGTCCTGTTCTGCACGACCGAGAACGACATGACCCACATCGCCCGTGCGATCGAATCCGGCGCGCAGGAATACATCATGAAGCCGTTCGATGAGGAAATCCTCATCGGCAAGTTCGGCCAGGTCGGGTTGCTGTGACGGTCCTGGCACGCGCCGCCCCGGCAAGGGCGGACACCGCCACGGCGCGCGTGATGATCTGCGACGACTCGCTGGTCATCCGTGGGGCGATCTCGCGCATGCTCGAAGCCGATCCGGCGATCAAGGTCGTGGCCAAGGTCTCGAACGGCCGAGCGGCGATCGAGGAGCTGAGAAGGACGCAGGTGGATGTGCTGGTGCTGGATATCGAGATGCCGGTGCTGGACGGGATGGCGGCCCTGCCGCTGCTGCTGCGGGCCGATCCGGGGCTGCGGGTCATCATGGCCTCGACCCTGACGACGCGGGGCGCGGACATCGCGATGCAGGCCCTGCGGCTGGGGGCTGCGGATTATGTGCCCAAGCCTTCGTCCATCGGCACCGCGGGCGACGATGTCTTCCGGCGTGAGATCATCGCCAAGGTGAAGGGCCTCGCGCGGCTGCGGAAGCGGGCGACGGGGCCGGGGCCATCCGCCTCGGGGGTGGCGGCCCCCATCGCCCTGCGCCCGGGCAGCCGCAATCCGCCCCGGCTGCTGGCGGTGGGCAGCTCCACCGGCGGGCCGCAGGCGTTGTTCGCGCTGTTCCAGGGGCTGGGCCGCGCGGTGGACGTGCCGATCGTCCTGACCCAGCACATGCCGGCGACCTTCACTCCCATCCTGGCGGAGCACATCACCCGCCTGGGCGGCATGCCGTGCCATGAGGCGCGGGACGGGGAAATGCTGACCTCCGGCCGTATCTATCTGGCGCCCGGTGACCGCCATCTGCTGATCGAGGGCGTTCGTGGCGGCATGCAGGCCCGGCTGTCCACCGATCCGCCCGAGAATTTCTGCCGCCCCTCGGTCGACCCCATGCTGCGCAGCGCCGCCCGCGCCTGTGACGGCCGGGTGCTGGTCGCCATGCTGACGGGCATGGGCCACGACGGGCTGGCCGGCACCCGACAGGTCATCGAGGCCGGCGGATCGGCCATCGCCCAGGACGAAGCGACCAGCGTGGTGTGGGGCATGCCCGGCGCCGTCGCGCAGGCTGGCCTGTGCACCGCCGTCCTGCCGCTGCCCGGAATCGCCCCGAAACTTCTGGATCTGCTGCGGAGCAAACGCGCATGACCGCCTCCCTGACCAGTGCTGCCTTCCAGACCCTGGCTGGCCTGCTGAAGCAGCGATCCGGCCTGGTGATCGGGCAGGACAAGATCTACCTGCTGGAAACCCGCCTCGGCGGCATCCTGCGGCGGGAAAAGCTGGCCGACCTGAACGCGCTGGCGGATGCGCTGAAGCGCCCGGGTGCGGAGGCCGTGGCCCGCGACGTCGTCGAGGCGATGACGACCAATGAGAGCTTCTTCTTCCGCGACGAGAAGCCGTTCCAGCATTTCCGCACCGCCGCCCTGCCGCGGCTGGCGCAGGCCCGCGGGCCCGGCACCCCGCTGCGGGTCTGGTCGGCGGCGTCATCCTCGGGTCAGGAAGCCTACTCGCTGGCCATGATCCTGGCGGATTGCCGGCCGGTCCTGGGGGATCGGCGGTGTGAGATCGTGGGGACCGATATCTCGCGGGAGCAGTTGGCCCGCGCGCGGGAGGGGCTGTACACCCAGTTCGAGGTGCAGCGCGGCCTGCCGATCCAGCTTCTGGTCAAGCACTTTCGGAAGGAGGAAGCGAACTGGCGCCTGTCGGAGGCCATCCGCTCCCTGGTTCAGTTCCGCGAATGGAACCTGCTGTCCGACCTGCGCCCGCTGGGCAAGTTCGATGTGGTGTTCTGCCGCAATGTGCTGATCTACTTCGACCAGCCGACCAAGACGCGGGTGCTGGAGGCGATAGCCTCCCTGATGCCGCCCGATGGCATCCTGTATCTGGGCGGCGCCGAGACCGTGCTGGGCATCACCGGCCGCTTCGTCCCGATGCCCGGAGAGCGTGGCGTCTACGGCCTGGCCGGCGCGCCGGCGACGACGCGGGTCGCGGCGGTGGCCTGACCCACCCCCGCCTCCCCCCGCTGCCACGGGGGCTGCCAAGGGGACTGTTCGCGCCGACCCGGTGTCCTACGTTAGGATGCCGATGATGGCGCGGCGGGAGTGCGGGAATGAGCGAGGACGACATGCCGGAGGCCGTCGCGCTGGAGCGGGTGGCGGAATGGCGCCTGCGGAAGGTCGACGCCGACCCCTCCGACCTCCGCAGCCTAGCCGCCGCTCGGCAATTGGAGAAACTGGCCGCCGAACTGCGCGCGCTGCGTGGCACCCCGGCACACCTGGAGTATGTCGCCATCCATAACTGGCTGGGCGAGTCGGACGGTGTGTCGGAGCTTTTGATGAACGTCGAATACTTCAACGAACGGCTGGGCTTCGGCACCTGGGCCGAGGACGGCGCGGGCTATCTGCGCGCCATGATCGAGATCGCGCGCGAAACCGCGGGCATGGGCTGACCGGGTGGGCTTCACCCTGCGCGTAGTCCTGCCGCTGCTGGCCTGGCTGATCGGTATCCCGGCGGCCTGGGCGCTGGAAAGCGCGCCGGTCCGCACCGCGCGGACCGTGGCGACCCTGGTGTCCGATACCGATACCGTGGCCCCGGGCCAGCCGCTGCGGGTGGCCCTGCGCCTGCGGATGGCGCCTGGCTGGCACACCTACTGGAAGAACCCCGGCGATGCGGGTGCTCCGCCCGAGATCACCCTGACTCTGCCGGATGGCGCCACCGCAAGCCCGATCGACTGGCCGACCCCGGGACGCATGCCGGAAGGGCCGTTGATGACCTACGGCTATGCGGGAGAGGTTCTGCTGCCGGTCACCATCACGGACGCCGCCGGCCCGATGCAGGTCAAGGCCGAGGCGAGCTGGCTGGTCTGCAAGGACATCTGCGTGCCGGAAGAGGGGACGTTCGTCCTCGACCTGCCGGCCGGAGACGCGGCACCATCGGCCGAGGCCCCGCTGTTCGCCGCTCATGCCCGCTCCGTGCCGCGCCCGTCGCCCTGGCAGGCGCGCATTGCCCCCGATGGCACGCTCTCGGTCGTCGGCGCCGAACTGACGGCGGTCAGGGAGGCTTGGTTCATCTCCGAGGCCCCGAATGTGATCCAGCACGAGGTGCCGCAGGCCCTGGCGGTGACCGAGGGTGGGTTCACCCTGAAGCTGCCTCTGGCCCGTCCGCTGGAGCGCGACCAGGCGATCGGCGGCATCGTCTCGATCAAGGACCGCACCGGCCAGCAGGCGGATGTGCTGGTGCGGGCCGAACCTGGGCCGGCGATCGCGGCCGAGGCGGCGATGCCGCTGTTGCAGGTCCTGGTCTTTGCCTTTCTGGGCGGGCTGATCCTGAACCTGATGCCCTGCGTGTTTCCGGTCCTCGCGATGAAGGCGATGGCCCTGGCGCGCGGCTCCGCCACCGGCCAGATCCGCGCCCATGCGCTGAGCTACACGCTGGGGGTCCTGGTCACCTTCGCGGCCCTGGGCGGTGCGTTGCTGGCGGCCCGTTCGGCCGGGGCGGCTGCGGGATGGGGGTTCCAGTTCCAGTCGCCCGCCTTTGTCGCCGGCATGGCATGGCTGCTGTTCGCGGTCGGGCTGAACCTGTCCGGCGTCTTCCAGGTCGGGGGCGGAGCGGTGGCCGGTGCCGGGTCCTCCCTGGCCGGCCGGGACGGTCATGCCGGCAGCTTTTTTACGGGATTGCTGGCCGTTCTGGTGGCGACTCCCTGCACCGCGCCGTTCATGGGCGTGGCGATCGCGGCGGGTCTGGCCGCGCCGCCGGTGGTGACCTTGTCGGTGTTCCTGGCGATGGGGCTGGGGCTTGCCGCGCCCTATGTGGCACTGGCGGCGGTGCCCGGGCTGGCAAGGCTCGCGCCGCGGCCGGGTGCCTGGATGGATGTGCTGAAGCAGGTGCTTGCCTTCCCGATGTATGGCGCGGCGGTGTGGCTGCTGTGGGTCGTCAGCGTGTCGGCCGGGCCGGATGGCGTGCTGGTGACGGCGACCGGGTGCGTGGTGCTGGGCTTCGGCTTCTGGGCCTTCGGGATGGCGCAGGATCGGGTCAAGGGGCGATGGATCGGGCAGGGGGTCTTGGTGCTGGCGCTGGTGGGGGCGGCTGGCCTGCTGGTCGGAATCGCGGCCGCTCCCGACGCGCCCCGTGCGGCCGCCACTGCGGATACCTGGTCGGTGGAGCGTCTGGCGGCCCTGCGCCAGGAAGGCCGGCCGGTCTTCGTCAACATGACCGCGGCCTGGTGCGTGACCTGCCTGGTGAACGAACGGGTGGCGCTGCGGACGGATGCCACCCAGGCCGCCTTTGCCACCAAGGGGATCACCTATCTGAAGGGCGACTGGACGCGGCAGGACCCGGCGATCACCGCTTTTCTCCGGCAGTTCAACCGCGATGGCGTGCCGCTGTATGTCTATTACCCGCCCGACCAGGGCGCACCGGTCATGCTGCCTCAGATCCTGACCGAGGGGACGGTGCTCTCGGCGATTGGGCGCTAGGCAGGATCAGGGTTTCCGCCGTGGCCTCCACATCCAGCGCGGCGGGGCAGGTGGGGTGGCGGGTCAGCAGAGGCGTCTGGCGGCGGATTGCATCCCGCACCCGGTCGTCCCGGCGGATGATGCCGGCCAGTTTCGGCTCCCGCCGCAGGAAGGTGACACAGGCGCGCAGCAGCGTGGCGTAGGTGCGTTCTCCGGCGGCGCGTGTCGTCGCCTGGTTGATGACCAGCCTCGCGTCTCCATCCGGCCGGTCGGTGTGGAACAGTTTCAGGACGGCATAGGCATCCGTCAGGCTGGTCGGCTCATCAGTCGCCAGCACGAGCAGGGTATCCGCGCTGGCCGCCATGCGCCGCACCGCCCGTTCCACGCCCGCGCCGAGGTCCAGCAGCACGACATCGTAGCCCGTCGCCTGGGCGCGCAACCCCGCCAGGGTCGAGTCCAACGCCGCCGGGTCCAGCGCGGCCAGGGCCCCCGATCCGGACCGTCCGGCCAGCACGTCGAAGCCGCCGGCCTCATGCCGGGTGACAGCGCGGGTCAGCGGCACGCTCCGCGACAGTACGGCGCCGAGGTCGTGGGTCGGGGTCAGGCCAAGCTGCACGTCGACATTGGCCAGCCCGAGGTCTCCATCGAACAGCAGCACCCGCAGCCCGCGGCGAGCCAGCGCCTGGGCCAGGGTGATGGCAAACCAGGTCTTCCCCACGCCCCCCTTGCCGGAAGCGATCGCGATCACGGTCGGGGTCTCAGGCGGCGCGTCGGTCATGGCGAGGCATTCCGGTTTGCATGATGCGGGCGGCGAGGAACGCGGGGGTCAGCGGCGTCAGGCCGCCGGCGGCGTCCGGGCCGATCCCGGCCTCGGTCAGCGGCAGGCGCACGGTCGCGGCGGCGGCTACCACCGCGCCGACCCGCCGCGTCAGGTCCAGGCGGGTCACGATCAGCAGCCGGGCGCCGATCTCGGTATAGGCGAGCACCAGGTCGGTGGCCTCGGCCGGGTCGAGGCCGGCGGGCAGGACCAGGGTCATCGTCGCGTTGGCGGACCCGGCCAAAGCGCGCAGATCGGCGGCGGCGGCCGGGTCGAAAGGATCGGTGCCGGGGCCGTCGATCAGGGTCGGCTCGGTGGTCCGCCGCACCAAGGCGCGGGCCAGGGTCAAAGGATGGCTGGCCACAACCAGGTTGATCCGCAGCAGGCGGGTGAAGGCCGCGAGTTGCTCGGTTGCCCCGGCGCGCTGGCCGTCGGCGGTGATCACCATCGGCGGCGTGCCGGCCATCACCAGCCGGGTCGCGAGGCGGACGGTCGTCAGGGTTTTCCCTGCGCCGGGCGGGCCGACCAGCAGCAAGGGCGGGTCGGCGGGGCCGAGGGGCAAGGGCGCGAAAGCCAGCGCCTCGGTCAGCGCGTCTTCCAGCGGACCGTGGTCGAGGGCGGGGTGCAAGGACCCCGGGATGCCGTGGAAGCGCAGGGCGGCGAGGCGGGCGGGATCGGGCGGGGCCGGCGGGGCGAGGTCGGGTTCCAGCGCGGCCGTCACCTCCACCCCATCGGGCAGGTGGCGGGTGCCGAGGATCAGGGCATCGGCCCCGAAGGCGGCGCGCACCTGGCCCATGGCGGCGGCGACGGTGGGGGCGCGGAACAGTTTCAGGCGCATGGGGTGCGCGCCTTCATCGGGTAGGTCCGGATCATATCGTCCCCACCGTGCGGATACGCGCCTTGGGGGAGATTTCGGCCTGGGCCAGCACGGTCGTGTTCGGACGCACGCGTTCGACGATCGCGCGGACGGGGAAGCGGATGCCGCCGCTGGTCAGCAGGACGGGGGTTTCCCCGCTGGCGGAGGCCGCTTCGAACACGCCACGCAGGCGCAGCATGAAGTCCTGCAACTTCCCGGGGGCGATGGCGAGCTGCCGGTCCTCGGGCGGGCCGACCAGGGCCTCGGCGAAGATGGTTTCCCATTCCGGCGACAGGGTCACCAGCGGGATATAGCCCCCCGCGGCCGTGTGGGTGTCGCTCAGTTGGCGGGCCAGCCTGGCGCGCACATGGGCGGTGATGGCCTGGATGGAGCGATTGGGGCTGGCGGCGGCTTCCTGGATGCCTTCCAGGATCGTTGTCAGGTCGCGGACGGACACTCGTTCGGCCAGCAGGGTCTGCAGCACGCGCTGCACGCCGCCGACGGTGAACTGCGACGGGATGAGGTCGGCGACCAGCTTCTGGTGCTCGCGCGGCAGCTCATCCAGCAGCTTCTGGGTTTCGGCATAGGACAGCAGCTCGGAGACGTTTTCCCGCGTGATCTCGGTCAGATGGGTCGTCAGCACGCTGGACGGATCGACGACGGTGCAGCCCAGGAACATGGCCTGTTCCTTGTCGGCCGGGTCGATCCACAAGGCGGGCAGGCCGAAGGCGGGTTCGCGGGTCTGTTCCCCGGGCACCGCCGGCACGCCGCCGCGCGGGTCCATCGCCAGCAGGCGGGTCGGGCGCAGTTCGCCGCGCCCGGCCTCGATCTCCTTCACCCGGATCACGTAGGAATCGGCGGGGAGTTCCATGTTGTCCTGGATGCGGACGGGCGGCAGGATGAACCCCATCTCGGCGGCGATCGAGCGGCGGAGGCCCTTGATCTGCTCGGTCAGCCGGGGCGCGTCGCCGCCGGCCAGGGCCAGCAGGCCGTAGCCGAGTTCCAACCGGATCATGTCGATGCGGAGCGCGTCGGCGATCGGCGGTTCGCTGGGTAAGGCCTGGGCGGGGGCTTCCTCCTCCAGCGGCGCGGGATTGCGGAAGCGCAGCCAGGCGCCGCCGCCGGCCAGGCCCGCCAGCGCCAGGAACGGCAGCGTCGGCAGCCCGGGCATCAGCGCCAGCACGGCGGCGGCGCCCGCGGCCATCGCGAGCGGCTTGGGGTTGCCGCCCAACTGCCGCATCAGGGCGGCGTCGGCCGAACCCTCCATGCCGCCCTTTGTCACCACGATGCCGGCGGCGGTGGAGACGAGCAAAGCGGGGATCTGGGACACCAGGCCGTCGCCGGCGGTCAGGGTGGTGAAGGTCGCGGCGGCCTCGGCGAAGGGCATCTTGTGACGCAGGACGCCGATCGCCAGCCCGCCCAGGATGTTGATCGCGGTGATGATCAGGCCGGCGATGGCGTCGCCGCGGACGAATTTGGCGGCGCCGTCCATGGCGCCGTAGAAGCCGCTCTCGCCTTCCAGGTCGCGGCGGCGCTGGCGGGCCGTTGCCTCATCGATCATGCCGGCGGACAGGTCGGCGTCGATCGCCATCTGCTTGCCGGGCATGGCATCGAGGCTGAACCGGGCGGCGACTTCCGCGATGCGGCCGGACCCCTTGGTGATGACCATGAAGTTCACGACCATCAGGATCATGAAGATGATCAGGCCGATGATGACGTCGCCGCCCATCAGGAAGCCGCCGAAGGCCGCGACGACATGGCCGGCGGCGAGCGGGCCCTCGTTCCCATGCGACAGGATCAGGCGGGTTGTCGCGACGTTCAGCGACAGGCGCAGCAGGGTGGTCAACAGCAGCAGGGTCGGGAAGCTGGTGAAATCCAGGGGCCGGACCAGCAGCAGCGCGACCATCAGCATCAGCACGGACAGGGTGATCGAGATCGCCAGCCCGGCATCCAGCAGCACGGTCGGCAGCGGCACGACCAGGACCGAGAGCAGCAGAACGACGCCGATGGCCAGGCCGATATCGCTGCCGGGCGCGAAGCGGCGGAGGCCAGCCGTCAGGCCAGGCATGCGCTCCGCAAAGTCGGCCATTCCCGCCATGGCCGTTCAGGCCGCCAGGCCGGTGGCGGGGGGCGGCACGGGCACGCCCTGTTCGGCGTAGTCGCGCAGCTTGTTCCGCAGCGCGCGGATCGAGATGCCGAGGATCGTCGCAGCATGGGTGCGGTTGCCCAATGTATGGCCCAGGGTCTCGATGATCAGGTCGCGCTCGACTTCCTCCATCCGCCGCCCGATCAGACTGGCGATGCCGCCGGGGCCGGATGGTTCAGCGCGGGCGGGGGTTGTTTCGGTGCCGAGATCGATCGCCTCCGGCCCGATCGTTTCGCCGGTGGCGAGAATGACGGCCCGGTGGATGACGTTCTCAAGCTCCCGCACATTGCCGCGCCAGCCGTGCGACAGCAGGCGGCGTTCGCCCAGCGGGGCGAGCGGGCGGTAGGCCAGGCCGTTCACCTCGGCATATTTGCGGGCGAAATGATCGGCCAGGGCCGCGATGTCGCCGGGGCGTTCGCGCAAGGGCGGGATTGGCAGGGTGACGACGTTCAGGCGGAAGAACAGGTCTTCGCGGAAGGTGCCGCGGGCGACCTCGGCGCGCAGGTCGCGGTTGGTGGCGGCCAGGATGCGGACGCTGACCTTGACCGGCGTGTTGCCGCCCAGACGGTCGATCTCCCGCTCCTGCACCGCGCGCAGCAGCTTGGCTTGCAGGCGGATGTCCATCTCGCCGATTTCGTCGAGCAGGAGGGTGCCGTTGTTCGCTGCCTCGAACCGGCCCAGGCGGCGGGCGAGGGCGCCGGAGAACGCGCCCTTTTCGTGTCCGAACAGTTCCGATTCCAGCAGGTTGTCCGGGATCGCCGCGCAGTTCACCGCGACGAAGGGGCCGCCGGAGCGCCGGGAGCGGCGGTGGATGTGCTGGGCCAGGACTTCCTTGCCGGTGCCGGACTCGCCGGTGATCAGGACGGATGCCTCGGCGCGGGCTACCTGTTCGGCCCGCTTGATGGTGGCGAGCATCGCCGGGTCGCGCGCGATCAGGGCGTGGCCTTCGCCGGACGCCGCTTCCAGGATGGCGGCGATCAGGTCGGCGTCGGGCGGCAGGGGCAGGAACTCCCGCGCGCCAGCCTTGATCGCGTCCAGAGCGGCGTCGGGATCGTCGCCGGTGCCGCAGGCGACGACGGGCACCGCCATGCGTTCGGCTGCCAGCGCCTGGATCAGTCCGGCGATGTCGTGCGCGACGTCGCACAGCACCAGGTCGATCCCGGCATCCACCCGCAGCCGCCCCAGCGCGTGGTCGAGCGTATCGGCGTGATCCAGTTTGGCGCCGCGCTCGCGGGCAAGCCGGGCGGCCTGGCCGAGATCGCCGCCCGGGGACCCGATGATTAGGACCTTCATGAGTTCGCCCGGTCGGCCTTGACGATTTCCGTCATCGTCACGCCCAGGCGGGTGTCGTCGACCATCACGACCTCTCCGCGCGCGACCAGGCGATTGTTGACGTAGATGTCGATCGCCTCCCCCAGCTTGCGGTCGAGTTCGACGACGGCGCCGCGTCCCAGCTTCAGCAACTGGCTGACCTGCATCGTCGTCTTGCCGAGGACGGCGCTGACGGTGACGGGGATGTCATAGACGGCTTCAAGCTCGCGGGGGGAGCGTGTGGCGCCGGGTTCGGTAGGATCGCCCAGTTCGGCCAGGTCCATGTCATTCGACATTGTTCAACTCCAGGGTGCGCGCGGGGACGGTGGGCCAGCCGGCCTGTCCCAGGATGTCGCCGATTTCGGTCCACAGCAGGGCGGCGTCGCGCCTTGCCTCTCCGTTCCGCCAGGTGACGCGGATGTCGCCCGGCGGCATGGTTTCGTCGGCAACGAAATCGATGCGGAGCAGCAGATCGGGATCGGCCTGTTCGATGACGGCGGAGACCTGCCGGATCAGGGCGGGCGGCAGCCGGATGGTCGCGCGGGGCTCCTGGCGCAGGGCGGGCAGGATCGCGCGCACCAGGCCCTCGGCCTCGGCCGCGCCGAAGCGGGCACACAAAGAGGGGAACAGGACGCCCAGCGTATCGAGCAGGAGGCGGGCGAGGGCGTCGGCGGAGTCCTCGGTGGCGTGGTCCGCCTCGGCCCGGGCGTTGTTGAGCTGCGCGGCGATGGACGCCAACGCGTCGCGGGTCGCGGTTTCTTCCGCGCAACGGATGGCGTCGCGTTCGGCGGCCTGTCCGGCGCGCCAGGCTTCTTCGCGGCAGGCTTCGTATTCCGCGAGGGTGAAGGTTGGCTCGATGATTTCCGGTTCGGCCGGGGCGGCGGGCTGGGGCGGGCGGTCGAAGTCCTCATCGAACAATGACCGGCCGCCATGCGCGGTCCGCACGCGGCGGATGCCGGGGTGGTCTTCCAGTTCGAAGCCGGCCCCGTCAGCGGACCAGGGCGATGCGCGGGTGCCTGCCGCGTCGATGTCGGGCAGTGGGATCACTGGATCACCTCATCGTCCTTGTCGTTGTTGATCTCGATCTGGCCTTGCGCGGCGAGTTCCTTGGCGAGTTGCACGATGGTCCCTTGCGCTTCATCGACATCGCGGACGCGGACGGGGCCGAGCGCCTCCATGTCCTCGCGGAGCATTTTTGCGGCGCGTTCGGAGAGGTTGGAGAGGAACAGGTCGCGGATTTTCTCCGACGCGCCCTTGAGGGCGACCGGCAGCTTGTCCTTCTCGATCGCGCGCAGCAGCACCTGGACGGCGGCGCCGGACAGGCGTTGCAGGTCGTCGAAGGTGAACATCAGGGACTTGATGCGTTCGGCGGCTTCGCGGTTGCGTTCCTCCAGCCCCGTGATGAACCGGGTTTCGGCGGCGCGATCGAGGTTGTTGAAGATGTCGGCCATCAGTTCGTGGGCGTCACGACGCGTGCTGCGGGCGAGGTTGGACATGAACTCCGAGCGCAGGGTGCGTTCGACACCATCGAGGACGTCTTTCTGCACGGTCTCCATCCGCAGCATCCGCATGACGACCTCCATCGCGAAGGCGTCGGGCAGCAGTGTCAGCACGCGGGCGGCGTGGTCGGCGCGCACCTTGGACAGCACGACGGCGACGGTCTGGGGGTATTCGTTCTTCAGGTAGTTCGCGAGCACTTCCTCGTGCACGTTGCCCAGCTTGTCCCACATGGTCCGGCCGGCGGGACCACGGATTTCCTCCATGATCTGGGCGACGCGATCACGGGGCAGGGCCTTCATCAGAAGGTGTTCGGTGCTTTCGAAGCTGCCGACGAGATTTCCGGACGACCCCATGGTGTCCATGAAGTCGGCGCAGAGTTTCTCCACCACGTCGGCGCGGATGGCGCCAAGCTGGGCCATGGCGGCGGAGATTTCCTTGATCTCGTCTTCATGCATCATGCTGAACAGGCGGGTGCAGTGCTCCTCGCCCAGGGCAAGCATCAGCATGGCGGCCTTCTGGGAGCCTTTCAGGCCACGCAGGTCGGTGGGGGATGCCTCAGCCATTTTCCTGTGCCATCCAGCCGCGCATGATCGTCAGCGTTTCGTTGGGATGCTTGCCCACCAGTTCGGAGAGTTTGCGGAGGGAGGACGCGCGCATCTGCCCCTCGATCTGCGCCAGGTTGACCATGCTTTCATCCTCGATCAGGCCGGCGACGCCGCCCGGGCCCGGCAGGCCCGGTTGGCCCATGCCGGCGGGGGCGGGGATTGGGATGCCGCCCGGTCCCATGACCATGCTGACGCCGCCGACCATCATGGTGCCCGCGCCGCTGCCATCCGGGCTGGGCAGGCCGGGCAGGCCGCCCGCGGCGCCGCCGGGGGCGAGCGCGGTCAGGCGGTGGATCATCGGGCGCAGCACCAGCAGCAGGGCCAGCAGGCCGATCAGCCCGAACAGTGCGGTCTGCGCCAGCCGCACGAGGTCGTTCTTTTCCAACCCCAGGCCGAACAGCCCGTTCGTGTCGGCTTCGGGTTCGGCGGCGCCGGCGAAGCGCATGCTCACGACTTCCACCACGTCGCCGCGGCGTTCGTCGTAGCCGATCGCACTTTTCACCAGGGCGTTGATGCCGGTCATTTCCTCGGCCGGGCGCGGCTGCCAGGTCCGCTTGCCGTCCGGGCCGGTGACTTCGGTGCCGTCGATCATGACGGCGATGGTGACGCGGTCGATCTGCGGCTGTTCGCGGATCAGGGTGCGGACGGTCTTGCTGATCTCATAGTTCGTCGTTTCTTCCTGGCGCGCCTCCTGCGAGCCAGCGCCTTGGGAGCCGGCATCGGCGTTGGGCAGGTTGTTCTGGACGGATACGGTGCCGCTGGGTTCGGTCGACTTGCTGTTCTGAGTCACGCTTTGCGTGCTGCGGGCCACCTGGCCTTCGGGGTCGAAGCGTTCCTGGGTTTCGTTCACGCGGTCGAAGTTCATCCGCACGGTGGTCTCGGCGCGGACGCGGCCCGGGCCCAGGCTGCGTTCCAGCATTTCCTCCACCGCCCGCGACAGGCGGAGTTCGGTCGTGCGGCGGACTTCCTCGGACGACAGGGCGGCGGTCATCTGGGTGACGGGCTGGCCGGCGCGGGCGAGCAGGTCGCCGCGCGAGTCGACGACCGAGATGTTCTGCGGCCGCAGGCCTGGCACCGCGGCGGCGACGAGGTTGAGGATCGCCTGCACGCCTTCCTGGTCCAGGCGGTTCTGCCCGACCATGGTCAGCAGGACGCTGGCCTGGGAGTCCTGGCGGTCGCGGGCGAAGGGTTCGCGGCGGGGCAGCACGAGGTGGACGCGCGCCTGGCGCACGCCGCGGATGGCGCGGATCGTGCGGGCGATCTCACCTTCCATCGCGCGGGTTTCGTTGATCTTCTGCTGGAACTCGGTGAAGGCCAGGCCGTCGCCGCGATCGAACAACTCGTAGCCGATCGACCCGCCCGAGGGCAGGCCTTCGCGGGCCAGCAGCAGGCGGGTGTCGGGGATCTGGTCGGCGGGCACCAGGATTTGCGTGCCTCCGCCGGCCAGCTTGTAGCGGATGTGGCGGCGGTTCAGTTGCTCGGTCACCTGCGCGGCTTCGCGCGGGTCGAGGTCGCCGTACAGCAGGGCCATCTGGTCGGAGCTGCCGCCTCGCGCGACCAGCAGCGCGAGCAGGCCCAGCACGCCGATCGCGACGGCGCCCATGGCGGCCAGGCGCGCGGGACCAAGGGCGCGGAGCCCGTCGAACAGCGCCTTCATGTGCGGTTCTCGCGTATTTTGCGCGGTCTGCGTGTCATCCGGACGATCTTGCCCCTGCGTGCGTGGCGTTCTGTCACGCCCGCAGGGTGCCCGGGAAAGGTGAACGGTCGGTTAACCGCCGGGCAGATTCTGCCGTGTCATCGCGGTTTCGGGTTCAGAACCAGCTTCGTATGCCGAACACGAAGCGGATCTGCGTCGCCGGGTCGCCATCCTGTGCCGCGAGGCGGGCGGTCTGGCCCAGGCGGCCGCCGTAGACCACGCCGATATAGGGGGCGAACTCCGGCACGATCTCGTACCGCAGGCGCAATCCGGCATCGATGCCGGACAGGCCGGCGCCGATATGCCGGCCCGGATCGGCTCGGCTGTAAAGGTTAACGTCGATCTGCGGTTGCAGGATCAGTTTCTGTGTCAGGCGGAGATCGTAGGACGCGGCGAGGCGCGCGGCGTAGTGCCCGTTGTCGCTGGCGTAGAGCGTGGCCTCGGTTTCGATGAAGTAGGGCAGCACGCCGCGGACCCCCGCCGCCGCCCAGCTTCGGCCGGTTCCAGAGTCCTGGTCGGTGCGAAAGCCGAGCTGGAGGTCGAAATAGGTGGAGAGGGCGCGGTTGTAGAGCAGCTCGTGCCGGCCGTCGTCTATCTGACCGGTGCCGTAGACCGTGCCCTCGGACTTGACCCAGAGCTTGTCGGTGTCGGTGCCGATCCAGGCCTGGCCGTGCCAGCGGAAGCCGTTGGGCTGGGCGCCGACCCGGCCCTCGAACTGTTCCAGGATCGCGTGGGACTGCACGCCGCCGTCCATGGCGTGCGCGTCATGGCTGTGCTGGGCGAGGGCTGGGGCGGTGAGCAGCAGGGTCAGGGTGCATATGCGGAGGATCATCATGATACCCGCACCTCCCGGAACATGCCGGCTTCCATGTGGTAGAGCAGGTGGCAGTGGAAGGCCCAGCGCCCTGGCAGGTCGGCGGTGACCAGGAACGTCAGGCGTTCGGCCGGCTTGACCAGGACGGTGTGCTTGATCGGGCGGCGCTCGCCCTGGCCGTTTTCCACCTCGCTCCAGAGGCCGTGCAGGTGGATCGGGTGGTCCATCATCGTGTCGTTGATCAGGACGAAGCGGACGCGTTCGTTCAGGCGAAGGTGGATGGGTTCGGCCTCGGCGTATTTGCGGCCGTCGAAGCCCCAGATGAAGCGGTGCATGTTGCCGGTCAGGCGCAGCACGATGTCGCGGGAGGGAGGGCGTTGGTCCGGGGCCGGGAAGGGCGAGCGTAGATCGGCGTATGTCAGGGCGCGCCGGCCTTCCAACCCCAGGCCGGCGCCGGGTTCCTGGACCCGGGCGGTTACCATGGCGGCGACGTTGTCGACCGAGACGCCCAAGGCGGGGCCGTCGGACATCGCGCCGTGCCCATGGGCGTGGGACCCGTGGTCCATGCCCATGTCCCCCATCGTCCGCAGCGGCGGGGGATCGAGCGGTGGGATCGGGGCGCTCATGCCCGCCCTTGGGGCCAGCGTGCCGGCGGCGAAGCCCGTGCGGTTCTGGGCCTGGGCGAAGATCGGATAGGCCCGGTCCTCTCGCGGGGAGACGATGACGTCGTAGGTCTCGGCGGCGCCGATGCGGAATTCGTCGATCTCGACGGGTTCGACGTCGTTGCCGTCGGCCTGCACCACGGTCATGGCCAGGCCGGGGATGCGGATGTCGAACATCGTCATCGCACCGGCGTTGATGAAGCGCAGCCGCACACGCTCTCCGGGGCGGAACAGTGCGGTCCAGTTCGATGCCGCTGTGTGGCCGTTCATCAGGTAGGTGTAGGTGGCCGAGGTGACATCCAGGATGTCGGTCGGGGCCATCCGCATCTCCCCCCAGTCGCGCCGGTCGGCCAATGTCGCGCCGAGGCCCACCCGCCCGACATCGGCCACGAAGTCAGCCACGGTGCGCTGGTTGTTGTTGTAGACGTCGGCCTGGAACTTCAGCTTGCTGAAGATGCGGGCGGGGCTTTCGTCGCTCCAGTCCGACAGCAGCACCACGTAGTCCCGGTCGAAGCCCTGGCGGTAGCCGGCGCGCGGGTCGACGACGATCGCGCCGTAGAGGCCGGTCTGTTCCTGGAAGCCGGAATGGGCGTGGTACCAATAGGTCCCGTGCTGCGGCACCTCGAACCGATAGGTGAAGGTTTCCCCGGGCCTGATGCCGGGGAAGCTGAGGCCGGGGACGCCATCCATCCGATAGGGCGTGCGGATGCCGTGCCAATGGATCGAGGTGTCCTGGTCCAGCCGGTTGGTGACGCGCAGGGTGACGGCATCGCCTTCTTTCCAGCGCAGGATGGGCGCCGGCATCTGGCCGTTCACCACCGTGGCGATGCGGGACCGGCCGGTGATGTTGACGGGCAGGGTCCCGACCTCCAGCGCGAAATCGGTGCCGGACAGGACGGGTGGGCTGTTGGCCCATGCGGGGGTCGCGGCCGTGGCGGCCAGGCCGAGCAGGACCCCTCGCCGTCCGGGGTGACCGGACGGACGGATGCGGTGATCTGTCATGATCGTGCCTCAGTGATCGCCGGGGCGGAGGTCGATCAGGTCGTAAGTGCCGCCCTGGCCCGGACGCAGGGTGAAGTTCACATGATCGCCAGGCTTGAACCGCCGCAGGTCGACCGCGGCCGGGACGGGGAAGACCATCGTCATGGCCGGCCAGCCGATTTCCGGCATGGGGTCGTGTGCCAGGGTGACACGGCGACGGCCGGGATCGATCGTGTCAATCGTCCCGTGGCCGGGTACGCCGGCCGGGGTGGCGGCCGCGTGATGGGCGTGGGGATCGGTGGCGGCTGGCGCGGTGGCGCGCTGGCCAGCGGCGGCTCCAAGGTCGATGCCGACCGGGGGCGTGGCCGGCGGTGCGGGCGGCTGTGGCGCACAGGCGGTGGCGAGGAGCAGCAGGGCAACGTGGGGAAGGGTGAAAGCGCGCATGGGTGTTTCCAATCGGCTCGGCCGCGCTCAGGGCGGTCGCGCGTGGCGGTTCGGCATGTTCGATGCGGGATCAACGACCTGTGGCGTCTCCGCCCAGGCCCGTGGTCAGACCAATGCGCGGGGAGGGCCGAGCGCGGGGAGGATGGCGCGTCCGTGGGGGAGAGGATTGGAGGTCCAGTAGAGCGCGAGGCCAACGGCTGGGACCGGGCTGCCCGGGTCATCGCGGGACGGCAGGCCGACGAACTGGGCCGCGAATGCGTGGCAGCAGGCGGGGCTGGGGGTGTTGTGGCGCTCGTGTGGGTCGGGATCGCCGTGATGGGCCGCGTGGTCGTCCGTCATCGCGGCCTGGTGATGATCGGGCATGGCGATGCGGCAGACGGATTCCAGCACTACGCCCGCCGGCAGGGTGAGCGCGCAGAGTATCCAGAGAAGGGCCATCAGCCTTCGGCGCATGCTGGGGACATAGGGCCGCAATGGGGAACCGGCAAGACAGCCGCTGGATCGGACTGATCGACTACGTCGATTGGTACGGAATGGATCAAACCAATTGGCCCTCGGGTCACGGCTGCGCCGGCGGCATGGTGCCGCGATATCCTGAGGAGGCAGCCCCATGGACGACGACACCCCGAGCTACCCCATCGACCGGCGCAACCGCGTGGTCCGGCGGCATGAACGCGGCCGCTACGACAAGGCCACGGTCCACGCGGTGCTCGACGCCGCTTTGGTCGCGCATATCGCCTACGTCGTCGACGGCCAGCCCTTCTGCACCCCGACCGCGTTCTGGCGAGAGGACGACCGGCTATATTGGCACGGTTCCTCGGCCAGCCGGATGGTACGGTTCCAGGGGCAGGGCGTGCCGGTGTGCCTGACGGTGACGCATCTCGATGCGCTGGTGCTGGCCCGCAGCGCCTTCCACCACTCGGTCAACTACCGCTCCGTCATGGCGTTCGGCCAGGCGCACCGGATCGACGATCCGGCCGAACACCGCCGCGCCATCGATGGCTTCGTCGACCGCTTCTTCCCGGGCCGGTCGGTGGAACTCCGCCCGCCGACGACGCAGGAGATCAAGGCGACCGGCTTCATCGTGATGGAGATCGAGCAGGCCTCGGCCAAGATCCGCGAAACCCATGTCAGCGATGATGAGGAAGACTACGCTTTGCCGATCTGGGCCGCGCGCATCCCGATCCAGCAGGTCCTGGGCGCGATCGAGCCTTGCCCAAGGCTCGATCCATCCCTGCCCGTGCCGGATGGGATGACTGCGTTTCAACCCGGCCGCCGCCTGGATGACGCGCTGACCGAGGCCTATCGCCGCCAATACCCCACCCCAGCTTGACGCGGGCGCGCCGGCCCTTTGTACTGCCGCTCAGACAGGCGCAAAGGGTCCGGCGATGACGCAGCTTCACGAACAGGTCCAACGCGCGCACGATCTGCGGCCTCTGATCGAGAAGGAGGCGGACCAGTTCAACGAACGCCGCGAACTGACCCCCAACGTCGTCGCGGCCCTGAAATCCGGCGGCTTCTTCCGGATGCTGAAGCCCAAGGAAGTCGGCGGGATGGAACTGCATCCCAAGACCTTCGCGATGGTGACGGAAACGATCTCCTCGATCGACGCCTCCACGGCCTGGGTGGTCTGCCAGAGCAACGGATGCTCGACCTCGGCCGCCTATCTGCCGCCTGCGGTCGCGCAGGAGATGTTCGGGACTGTGGACGGCATCCTCGCCTGGGGGCCCCCTGGGCCGTTCGAGGCGATCCCCGTCGAGGGCGGCTATCGCGTCACCGGCACCTGGCGTTTCGCCAGCGGCAGCCAGAACGCAACCTGGCTCGGCGCCCATATCCGCACGGCAGATACGAAGGAGCTGCTGACCTTCCTGTTCCCGCGATCGAGCACGACGATGACCGATATCTGGAACACGATCGGGCTGCGTGGCACGGCGTCGAACCAGTATTCGGTGGACAACCTGTTCGTGCCGATGTCGCACGTGATGCATCGCGACCACCCGAAGTACCGGCAGACCGACAGCCTGCTGTATCGGTTCACCTCCGGCCAGCTCTACTCGATCGGATTCGGCGGGGTGGGGCTTGGCATCGCCAAGGGCATGATCGACGCGTTCCTGAGCCTGCCCACCGCCAAGGTCGCCCGCGGCGCCAGCAAGCCGATGCGGGAGAACAACGTCGTCCAGTCCCAGCTTGCCCAATGCGTCGCCCGGCATCGTTCCGCCAGGCTCAATCTGCACACGACCGTCGATGAGGCGTGGGAGCACATTGAGCAGACCGGGGAGATGACGGAAAATGATCGGATGATGATCCGCCTCGCGTCCACCTGGGCGATCCAGCAGGCGCGGGAGGTGGTGAACACGCTGTACCACGCGGTTGGCTCAATCGCGGTGTTCGAGGATCATCCCTATGAACGCCGGCTGCGCGACATGCACACGGTCGCCCAGCAGGCGCAGGGGCGTCAGCTCCACTACGAGACGGTCGGGCAGTTGCTGTTCGGCCTTAAACCCGAGAACCAATTCTGAAGGGGAACTACTGATGCCCGCGCAATCGCTGAACCACTACACGATCATCACCCGCGATCTGGAGCGGACGAAGAACTTCTACTGCGATGTCGTCGGCCTGACGGTGGGTGACCGCCCGCCGCTGGGGTTCCCCGGCTACTGGCTGTACTGCGGCGGCGTGCCGACCGTGCATCTGCTGGGCTATCGCGCGATCGATCCGGTGATCCCCGATGGCCCGTCCTATCCGGCCAAGACCGGGCGGCTGGACCACATCGCGTTCTCCTGCGTCGGGCTGAAGGACATGAAGGCCGACCTGGCGCGCCGCGGGATCACCTATGATGAGCGTGTGCTGCCGCGCATGAACATGACGCAGTTGTTCTACTACGATCCGGACGGCATCGCGGTGGAATGCAACTTCCCGCCGGCGGAAACCGAAGCCCGCGCCTGAGGCGATGATGCCCGCCACGCGGACGGACGGACCCGGCCGCGTGGAGGCACTGCTGCTGATCGGCCACGGCTCCGCCCGCTACGCCGACGCGGGCCGGGAGTTGGAGGCGCAGGCCGAGGCATTGCGGGCCACCGGCCGCTTCGCGGAGATCGCGGTCGGCTTCCTGGCCGGCACCCCAACCCCGGCCGACGCTCTGGCAGCCTTGTCCGCCCCGACAATCCACATCGTCCCCTTCTTCATGGAGGACGGCTACTTCACCCGCGTGGCGTTGCCCCGGGCGCTGGGTCTGACCTCACCAGCCGTGGGCGACTCGCCGGCGCTCGATGGTCCACCCCCTCCCCCCTTGAGGGGGA
>DIUL01000140.1:0-11217 GCA_002422345.1 Acetobacteraceae bacterium UBA6159
GTGAGGTGCTCGCAGCGGTTACGATCAACGGGCGCAGAGACAGCGTCTCCGGCTCCAGCCGCCGCGTTGAGGCCGAGGGCACGGCATAGTCCTGCATGTCATCCGTGTGGCCCAGCAACTGCTGCGTCATGGCCAGGATGCCGGCGACATCGGACGGCGGTTCCTGGTTCGGCTCCACCAGGCGTTCGGCGAAACCCAGCAGCCGCATCGTGTCGGCCCGCAGGTCGGCCACCGACATCCGCAGGACGCGCATCGTCGCGGCCTCGGCCATCACGGCGCGATCGCGGTCGGTTCTCGCGCGGGACAAGGCCAGGCCGGCCCGCGTGGTGATCACGGTCATTCCCAGCATCACGGCGACAGACACGGCCGTCACGGCGATGAGACTCAGTTCAATCGATCCCATGCCGCCACAGTGGCGGGGAAGTACGAAGAATCCGTTAACGAAACCGACGATCGCAGGCGAAGCGGGGAAGAAAACGCCGCTGGAACAGAGGGATCAGGCGGCGGGCCGGGTCGCGATCGTGATCCACTCATCCCGCAGCAGGGCGTAGCGGACTTCGTCATCCGGCCCCATGCGGAAGGTTTCCACCGCGAAACCCACCTCCTTCAGCCGGTCCGCGAAATCCATCCCGTAGTAACGGACATGGTCATGCGCGCTGAAATGCGCCCAGCGGGCATCGGCCGCCGTAATCGCCGGGTTCTCATGCGTCTCATACCGTGTCGGGTTGATCGGCACGGACAGCAGCGCGATCCCGCCGGGCTTGAGCAGGCGAAACAGCTCCCGCATCGCCTGCCGGTCGTCGGGAATGTGTTCCAGCACGTGATGCGCCATGACCACGTCGTAGGAGGCGTCGGGCAGCGCCACCTTCGTGATGTCCACCTGGTGCGTCACCCCCGCCTGCATCAGGTCGGCCGTCTCATACAGAGGGTTCCCGCGCATCTGCCGCATGACCACCTTCTCCGGCGCGAAATGCAGGATGCGCTTGCCGGCCAGCCGGTCGCCGCCGTCCTGGGTCACCCACAGATGCAGCAGGCGATGCCGCTCCCGCGAGCCGCAATTCAGGCAGCGGGCCGCCCAGCGCGGCGGATGGCCGACATTGATGAACATGCCGTGGTAGCCGCAGATCGGGCAGGTGCGCGGCAGGCCGGCGAATCGGAACTGGCGGCGGTCGGCGAACCAGGCCGCGGCCAGACGGCGCCACAGGGTCAGGCGGTTCATGCCGGGTTCCGCGCTTTCTCGGCGTCCATGGCCACGCGTCCGATCATCATGAGGGCAAGGTCGTCCTGGGGCGGCTGGAACAACCCGCCGCGGGCGTCGCGAAAATACCGCTCCAGCGGCAGGGCACGGGTCATGCTGAACCCGCCGGCGACCCGCAGCGCGATTTCGGTCACGGCGCAGGCGGCGTTGGTGCAGAGGTATTTGGCAGCGGCGACGGCGGGGGTGATGGCGGCCCCGGTGATTTTCCCGGCGACGCAGGCCCGCGCCGTTTCGTGCAGGACCGACCGAGCCGCACGCAACTGCATGTCCATCTGGCCGATCCAGTTCTGGATATGCGGCTGGGTCGCGATCGGCTGGCCGAGGCCGGACGGCACCCGGTTGTTCGCGTAATGGCACGCCGTGTCGCAGGCCGCCTGCCCGATGCCCAAAGCGATGGCGGCCAGGGGCAAGGCCCAGGCGCTGCCGCCCTGCGGGCGGCGGTGCTGGCCGATCGGCAGTGCCTCCACGATCCGATGGGCGGGCACGAAGACGCGTTCGTAGACGACGTCGTAATTGCCGCAGCCGCGCAGGCCGAGCGCACCGGACCAGGTGTCGACGATGGAGAGGCCGGGGGTTCCGCCCTCGACCAGGGCATGTGCCAGTTGGCCGGTGGGGTGGTCGTCGGAGGGCGGCAGCACGGTCGCGGTGGCCAGGAAGCGCAAGGCCGGGGCGCCGGTGACGAAGATCTTCCGCCCGCTTAACAGCCAGCCGCCGTCGGTGGCCTCGGCCGTCATGGCCGGCAGGCCGCCGCGGGAGATGCTGCCGAGATCGGCCTCGGTCACGCAGTTGTTGATCGTGCCGCCGTCGCGGGCGAGCGTCTGGCAGATTTCGGCCAGGACCGGCTCGGGCCAGGCCTGGTTGTCCAGAACGCGGCCCATCAGGCTGAGGTTCATGCCGCAGACCAGCGCCGTGGAGGCATCGGCCCGCCCCAGGATTTCCTGCGCCAGCACCATCTCGAACACGTTGGCGCCGGCGCCGCCATGGGCGACCGGCAGGGCCAGGCGGAGGTAGCCGGATTCGTGCAGGTCGCGGAAATTCTCCATCGGAAAGACCGAGGTCAGGTCATTGTCGGTGACCCGCGCTTCCAGCACGCGGGCGAGCGCGCTGGCCTGTTCCATGATCTGCTGCTGACGCGGGGTCACGTCATGCAGGCCGGGCATGTGGTCCATTCAGGTGGCGTCCCGGGTCTGCGTCTGGTCGGTCGGTGGCATCCGTGCCCTATCCGGTCAGGTTCCTGGCGCGTCGATAGAACAACAGGCGGGCGGATGCCAGAAGGGGCAGGGTCAGATCGTGTTCGGCGGTCGCGCCTGGTCCTTTTCGTCCTGGGCGGGCCTGACCCGCCCATCGCCGAGCACGCTAGCGCTTGCGATTAAGCGCGATACCAACCGTCGGCATCCCAGGCGATGGCCGGGTCAGGCCCGGCCAGGACGAGTGGACCCGAGCGGAGCCCGCACGCGCAAGCGCTGTCAGATCGTGACGATCTGCCCCAGGCCCACGGCCGAGAGGAACGTCGCCACGCCCGCGATCTCCACCCCCGGGACCAGGCGAGCGGCGTCCAGGCCCTCGGCGCGGAGGCCGGACTCGCAGGCGATCAGGCGGACCCCGAGTTCGATGCTGGCCTCCCGCAGGATGTCGATCCCGGCGACGCCCACGGCCTCGACCCGCGCGTCACGGCCGGCATCGGTCAGGCCCGACCAGTCGGAGAACAGGGCATGGCAGCCGGCATTGGTGGCGAACAGCACCACGGGGCGGCCCAGGGCCGCGGCGCCGGCGGCGACGACGAAGGCGTAGTGCGCGCGGTCATGCGCGCCGGACATCAGCAGGACGCCGAGCGGGAGGTCAGACCGCACAGACGGGGCCTGATGTATCGGTGTGAGCGGACAGGTCCTTGATCGTCGCCTCCGGCCCGCACAGGGCGCAATGCGGATCGGGGCGCAGCTTGATCGTGCGGAACCGCGTCGCCAGGCCATCCCACACCAGCAGCCGGCCGGACATGGTGTCGCCGATGCCGATGATTTCCTTCAGCACCTCGGTTGCCTGCAACGTGCCCATGACGCCGGTGACGGCGCCCAGGACCCCGGCCTCACTGCAACTCGGCACCACGCCGGCGGGCGGGGGTTCGGGATACAGGCAGCGGTAGCACGGGCCGCCCTCATGCGGCTTGAACGTGGACAACTGCCCCTCGAACCGCAGGACGGCGGCGGAGACGAGCGTCTTCTTCGCCAGCGCGCAGGCGTCGGCGATCAGGAAGCGGGTGTTGAAATTGTCGGTGCCGTCGCAGACCAGGTCGTAGCGGCTGATCAGGTCCAGCGCGTTGTCGGCGTTCAGGCGGAAGGGGTGGGTTTCGATCTTCACTTCGGGGTTGATCGCCAGCGCCGCCTCGGCCGCCGAGACCGCCTTGCCGACGCCGATCCGCGCCGTGGTGTGGGCGATCTGGCGCTGGAGATTGGAGATCTCCACCGTGTCGTCATCGACGATGCCCAGCGTGCCGATGCCGGCCGCGGCCAGGTACAGCGCGAGAGGCGAACCCAGGCCGCCGGCGCCCATCAACAGCACGCGCGCGGCCTTCAGCTTCGCCTGACCGATCCCGCCCACTTCCTGCAACAGGATATGGCGCGAGTAGCGACGGATTTCGTCTTCGGAGAAATCTAGGTCCATGCCGACAAGATAGGCCCGTCCCGCCAGGGTTGCGAGAGGGGGCGGGAGGCGCCTTAATGACCGCCAGAAACAACCCCGAGTGAGGAAACGCCGATGGGACCCTTGGCAGGCGTGAAGATCGTTGAATTCGCGGGCATCGGACCGGCGCCGATGGCGTCGATGATGCTGGCCGACATGGGGGCCACCATCCTGCGCATCGACCGCACCGCCCCGGCCGACCTCGGCGTGCCGATGGCCGAGGAGTTCGAGTTCACCAAGCGCAGCCGGTCGGCCATCGCGCTCGATCTGAAGAAGCCGGAATCGATCGAGGTCGTGCTGCGCCTGATCGAGGGGGCAGACGCGCTGATCGAGGGGTTCCGGCCTGGTGTCATGGAACGCCTCGGCCTTGGCCCCGATGTCTGCCTGAAGCGGAACCCGAAACTGGTGTTCGGCCGGGTGACCGGGTGGGGGCAGGAGGGGCCGCTGGCGCTCGCCGCCGGCCATGACCTGAACTACATCGCGCTGACCGGGGCGCTGCATGCGATCGGGCGTGCGGGGCAGAAGCCGACGCCGCCGCTGAACCTGGTGGGGGACTATGGCGGCGGGTCGCTGTACCTGATCACGGGGCTGCTGGCGGGGATCATCTCGGCGCGCAGCACGGGCAAGGGCCAGGTGGTCGACGCGGCGATGGTGGATGGCGCGCTGTCGCTGATGACGCCGATCTACGCGATGAAGGCCGGCGGGCGGCTGCCGGCGCCGCGTGGGGAGAACCAGCTCGATTCCGGCTCGTATTTCTACGAGGTCTATGAGTGCTCGGATGGCGAATTCATTTCGATCGCATCGATCGAGATGAAGTTCCATGCGGAGTTGCTGCAACGGCTGGAGATCGACCCGGCCACCATGCCGCCACAGCGCGACCGGGCGCATTGGCCGGCGGTGAAGGACCGGCTGACCGCGTTGTTCAAGACGAAGACCCGCGCCCATTGGTGCTCGGTTCTGGAGGGGACGGATGTCTGCTTCGCCCCCGTTCTGTCGATGGAGGAAGCGCATACCCATCCGCACAACGTGGCGCGGAACGCGTTCATCGACGTGGGCGGCATGCGCCAGCCGGCGCCGGCACCGCGGTTCCAGGGGACTCCGCTGGCGCACCCGACCCCGGCGGGGACGGTGAAGGCGCGGGATACGCTGAAGGCCTGGGGGTTCTCGGACGCCGAGGCGGAGAAGTTGGGGGGGTAGGTAGTGGCTGTCTCCCCCTCCCCTTGAGGGAGGGGGTTGGGGGGAGGGGTGCTCGCGCCCCAGTCGCTGGGTTGGCGTGTATGCCAGCGTCTATGCGGCGATCACCCAAAGGTCCGTGCCGCTGCTTACCCCCCACCCCGGCCCTCCCCCTCAAGGGGGGAGGGAGTAGGGATTACGCCCGTCCCCTCGCCGCCATGGGCTTTCAGTCAGGCCCCTTGGACCAACCGGACCACCTGGGCTGGCACCTCGGCCAGGTGATCGGCCCCCGCCTCGGTCAGTTCCGCCGCTCCTCCATAACCCCACAGCACCCCAACCGAGCGCAGCGCGTTGATCTTCGCCGCGTGGATGTCGTGCAGCCGGTCGCCGACCATGATGGTGGCCGCCGGATCGAGTGCCCCGGTCTTCAGGATATGGGCCAGCAGGTCGTATTTCTCGTCCAGCCCGCCGCCCGGTTCGGCGCCGTAGATGCGCCGGACATAGGCGGTCAGGCCCAAATGATCCATCACCCGCTCCGCGAAGTCCCGCCGCTTGGACGTCGCGATATACAGCGGCAACCCGGCATCCCGCAGCCCATCCAGCATCCCGACCACGCCCGGAAACACCGAGCAGTCGTACAGCGCAACCTCGGAATACCGGGCGCGGTAGATCGCCAGCCCCTCCGCCACCCGGTCATCGCCGAACGGGGCCAGCAGCCGGCCCAGAGACGTCGCGATCGGCGGCCCGACGGCCCAGGAGAGATCGCCGGCGGAATCCGGATCATGCCCCAACTGGGACAGCGTGAACCGGAAGCACCCCGCGATCCCGGGCTTGGAATCCGACAGCGTGCCGTCCAGGTCGAGCAGGACGGTCGGCGTCATGCCGCGTGGCCGAACAGCCCGCCGAGACGCGCCAGTTGCCGCAGATGCGTGTCGGCATCCCCGTAAAGCTGGTCGATCACGGTCATCCGCTTGAAGTAATGCCCGACGGCGTATTCCGCGGTCATGCCGATGCCGCCATGAAGCTGCACCGCCTCCTGCCCGATATGCCGGCCGGACTTGCCGATCTGCACCTTCGCGGCCGAGATCGCGCGCCGGCGCTCCACCGGGTCGGCCTCGGTGGACATGACCGTTGCATACATCGCCATGCCGCGCGCCTGTTCCAGCTCGGTCAGCATGTCGACGGCACGGTGCTGCAACACCTGGAACGAGCCGATCGTGCGGCCGAACTGCTTGCGGGTCTTCAGGTATTCAAGGGTCATCTCGTTCATGACCTGCATCGCGCCCACCGCCTCGGCGCACAAAGCCGCGATCGCCTCGTCGACCACATGCTCGATGATCGGCAAGGCGCTGGTGCCCAGGCACTGGTCGGCGCGCACGCCGGTCAGCGTAACCTCGGCCGCCCGCAGTCCGTCCTGCGTCGGGTAGCCACGGCGCGTCACGCCCGGCGCGCGGGCATCGACCAGAAACAGGCCGACGCCGTCGCGATCCCGCTGCGCCCCCGCGGTGCGGGCGGTCACCAGGATCATGTCGGCCGCATCGCCATGCAGCACCACGCTTTTCGCCCCATCCAGCACCCAGGCGGAGCCGTCCTTGCGGGCGGTCGTCATCACGTCATGCAGGTCATAGCGGGAATGCCGCTCGACATGCGCGAAGGCGAGCTTGAGCTTGCCCGCCACGATCCGCGGCACCAGCGCGCCGCGCAGCTCCGCCGATCCGGCGCGCCGGAGCAGCCCGCCGCCCAGGATGATGGTGGCGAAGAAGGGTTCCAGCACCAGGCCGCGGCCGAAGGATTCCATGACGATCATGGTCTCCACCGCGCCGCCGCCGAAGCCGCCGAGGGTTTCCTCGAACGGCAGGCCCAGCAGGCCGAGTTCGGCCAGCGCCTCCCAGTTCTCGGCCGCGTAGCCGGTGGGTTCGGCCTGGTATTTCTTGCGCTGGGTGAACTGGTACTTGTCCGCGATCAGGCGGTCGACGCTGTCCTTCAGCAGGCGTTGGTCGTCGGAGAGATCGAAGTCCATGGTGGGTCCTTCAAAGACGTATCACCGGACAAGGCAGGCTGGCGCCAAGGCCGGGATTGATGACAGGCGATCGGGATGCGGAAGCCTCACCTCTTTCTCCGTCATGGTCGGGCTTGACCCGACCATCGCTCGGCGCACCGGGCCAGGGCGTGGCCCTGCTGGGCCTTGGGCTCGGTGTCCTGGGCGGTCCTCGGGTCAAGCCCGAGGATGACGGGGGAGAGAGGAAACAGGCCGGCCTAAAGCCCCAGGATCGCCTTCGAGATGATATTCCGCTGGATTTCGTTCGAACCGCCGTAGATCGAGACCTTGCGGTAATTGAAATACATCGGCGCCGCCTCGGTCGCGTATTCCGGGCCGACGGGGGCTTCGTTCCGGCCCTCGAAATCGCGCTGGTACGGCATCGCGTAGGGCCCCACGACCTCCATCAGCAATTCCGTCAACTGCTGCTGGATGACGGAGCCCTTGAGCTTCAGGATCGACGAAGCCGGGTTCTGCTTGCCCTTCTCCAGCTTCCGCTCATCCGCGACGACGCGAAGCTGGGTCATTTCCAGCGCCTTCAGCTCCACCTCGACCGCGGCCAGCTTTTCGCGGAAGCGTTCGTCGTGGATCAGCGGCCGCCCGCCCGACATTTCCAGCGCGGCGAGTTCCTTGATCCGCGCGACCTTGGCCTTGGAGATGCCGACCCGCGCGATGCCCGTCCGTTCGTTGCCAAGCAGGAACTTGGCATAGTCCCAGCCCTTGTTCTCCTGGCCCACGAGGTTCTCGACCGGGACCTCGACATTGTCGAAGAACACCTCGTTCACCTCGCGCCCGCCATCGATCAGGTAGATCGGGCGGACGGTGATGCCGGGGTTGTTCATGTCGATCAGGATGAACGAAATCCCCTCCTGCGCCTTGGCGGTGGGATCGGTGCGGCAGAGGCAGAAGATCCAGTCGCCGTAGTGACCCAGCGTGGTCCAGATCTTCTGGCCGTTGACGACATACTTGTCGCCCTTGCGTTCCGCACGGGTCCGCAGTGACGCGAGGTCGGACCCCGACCCGGGCTCGGAGAAGCCCTGGCACCAGAAGATTTCGGCGCTCGCGGTCTTGGGCAGAAAGCGGGCCTTGATCTCCTCCGACCCGAACTGCGCGATCACCGGCCCGACCATCGACACGTTGAAGGCGATCGGCGTCGGCGCGTTGGCCTGCTGCATCTCGTCCTGGTACAGATAGACCTGCACCGGCGACCAGTCCTTGCCGCCCCAGGCCACCGGCCAGTTCACCGTGGCCAGGCCATGGTCGTTCATGATCCGCTGCGAGGTGACCAGGTCGTCCTTGGTCAGGCCCTCGCCCTCGGCAACCTTGGCGCGGATGCTGTCGGGGATCTTGGTGCGGAAGAACTGGCGCATTTCCTGGCGGAAGGCGCGTTCGTCATCGGTGAAGCTCAGGTCCATCGGGGCTGCTCTCTTATTTCTTGAGCCGGTCGGTGAATTGCTTGCGGAACTTCGACACCTTCGGCGCCACCACGACCTGGCAGTAGCCGGTCCAGGGGTTGCGGGCGAAGTAGTCGTGGTGATCTTCCTCGGCCTCATAGAAGGTCGTGATCGGTTCAAGCTGCGTCACGAGCTTGTTGCGCCAGATGCCGGAGTCCGCGATCTCCTTCATCACCGCCTCGGCCGTCGCCTTCTGGGCGTCGGAATGGGTCAGGATGATCGAGCGGTACTGCGTCCCGATATCGTTGCCCTGCCGGTTGGGCGTGGTCGGGTCGTGGATGGTGAAGAACACTCGCAGCAGATCGGCATAGGAGAGTTCGGCCGGATCGAACTTGACCTGCACCACCTCGGCATGGCCCGTGGTGCCGGAGCACACGGCCTTGTAGGTCGGATTGGGCACCTGCCCGGCCGCATACCCGGACATGACCCAGGTCACGCCCCGCAGCTCCTTGAACACGGCTTCCAGGCACCAGAAGCATCCACCGCCCAGGGTCGCGACTTCCTCACTCATTCCCGTCGTCTCCTGCTCATTCCTTTGTCGTCCTATCATATCAGGGCCCGCGCCGACATTGCGAGACGGGGTTGCGCGGGGAACGGGGCTGGGGTGATTTTCTTGACTATTTTCCTGTTGCCGTGGTAGGCGGCGGGATTGAAATGCGTCCCTGCATACCGGCGCCCCTTGTGGGAGACGGGGGAACGACAGCCCCATGTTTTGCTGCAACCACGACCCCCGTCGGTGCCCCCACGCCCCCTCTCCCCTTGCGGGAGAGGGCCGGGGTGAGGGGGCTTGGCAGCACGGGCAGTGGGAACCCTACCCCTCACCCCAACCCTCTCCCGCAAGGGGAGAGGGGGCGTGGGGGCACCGGCGGGGGGTGTTTCCATCACCCAGATCCCAGCCCATCACCCTTCGAGGAATTTTTCCTACGGTCCAACCCCATGTCCGGTGAGAAATCCGCCCCAGGCCCCGCCTTGACCCCACCCCACCGCCACCCCTTATTCCCCCCATGAACACCATGGTCCGCGACGCGCCCCCCAAGGCCGTCGACCTCGCGATCGGCGGCATGACCTGCGCCGCCTGCGTCAGCCGCGTGGAAAAGGTCCTCGCCCGCGTTCCCGGCGTCACCGAGGTCAGCGTCAACCTCGCCACCGAACGCGCCCATGTCCTCACCGGCGCCCCCGCCGACATCCCCGCTTTGGTCCGCGCCGTCGAGAAAGCCGGCTACGAGGCGAGCCAGGTCGTCGAGTCAGCCCCCCTGCCCGACACCTCCGCGGACGACCGCACCGACCTGATCCACCTGGTGGCCGCCGCCGCCCTGTCGGCGCCGCTGTTGATCGGGATGATCGTCCCCGCCCTGATGCTGCCCGCCTGGGCGCAATGGGCGCTCGCCACCCCCGTGCAGGTCTGGCTGGGCTGGCGCTTCTACGTCGCCGGCTGGAAGGCCGCCCGCGCGCTGTCGGGCAACATGGACCTGCTGGTCGCCCTCGGCACGTCCGCCGCCTATGGGCTTTCGGTCTGGAACTGGCTTGTCGCGGGTCACGCGCATGACCTGTATTTCGAGTCCTCGGCCGTCCTGATCACCTTCATCCTGTTCGGGAAATGGCTGGAACGGCGCGCCCGCCGCCAGACCGCCGCGGCCATCCGTGCGCTGATGCGCCTGCGTCCCGATACCGCCCGCGTTCTGCGCGACGGGGCCGAGACCGACATCCCCATCGACCAGGTCCGCCCCGGCGACCACGTCGTCGTCCGCCCCGGGGAACGCATCCCCGTCGATGGCGTGGTCACCGAGGGCAACGCGGCCATCGATGCCTCGATGCTGACCGGGGAGAGCCTGCCCGTGGATACCGGCCCCGGCGCGCACGTCGCCGCTGGCGCGATCGACACCGATGGCCGCCTGGTGATCGAGACCAAGGCCGTCGGCGCCGAGACCATGCTCGCCCGCATCGTGCGGATGATCGAGGCCGCCCAGGCCTCCAAGGCCCCCGTGCAACGCCTGGCGGACCAGGTCAGCGCCATCTTCGTGCCGGTCGTGCTGGTGATTGCCCTGGTGACCATCGGCGGCTGGCTGCTGGCCGGCGCGGATGGCGGGCACGCGCTGCTGCATGCCGTCGCCGTCCTGGTGATCGCCTGCCCCTGCGCGCTCGGCCTGGCGACGCCCACCGCGATCATGGTCGGCACCGGCGTCGCCGCCCGCCGCGGCATCCTGATACGCGACGCCGCCGCGCTGGAACGCGCGCACGCCGTCCAGATCGTCGCCTTCGACAAGACCGGCACCCTGACGCTCGGCAAGCCATCGGTCACCGACATCATCGGCGCGGACCCCGACGCCGTGCTGCGGATCGCCGCGTCCCTGCAGGCCGGCAGCGAACACAGCCTGGCCGGCGCCGTCCGCACCCGGGCAACCGAGGCGGGTGTCACCCCCGTTCCGGTTGATGGGTTCCGCGCCGTCGCCGGCCGGGGGGTAGTGGGGGCGGTGGCGGGAATCCCCTACGCCCTAGGGAACCGCCGTTTGCTGGCCGAAAACGGCATCCCGACCGACACGCTGGAAGCCCAGGCCGCGGAGCTGGAACGCACCGGGCATACGGTGTCGTGGCTGGCAGCCGTGAACCAAGGGGAGGGG